>DASUQP010000272.1:0-8875 GCA_036280475.1 Methyloceanibacter sp. | reverse complement strand
AGGATCGGCGGTGCGCCCGCCTCGCCAGCGGCAAGCTGGGCGGTCGAACTCCCGCCGCGCAACGCCACGGCGGCGGCGCCGGTCAAGCCTTGCGTCTCGATGCTGACGTCGGTATCGGCGCGGATCGGCGTACCGCGAACGACCGCGATGGTGGCGATCACGTCCTGAGGAGCGCCGGCGTCGAGCCCGAGGCCCGTGACTTCGCCGACGCGGATGCCGTTGAACAAGACGGCAGAACCTATCAGCAAGCCCGAGACCGAGCCCTGAAACTTGATCTGATACGTTTCGCGCTGCGCGAAACCGCCTTTGTTCTCGAGCCAATAGACGAAGGCGAAGCTTGCCGCGATCACGGCGAGCATGAAAAGTCCGATCAGGGCGTAGCGGGCGCGCGTTTCCATCGATCAGATCCTTCCGCGTCTCAAGCGCTCAGTTGCCGGTCGGCGAGCAGGCCGCCCCGTTTTCCCTTGAAATAGGTCTTCACCCAGGGATGCTCGCATTCGAGCATGACCTCAATAGGGCCCTCGGCCACGACCTTGCCGTCGGCGAGAGCTGCTACCCGGTCGCAGGCGGTGTAAAGGCTCTCAAGATCGTGCGTCACCATGAACACGGTCAGCCCGAGCGTCTGTTGCAGCGTCCGGATCAGCTCGTCGAAATCGCCGCCAGAGATCGGATCGAGACCCGAGGTCGGTTCGTCGAGGAACACGATCTCGGGGTCGAGCGCCAAGGCGCGGGCAAGCGCCACGCGCTTGGTCATGCCGCCGGAGAGTTCGGCCGGATACTTGTTCAAATCGTCCGGCGTGAGCCCGACCATTTCGAGCTTGGCCAGCGCCATTTCGTCCATGAGCCGCGGCGACAATTCGAGATTCTCGCGCATCGGGAATTGCACGTTCTCGCGCACGGTGAGCGAGGAGAACAGCGCGCCCTGTTGAAACAGGATGCCCCAGCGGCGTTCGAGCGCGCGGCGCTCGGCTTCGCCCACCTTCGCCAAATCCACGCCCAGCACCTCGATCGAGCCCTGACGGCGCGGCAAGAGCCCGATGATGGTGCGCAACAGCACCGACTTGCCGGCGCCCGAAGCGCCGACGACGCCGAGGATCTCGCCCCGTCTCACATCGAGCGAGAGATGGTCGAGCACGATCTGGTCGCCAAACCCGACGACGAGATCGCGCACCTTGATGATGGGCCTCTCGGCCATCGGCGTCACATTCCGATCGAGGCGAAGAAGATCGCGAACAGCCCGTCGAGCACGATCACAAGGAAGATCGATTGGACCACGGAGGCCGTGGTCCGGAGACCAAGCGACTCGGCGCTGCCCTTCACTCTCAGTCCCTCGGCGCAGGCCACGATGCCGATGACAAGCCCCATGAAGGGCGCCTTCAGCATGCCAACCTTGAAATGGGTGATCGAGATCGCCTCGGTCAGGCGCGCGAGATAGATGTCCGGGCTGATGCCGCCGTAAAGCCAGGCCACCAGGCCTCCGCCGTAGAGCGCGGCGAGGCAGCCGAGGAACGTGAGCACGGGCATCGCGATGACGAGCACGAGAATGCGGGGGATGATGAGGACTTCCACGGGATCGAATCCCATGGTGCGCAGAGCGTCGATCTCCTCGCGCATCTTCATGGAGCCGAGTTCGGCTGTGTAGGAGCTGCCCGAGCGGCCCGCCACCATGATGGCCACGATCAAGACGCTGATTTCGCGCAGCACGAGGATCCCCACGAGATCGACCGAGTAGAGCTCGGCGCCAAAGCGGCGGAAGTGAAAGATTCCCTGCTGCGAGATGATGGCGCCGATCAAAAAGGTGATGAGGAGGATGATGGGAACCGCGCGCCACGCGACGCGGTCGAGCTGGTTGACGGTCGAGGTGAGCCTGAAATCCTGCGGACGCGCGAGCACGCGGATCGTGGCCGCGCCGACCGCCCCGAGCATTTCGGCGAAAGCGGCGAGGTTGTCGCCAAGCTCGGCGCCGGCCTTGCCGACCGCGGCAAGCGCGCCGACGATTGTGTTATCGCGCGCGTGCGCGCGCGCGGGCCCGCGGTTGACGTTATGCATCTCCGCAAGCAGGTTGCGGTCGTGCGGCGGCATTCCGACGATTTCGGCTATCGCTCCCGTCGAAGACCAGGTCCGCGTCAAGCGCTCCAGCAGCCAAGCACCGAAGGTATCGAATTCGCGCACGCCCCCCATGTCGATCGAGACGCCCTTCGCCCTGGCGGCTTGGGTTGCCGCGGTGTCGACGAGCGTCTCAAGCTCGCCGGCATGCGCGGCCGTCCAGGAGCCCGAGGCGGCGAGCTCGAGCCGTTCTCCCTTCAATTGACTTGTCAGCAGAACTTCGCCCATGACTGGCTCCTCCCGCCGGTTGCAGGCTCTGCCAAGAGACGGTGCCTCTAGGGATGGCCAGCGGCAAGCCGCGTGCGCCGGGCTAGCTGCGGGCGAGGTTGATCGTCACGCTTCTCAGAGCAATGTTTTGCGTGGAAATCGAGACGCTTTGGCGCGATTTGCTATAGGAGACCTGCATGCTGCCCCTCACGCCGCCGCTGATCTGAAGGCTGATCCTGTCGCCGGTCGCCTGACCCGAGGCCGTGCCCGCGGCATTGAAGGTGCGCTCCTCCCAGGTCCCGGAGATGCGACCGCCGCTCTGGCTAAGCTTGCCCCTGATTTCGACATTGGAGCTTTCGCTTTGGCAACGGATGGCCAAACCGAGCTGCGAGCCGCCCCCGGTGTAGTACGCGTTGCACGTGACACGCTCGCTGCGGCCGTTGCTGAGCTGGATTTGGCCTGCGCCCCGCCAGGAGCCAAGCAGCGTGTCGAACGCACCGGCGGCAGCCAGTCTGCTCGGCCATGGGACAAGCGCAATGGCCAAGGCTAAGACAGCCAGGACCCAAAGGGGGGCGTTGCGGTCGGCGGCGATTCGCATGGACTTTCCTTTCCGCATTTTTGCCTCGGCGGACAAGTCAAGATTATGGTGACGGAATGATGACAACGGGGCCATCGGCCGCACCTTACGACAAGGCGCGTTACATTACGATAACGCGCGGTCCTCCAAAAGAGTGCTCGGCGCCACAGCCGATTCTATCTGATTCGATAAGGCTTTTTGAGGCCGGTATCTCATGGTCAAGAATTCTTGAGGCGAATGGGGCCCGGGGACTAGATTGGCATGAATTCGTTCCAGTTCTCCGGCATGGGAGCGTTCCGCCATCCCGCCAAGACCCAACATCGCCATCACCTATTGCCGGCTGTGCAATTGGCTGCTGCGCGCCGCCTGGATGGGCCAGGAGCTTCTCTCCACCTTCGCCGAGGAACTCGGCTCGGTCACGCTCATCCCCGACGACACGGGCGGGGTGTTCGAGATCCGGCTTGACGGCAAGCTGCTATGGTCGCGCGGCGAGCGCGGGCGCTTTCCCGAGATCAAGGAGCTGAAGCAGATGGTGAGGGACGAGGTGGCGCCCGGCCGCGACCTCGGCCATGTCGACAAGAAAGACGAGACGCCTTGACCCGAACGCCCGCGCAGCCACTGGTAGCGCGGCTTCGGCCTCACCACATGACACCGGAAGTCGTTATCAAGAAAAGGGTTCGGTCCATGTCTCGACCGGTCGTCGTCACCATCCCCCACAGGCTCGGCAAGCAGGAGGCCGTGAGGCGTCTCAAGACCGGGTTCAGCAATGTCCGCTCGAGTTTCGGCCAAAGCTTCGTCGTGGTGAAGGACGAGTGGGCCGGCGACCATCTCGATTTCCGCGCGAGCCTGCTCGGGCAGACCACGACCGGAACGGTTGATGTCGCCGACGATCACGTGCGGCTTGAGGTGCAACTGCCCTGGGTGCTGGCTCTCCTTGCCGACAAGGCCAGGGCTCTCGTGGAGAAGCAGGGACAACTCATGCTGGAGAAGCCGAGCGACAGTCCGTCCAAGCGCTGAAATCGCTAGGAAATGTCGATGATGGTGGCCTCGGCGGTGCCGGCCTCGATGACGTCGCCCGCCTGCTTCCCGAGCAAGGCCTGAGCCACGGGCGACACATAAGAGAGCGTGCCCAAAGACGGATCGGCCTCATCCTCCCCGACAATGCGATAGGTCTGCCGCCGGCCGTCCTCGCGTTCGATCGTCACCGTCGAGCCGAAACGCACCTCGCTCACGTCCCGTGGCGGCTCGACCACTTGGGCGGTGGCCCGGCGCGAGGTCCAATAACGCAAGTCCCTGTTGATCTTGGCCAGCAGCGGGCGGTCGTCGGCATCTTGGGCCGCCGCATGCTCGCGATGAAGCCGCGCAAGCTCGGCCTCGATCATCTCGAGCCCCTTGGGGGTCACGAGATTATGAGGCGAAACCGGGCGATCGGGCAGGTCGTCGTAGACGTCGCTGCCGGGCTCCGGCTCCTTGGTGAAGGCCTTGCTCATGGCGCGACTATAGCACGTGGCGCATCTCAGGCCGACACATCTGTGGGCAAGCGCGGGCAAACTGGGCCGCCGCCTTTGCCGCCCTCTTTCTCCCCATGCTAAGGTTTTAGGCAAAACAACACGGTTTGGACGGGTGGGGGCCCTCATGATTGACGCAGGCAATACGGCCTGGCTCATCACAGCCACGGCGCTGGTTCTATTTATGACTTTGCCCGGGCTTGCCTTGTTCTATGGCGGGCTGGTGCGGGCGGAGAACTTGCTCTCGGTGCTGATGCAGTGTTTCGCCATCGCCTGTCTCGTGTCGGTGGCCTGGCTTGCCGGCGCTTACAGCCTCGCCTTCAACGCCGGCGGTCCCTTGATCGGCGATCTCGGCAAGGTGCTCCTCATCGGTGTCCCGCGCGACGCTGTGGCGCCGGGTACGACCCTGCCGGAGAGCGTGTTTTTCATGTTCCAGATGACCTTCGCCATCATCACGCCCGCGCTGATCGTGGGGGCCTTTGTCGAGCGCATGCGTTTTAGCGCGGTCATGCTGTTCAGCCTGCTCTGGCTTCTTCTGGTCTACGTCCCGGTGGCCCACTGGGTCTGGGGTGGGGGCTGGCTTGCGGCGATGGGGGTGCGCGATTTCGCCGGAGGCTTGGTGGTGCATCTTACCGCGGGCGTGACGGCACTCGTGCTTGCCATTCTGCTTGGCCCGCGCCTTGGCTTTCCCGACGATGTGAGGCCGCCGCACGCGCCGTGGATGACTCTTGCCGGTGGCTGCATGCTGTGGGTGGGATGGTTCGGCTTCAATGCGGGCAGCGCCTTGACAGCCGGCGCCGACGCCGGAATGGCCATGACCGTGACCCACATCTCGGCCGCCACGGCAACGCTCGTCTGGATCGTCATCGAGTGGATGAAATTCGGCAAGCCGAGCGTGGTCGGCGCCGTGACGGGAGCGATTGCGGGACTTGCCTCCATCACGCCCGCTTCCGGCTATGTCGGCCCAGGGGCGGCCGTCGTCATCGGGATTGCTGGCGGCACGGTCTGCTATTTCATGGTCGGGGTGATCAAGCGGCGGTTTAGAATCGACGATTCCCTCGACGTCTTTGCCGTTCACGGCGTCGGCGGGGCGACCGGCGTCGCGCTTACCGCCGTCTTCATGGATGCCGCGCTTGGCGGTGTGGGATTTCCGGAAGGCGGCAGCATGAGCGGGCAGGCCTCGATTCAGCTCATCGGGATCGGCGCCACTTTGCTATGGTCTCTCGTGGTAAGCTTTGTCATCGCCAAGGTCGTCCAAGCTGTCACCGGCTTGCGCGTCAGCGCCGAGACTGAGGAGCAAGGTCTCGACGTCAGGCTTCACGGCGAGCGCGCCTACAATATGTAACCGGGAAGCGATCGGGGACGAGCACCATGAAATACATCATTGCAGTCATTCAGCCGCACCGGCTCGAGGCCATTCGCGAGGCGCTTGCCGGGATCGGCGTGCAAGGTTTGACGGTGAGCGAAGTGCGCGGCTTCGGGCGGCAGAAGGGACAAACCGAGATCTATCGCGGCGCCGAGTACGTGATGCAGTACGTGCCGAAGGTCAAGCTCGAGATCGCCGTCGACGACGCCATCGCCGATGCCGTGGTCGAGGCCGTCGGTGCCGCCGCGCGCACGGGGCGCATCGGCGACGGCAAGGTGTTCGTGCTCGATCTCGAAGGGGCGATGCGCGTGCGCACCGGAGAGATGGGCGCTGACGCGCTCTAGGTCGTCCGCCCGTGGACTTCGCCCGCTACCGGCACCAACTCCTGCAACGGAGCGAGGGGCAGGTCGAGCTTTGGCAGTGGGAGCGGAATTTCTCGCAGTGGTTCTTCGACCTGCTGCGCAATTTCTTTCTGGTCGGCGTCTTGAAGTTTTTCTACGAGAAGGGGGGCGGCGCCGTCCTGTACTACGTGCATCAATTCGCGCTCGTGGTGATGCTGTTCTACTGCCTGTCCTGCGCCGATCAGTGGTACGTCAAATCTGTTCGGTTTTCTCGATAACAAGCGCCTCGCGCATCGGCTCAACCGCGCCGTCAATTTCGGCATCGCGGTGGCGCTGTTCCTGGCCATTCTCTGGGCCGCGTCGGTGATCGTCGCCGAGATTTCGCGTGCGCAGTTTTGAAAAGACGAGCGCCGCGCCTAGCGCGCTGCGTCGGCGGCCAAGCGCAAATCCCTGACCAGAAGGCCAAACTCGCGCCGCTTGTCGCGCTCCTCTTGCAGCCTCAGCAGATAAGAGGGGTGCACGGTGATGAGCGCCTTGCCGCCTTCGGGCAAAGGCAGAAACCGTCCGCGATTGGCGTTGATCGGCAGCGCCTTGCGCATGAGGGCGCGCGCGGCGGTCGCCCCAAGGGCCACGGCTACGGCGGGTTGCACGATCGCAAGCTCGTGATCGAGCCACCACCGGCAGGCGTCGATCTCGCTTGTGTCGGGCTTCTTATGCAGGCGCCGCTTGCCGCGCGGCTCGTTCTTGAAGTGCTTCACGGCATTGGTGACATATATGTCCGCGCGCGGGATGCCGGCGGCTTCGAGCGCCGCGTCGAGCACTTTGCCGGCAGGACCGACGAACGGGCGCCCGGCAAGGTCTTCCTGATCGCCCGGCTGCTCGCCGATCAGCATCAGGGCCGCATCGGCTGGACCTTCGCCGAACACGGTCTGGGTCGCGTTGCGATAAAGGGGACAGCGCGTGCAGCGCCTTGCCTCTTCGGCAAGCAACTCTAGCGCCCGCTTTGGGTCGTTGACCCTTCTTTCCCTAAAGAGGGGAAGGTCGGTCTCCGGTCCTCTCGCCAATGGCGTAACCTCCACTCGGCAGAACCCTAGGCGCTTGCGAAGCGTTCCCATCCCACCGCAAGGCTGGTCCCCCGGGGGTGACTTACAAGCCGGGCGAAAAGCCCCTATATGAAGGGGCTGGGGGCGAAGCCTGAGAGAATCAGGCCTGCAAAGGTGCCACAGGACATGTTGCACGATACGCCCAAAGGCCGAGCCACGGCCCTTGTCGCTCATCCTGACGATGCCGTCGCCGCGATAGGCGGCCGGCGCGGCGCACGCGCGCTCGCCAAAGCCGGGCGCCGGGAGCGCGTACCCCGGGTGAAGCTGGTGAAACCGAGCGCCCTCGGCATGCTGCTCAAGCCGATCGGCGTCGCAGTCGCGCTCATCCTTTCGGCCTATGCGCTGCTCTCGCTCGGCACCACCTTCTATCGCAGCTATTACCGCCATCTCGACCACACCGCTCCGGTGCATGCCGACAAGAGCGTCTTCGACATTTTCTTCGGCGACCGGAGCCTGCCGCCCGACGCGGTCGATCTCGTCATCAAGGATGTGGACGGCAGCTTGCGCAAGGTTGTGGCGAGCAAGTCGGAGGCCGACAAATTCGTCAACGACACGATCCTGATGCTCGACGAGGAGCGCGCGCGCATCAAACAGGCCGCGCATGAGGACCTCGACCGCAGCTTCGCGCTTGCGTTCCAGGATCGCGAGCAGGCGATTTCGGCTTACGCGGATTGGTACTTCGAGTGGAAGCGCTCCTATGTCGTGCTGAAGGAGACCGTGTCCTCGGCCATTACCCGCTTCTTCGAGGCCGGCAAGTACGAGTCGGTCAACGAGGCGATCGAGGCCGATATCAAGGACTATTTCCTGACCAATTACAAAGACCAGGTGCTGAAGCCGGAGCTACGCGATCAGACCATCATCAAGGGCGTCGAACAGGCGGTGCGCCATGCCCATGACAGCTACCGGCGGGTGGTCGCCAATGGCGACATGCGGCTCCAGCTGTTCCTGGCCAAGCATACGAGCCATCTCGAGGACATCCCGGCCGCGACGCCCATGAGCAATATCAAGCTCGATTGGGACGCGCAGAAATGGAAGGCCCCCACCTACCTGATGGAAGACCGCGCTTTCGACGGCGTGGTCGGGGTCGGCACGGCGGCCGCGGGCGGCACGGTCGGGGCGCTCGCGCTCGGCCCCGCCATCAACGGCGTCCTCGCCCAAAGCTTCGGGCAATTGTCGCGCCGCGTCGCCACCTCGCTCGGGACGCGGATCGCCTTTGCCCAGCAGGGAGCCGTGGCGGGAACGGTTGTCCAGCCGATGGGCGGCCAGGTGGTCGGCGCCGCGATCGGCGTCCTGATCGGCGCCGCCGTGGATTACCTGGCGAATGCGGCCAACGAGGCCTTCAACCGCGAGAGCTTCGTGGCCGCCAACGAGGAGGCGCTCGACGCCACCATCGCCACCTGGAAAGCGGGGCTCGAGGCCAACATCGATACGTCGATCGACAAATGGTTCGACGATGCCCGCGCCGCGGTGGTCCTCGCCTCGAATAGGGCGGTGGATTTCAGTCGCATTTCCGCCCCTTACGGCGTTATGCTGCGCCCCAACGCCAAGGGGCCACGGGGATGGATGAGAGCGTCAAGAAGGTAGCGCGTCCGGCCGCCTCGCGGTCCCTGCGCGAGGCCATCCGCAAAGCGCGCGTGGAAGAGGCCACGCGTCTCGACCGTTCGGCC
>DASUQP010000271.1:0-24453 GCA_036280475.1 Methyloceanibacter sp. | reverse complement strand
GAGTACGACAAAAAGGCGCGCGAACTGAAACAGCGACAGGCAGAGATCGCCCACCAAATTGAGCAGCATCAAGAGGGCGACGGTCACGTCCGCGCCACACTGGAAAGCCTGATTTCACTGGCTTCGCGAGCAGCCGAGCTTTTCGAGCGTTCGAAAATCGAGCAAAAGCGCGAACTCATCTCTTTCGTCTTTTCGAACCTACGGCTCAAAGGAAAAACGCTAGAGTTTTCCTTGCGTTCGCCCTTCGATCTGATGGTCAACCTGCGAGATCATTCAGGTTGGCTGGGGGACTTGGATTCGAACCAAGACTGGCGGAGTCAGAGTCCGCTGTCCTACCGTTAGACGATCCCCCACCAGCGCGATATGTGGCGCGAAAACTTGGGCCACACAAGACGCAAGGGGCGCGCGCTCGCGCTCGAGGTTCGCCGTTCTAGCCGCAGGATCGCGGCCTTCGCAAGTTTCTTCTGATCGGCGAACCGGCTTTGTAGCGTAATCCCCTTAAGCGGGTGAGGTGCACCATCGTCCCGCAGGCGGCTTCCGCTCACCGACCGTTTGACCCGACATAGACACTGCAGCATTCTGGTCGGCTTTTGGCAATCAATCACACAAAGAGGCTCAGAGATCGTGTCGCCATCGGACGAGAGGCTGGAGCACCTCATCGGGAGATCAACATTGGCGGTCGCATACTTCAAAAGCCTGCGCCCCCACCAATGGCTCAAAAATCTGCTGGTGTTCCTGCCCATGCTGGCAGCACACCAATTGACTGCTGACACCTTTGTTCAGTCATTCCTTGCCATCGAGATTCAAAGTTGAATGTGAGTTCAAGCTTCGCATGGGAATGACATCTCGTGACACGCTCTCACGGGCTCTTCTGGTGATGCGGCGATTTTACTTCGGGTCGTGCGCCGTGGGCGCGCCCACTAGCTGTTGCGGCCAATACTCCACCAGTCCAGACCACCGCCAAAATCAGTGCTAGGATAAAATTGGGAACGAGCGGTGCGGAGTACCGGGGTTCGCATAATTTGGCTGATGGCCTGCCTTTGCAATTCGGCGTCAGCGCGATTGCTCGGATGCTCCACACCCTGTTCGGCGAAAAATTTTGTGAATCGCACTCGCTCAGCCCGTGCAGCACGATAGAAGGAAATTGCATCATCGGGACGGCCTGCTTTTTCGGCCTCCAAATCTCTCGCCGCGAAGCTCGCTGAACGTTTACTTGAGCCGCCGAAGACGGCCCATCACCTCAAGATCGCGCGGCGAATAGCCAAGATAAGATCCTAAATTTTCGCGCAACCCTCCTCTAGCGAAATGATAGAACGCCCCTTTGAATTCTGTGTCGTTCATTTTGTAGTAGGCGCGGGACATCAGTGCGAGCCCGCCACGCTGAGAGATCTCGAATGACTCGAACTGAACGAAGTTGCGCACCATCCAGGGCAAAACAACTACCGCCATCGAGGCTGTCATCACACCAACAAGAGCGAACACACGCAGACGTCGCCACTGCGGAGGTGGCCAGACGCCGTACGCGAGAGCGATCGCGGCGATAAGGCCGATCCCTACATAAAGAAAGGCAGCTTTTGTAAGCGCCAGTCCCCCAAGTAGAATTCCTGCGGCAGCGAACCAGGCAGCTTTCTTCGTTTCCAGTGCTCGGATCAAAAAGAAAGCGAACCAGACCAGGAGCGTGGCTGCCTGGATCTCCGTCAACGTCCGATTTATGATTTCATCTCTTTTTAGGAAGTACACATACGTCAATGTGTCGGCCGCAACGACCGCAATCAGCGCCAGCCAAGGCGGGCGAACCGAGGCGAATACGATGGCACCCAGGCCAACCAGGCACAAGAAAGCCCAAAACAAATTGTGCTCCTTGACGGCCAGGAGTGCTGAGCTCCGGTTGATGCTGATGTTGCTTTGTCCAGAGGAGAGCCTCGGATCCATTTTAATGTAGAGGGCGAGCGCTGCCACCGGCAGCGGTTCGCGATAATTGTCAGGACGCCTCAGCTCGGCATCTTTAGAAAAGATGCCATTATATGCAAGATTATAAGCCGCTCGAAGATTTTGAGAAACATCATCAATATTGGGCGCATCTGTCAGCCGATGGTTGAGAAGAGCAGTAAATACAGAAGCTGGGATTATAATTGCTAGAAGCCTGATCCGCATTGGGCTGGTCAACCGTTTCAAAATTGTCATTAGCCTACCTTGTCGTCCTTTTCATCCCACAAGGTTTGCGCGCGCAGCCAAGCCGGATTGGCAAGGCTCGGCGGATGGGTCTATTGCTGCCGCTGCCTCGGCGGCTTGGGCCCGGATGGTCTCGGCGCCTGGCGCAGCGCATCGAGCTTGGTGCGCATCGCGGCGATATCGGCCTGAAGCGCCGACTTCATGTCGGCGAGAGCTTGGGTGAGGCCGGATTTGAGCTCCGACGTCTGCTTGCCGAGTTCTGCTTCGATGGCCGTCCGGTCCTCAGTCGAGGCGCCGGCGTTCTGTTTCAGCACGGCAAGCTCGGCCCTGATGCCGCCATAGGACAGGGCGACCAGCAGGAAGATCGCGGTGAGAAGAGCAAGCACGGTCCACTGATAGGCACTCCAGGAGAGCGTCTCGCGCAAAGCGGAATGGCTGATGTCTCGCGCGATGCCGCCGAAATCACGCAGCTTCGCCGAAAACCCGTGCGGATCCTCCGTATGGACCTCGTCTTGCATCATCACCCTCCCTCGCGCGCCGTCGGTACCGTTGCGCGCCCAGCATAGCACGCGCCGCGTTGACCGGCGCTAGGCTGGCGGTTGGGCCGACCGCGAGGCTTGGAATCCGCGCCGGATCCAGCGAACGAGCAGAACAAGCCCGTACAGCGCGAGCCAAGCCACGAGGAGCGGGCCGAAGGCAACGATGGCCGCGCTCACCCCCCTTGGCACGGCAAGCGCATTGTTGCGCGCATCGCGGCAGGCCTGCAAATCGGCGGCCGATTTCATGGCGATGACGCATTGTTTGAAATTCGCGTCGACCCCGTCATAGGCGTGGTTCCAGCCGAAGCTCCCGCCGATCACGATCCAGATGACGGAAAGGACAATGCCGATGCGCAGCCAGCCGCCGAGATTGAACTTCCGCATGGGCCGAGCTTAGCACGCGAGCCTCGTCGGCCGCGCGGCCAAGAGCTACCAAATGACGCCCGACACGGCTCGAAGGGAGAGGCCGGCAGGTCTATAAGGGATGCCGAGGACGGTCGTCGATGCAAAAAGCTTCCGACAAGAACCGCGAACATGCCGGCCTTTCGCTCGTTGCGATCGCGAGCGGGCTTGCGCAGGAGATGAACCCGAACCGCCCGCGTACGGCGGGATTGACCAGCTCGCTTGAACGCGACTGGGGGTTCGACAGCCTTTCGCGCGCGGAACTCCTGCTTCGGGTCGAGCGCGCCTTTTCCGTGCGGCTGCCCGATCATCTGTTGGGCGAGGCGGAGACGCTCGAGGATCTGTTGCCGGCGCTCGCTGGCGCGTCGTCGCTGCCTACCCTCGACGTGACACGGCGCGAGCCGATCGAAGAGAGCGCGGTTGCTCCCGCACCGGCCGACCTCGGAACCCTCACCGAAGTGCTCGACTGGCACGCGCGGCAGCACGGCGAGCGGGTTCATGTCACGCTTTGGCATGATCTGGGGGCTGAGACCAAACTCACCTATCGCGAGCTCGCGGAACGGGCGCGCATTGTCGCAAAGGGCTTGATGCGATCAGGACTTGAGCCCGGCGAGCGGGTGGCGATCATGCTGCCGACGGGCTTCGACTTCTTCGCGGCGTTTTTCGGCGTGCTCTACGCGGGCGGCGTGCCAGTGCCGATCTACCCGCCGGCACGCCCTTCGCAACTCGAGGAGCATCTCAACCGGCAGGCCGGCATCCTTCGCAACGCAGGCGCGGCGCTCCTCATCGCCCCGCCGGCTGCATTGGCGATCGCGCGGCTTGTCAAGTTGCAGGTCGAGAGTCTGCGGGATGTATTGAGCATCGAAGCGCTGAATCAAGGCACGGCAAGCGACGGTCGCGACGTGCCGCCCGCCGACATCGCCCTCATTCAATATACTTCGGGCAGCACCGGCGATCCCAAAGGGGTGGTGCTCAGCCAAGCAAATGTGCTCGCGAACATTCGCGCCCTGGGCGGGGCGATGGATGCAAGCCCGTCCGATGTGTTTGTGAGCTGGCTGCCGCTCTACCATGACATGGGATTGATCGGCGCATGGCTCGGCAGCCTCTATTACGCCGCTCCGCTCGTGCTCATGTCGCCGCTCACCTTCCTCGTGCGGCCCGAGCAATGGCTGTGGGCCATCCACCATCATCGGGCAACGCTCTCGGCCTCGCCGAATTTCGGCTACGGGCTCTGCCTCAACAAGATCGACGACAAAGCGATCGAAGGCCTCGACCTCGGCTCGCTCCGCATGGTCTTCAATGGCGCCGAAGCGGTCTCGCCGGACATCATCCGCCAATTCACGGCCCGTTTCGCTAGATATGGCTTCAAGCCCGAAGCGCTCGTCCCCGTCTACGGCTTGGCCGAGAATGCGGTCGGGCTCGCATTCCCGCCGCGTGTTCGCGCGCCCCTCTTCGATCGCGTCGACCGTGCCGCGTTGACCGGGCGGGCGCGGGCCGTGCCGGCGGCGGCCGACGACCCCACCGCCTTGGAGATGGTCGCGTGCGGGCATCCTCTTCCAGGGCACGAGATTCGTATCGTCGGCCCGACCGGCGAGCTTGGCGAGCGGGAGGAGGGGCGGCTTCAATGGCGCGGTCCGTCCGCCACGAAAGGCTATTTCGATAATCCAAGCAAGAATCGCGAGCTCTTCGACGGCGATTGGCTGAACAGCGGCGACCGCGCCTATATCGCCGGCGGCGACGTCTACATCACGGGCCGTTCCAAGGACATCATCATCCGCGCCGGCCGGAACATCTACCCGGCCGAGATCGAGGAAGCGGCGGGCGACGTTCCGGGCGTCCGCAAGGGTTGCGTTGTCGCCTTCGGCAGTCCTGATCAAGCGCGCGGCACGGAACGCGTGATCGTGCTCGCGGAGACGCGCGAAACTGGCGCCGCTGCCTTGGACAGCTTGCGCAAGATGATCGAGGACGCGGTCACGCCCTTGCTCGATGCGTCTCCCGACGAGATCGTTCTCGTTCCGCCTCACACCATTCCCAAGACATCGAGCGGCAAGCTGCGCCGCACCTCCGCCCGCGAGCTTTTCGAGCATGGCCGCCTGCTGGATCGGCCGCAGCCACTATGGTGGCAAATGCTGCGGCTTGGCGTTACCGGCGTGGCGCAGCAATTGCGCCGGGCGCTGCGCGCCTTCGGCGAATATCTCTATGCGGCCTGGTGGTGGACCGTGATCGTGCTGGCGGGGGCGTTCCTCTTCGTCACGGTTCCGCTGCTCGCCGGGCCGGCCCGGCGTTGGGCCCTCGTGCGCAAGACGTCGCAAGCCGTCCTCCGGCTCACCGGGATCAAGGTCGAGATGACCGGCTCTTGGCCGCAAGAGAAGGACGTCATCATCGTGGCCAACCACGCGAGCTATATCGACGCGCTGATCCTTGCCGCGGTCCTCCCGGGCGAACCGGCCTTCATCGCCAAGAAAGAGCTCGAGCGGCAGGTCTTCGCGGGCACGTTCCTGAAGCAACTCGGCGCGCTGTTTGTGGATCGCGCCGACCCCGAAGGCGGCGTCGAGGATGCGAACAAGGCGCTTGAGGCCGCGCGCGCCGGGCGCATGCTTGTCTTCCTCCCCGAAGGGACGTTCACGCGGGCCCCGGGCCTGCTTCCCTTCCGCCTCGGGGCTTTTGTCATCGCGGCGCGTGAGAGTTTGAAGGTCTTGCCTGTCACGCTCCGGGGCACGCGATCAGTTCTCCGCAGCGGCCATTGGTTTCCCCGGCGCGGCACCGTCGCAATCCGCGTGGGGTCGTTGGTCATCCCCGAGGCCCAAGACTTCGCCGCCGCCATCCGGCTGCGGGATGAGGTCCGCGCCGAGATCCTTGCCAATTGCGGCGAGCCCGACGCGATGGCGACATGAGTTAACTGGCAGATTTTGAGGTGTGCAGTATGATGACGCGTATGAAGGAAACCACCGGATCGTCGCCGTGAACGAAAATTACACATTCACCGTCGTCCTTGAACCGCACGAAGGCGGGTTTCTTGTGCACGTACCGGCGCTTCCCGAAGTCGTCACAGGAGGAGAAACGGAAGAGGAAGCCCTCGCAATGGCGCGGGACGCGATTGCTCTTGTTTTGGAGAGCCGGCGAGAGCGGCAGGAAGAGATTCCCCTAGAAATTGGCAAGGCGCGCGTGCGCGAGGGCACTGTCTCAGTGGCAGCATGACACGGCTGCCGTCGCTCAAGGCGCAAGATGTCGTTAGGGCGCTTGAGCGTGGCGGTTTTGAGGTCGTGCGTTCCTCCGGCAGCCATCACCGCCTAGTGCATCGGGACGATCCGAGAAGGGCAACTACCGGTCCACAAAGGCAGAGAGCTTCCTCGTTGGATGCTTGCGGCCATCATCAGGCAAGCCGGCTTCACTCCCCAAGAGTTTGCTGAGTTCATTTGAAGCAGATCACCGGCGTCAGCAGACTGCCGCGACATTTCAAATGTCAATTGTAGGACCCCGTTCTCAATATGATGGCGTTTCTGAGCGCAAGAAACTGGTGCGCCCGGCACGGCTCGAACGTGCAACCCCCAGATTCGAAGTCTGGTGCTCTATCCGTTGAGCTACGGGCGCGGCGCCCCCGAGGCTAGGCGCGGGGGCGAAATCGGTTCTCCATATATTCTACGCTTGGCCGCGAGTCTCAAGACCATAGCGCCCCGCATGCAGCACAACCCGCTTTACCTCGAACGGGGGCTTGATACACTGGCCGCATAGCACCAACGCACCGGGCGCCGGCCGGTCCAAGGAGGCGGGCGCGTCCCGGTCAGGGGTTTGGACACTGTGATTGGGCCGCGCGGCGATGCCGGCCCGGCTGCCATGGCTTCGCGCGGCGTCGAGCCTAAGCGAAGCGAGACCGGCGACTGCGCGGGCGGAGATGGCCCGGCGCAAGCCGCAACCGGCGTGCGTCCGTTGGCGCCGGCAGACGGCCTCAAGGTGACGGCCGAGGCTAAGACTGACGCGAACGCGCAAGCGCCGGCGTCCGCGCCTTCCATTTACGCTGCGCTTGATCTCGGCACCAACAATTGCCGGCTTCTCGTCGCCAAGCCTTCGCGCCGGGGCTTTCTCGTCATCGACGCGTTCTCCCGCATCATCCGGCTCGGCGAAGGCGTGCTGACATCCGGGCGGCTGTCTGACGCCGCAATGCGCCGAACCATCGATGCCCTGAAGGTCTGCGCCGACAAGATGAAACGCCGCGGCGTGACCCGCTCGCGGTTGATTGCGACCGAGGCCTGCCGCATCGCTGCGAATGCTCCGGAGTTTATCGCGCGGGCGCGCGCCGAGACCGGGCTCGGCATCGAGATCGTGACCCAGGAGATTGAGGCCAAGCTCGCGGTGTCGGGCTGCGCCTCGCTGATCGATCGCAATGCCGACTTCACGCTCGTGTTCGATATCGGCGGCGGCAGCTCGGAGCTGATCTGGCTCGACCTTTCGCGACTGGGACGGCCTTGGCGGCGCACGCTGCACGACCGGGTCGACATGCAGAGCTGCATTGCCGCCTGGACCTCGCTCCCGATCGGTGTGGTCAATCTTGCCGAGCGCCACGGCGGCCGCGACGTCACGCCTGAAAATTACGAGGCCATGGTGGCCGACGTGATGGCGGGCATGAAGGAGTTCGAGACCGAGCATCGTTTCGGCGAGAGGATCGCCGGCAACCACGCGCATTTTCTCGGCACCTCGGGCACGGTCACGACGATCTCGGGCATTCACCTCAAGCTTCCGTTCTATGAGCGCTCGCGCGTGGACGGCGCCTGGCTCAGCGCGGGCGAAGTGCGCTCCGTGTCGAGCGACCTCATCGCCATGACCTATGCCGAGCGCGCCGCCCAGCCCTGTATCGGGCATGAGCGCGCCGATCTCGTCCTCGCGGGCTGCGCCATCCTCGAAGCGTTGCTCAGAGTCTGGCCTTGCCAGCGGCTCAGGGTGGCCGACCGGGGCTTGCGCGAGGGCATCCTCGCCACGCTCATGGCCGAGGACGGTCATGACCGGCAAAGCTCGCAGCAGGCGAGGCACCATCGCCAAGGCCAGGGCGCGCGCCCGCACCGCCGCTAGGCTCATTTGCTAACCTCCCCCGAGGGGGAGGTTAGAAGAGTATGCACCACACGTTTGCAGCCTGGCGCTACGCCCCCACCCGGCGCGCTAAACCGCGCGCCGACCTCCCCACCAGGGGGAGGTTAGAAGAAGGTGCGGCGCGAAGCCGATAGCATCTAGACTTGAGGCTCAAGTGAAAGGGGCGGGCTCCGGGGCGGTTTCCCGATCGGCCCCGACCGGGCGCGTTCTGGCGGACAGGCTCGCGCCGGCGCCCTTTGGCAGGCGCATGAAGATAAGCGCCGAACTTGCAGCGATCGCCCCGACGAGAAGGAAGGCGAGCGGAAAATCCTCCGCCACGACGCGTGTGTCGGGCCGGCCCATGCGCTCGATCTCGAGGACGAGCGCGCCCATGGCGACGCCCGCCGAGAGCGACAGCTGCTGCACGACGCTCGCGAAGCTCGTCGCCCGGCTCATGGCGGCGTCGTCGATATCGGCATAGGCGATGGAATTGATCGCGGTGAATTGCAGCGACTTGAAGAACCCGCCGGCAAGCAGCACGGCGAGCACGATGGCGTGAGGCGTTCCAGCGGTGAACAGCGCGACGGCGGCAACGAACAGGGCGCTCACAACCGCGTTGGTCACCAAGATCGGCTTGAAGCCGAAGCGGTGAATGATCGGCGCTGCGGCGGTCCTCATGGCGACGGCGCCGACGGCGCTGGCGAAGGTGAGCAATCCGGATTGGAAGGGGCTCAGGCCAAAACCGAGCTGGAACAGCAGGGGCAAGAGGAACGGCATGGCTCCCAACCCGATACGGAAGAAGAAGCCGCCGACGACACTCGCGTAGAACGTATCGATCTTGAGCAGGTTGAGATCGAGCAGAGGTCTTGTCGTCGCGCGCGCGTGGCGCACATAGAGCCAGCAGCCGGCGACACCGACCGCGAGCAGCACCAGCACGATCTCCGCCGGAAACAGGCCCTGCCCGATATTGGTGATGCCGAAGGCGAGGCCCGCCAATCCGATGCTGGAAAGCGCGAAACCCTTGACGTCGAGCGGCGGCAGCTTCTCCTCACGAATATTGGCGATGTAACGCGTGGCGAGAATGATGCCGACGATCCCGATCGGGATGTTGATCCAGAAGATCCAACGCCATGAGGCGAACGTGGAGATGAAGCCGCCGAGCGGCGGCCCGATGACAGGCCCCATGAGCGCAGGCACCGCGAGCCACGCGAGCGCGGAGATCAGCTCGACTTTCGGCACCGAGCGCAAGATGACGAGACGGCCGACCGGCACCATCATGGCGCCGCCGATGCCCTGAAGGATGCGGAAGGCGACGAAATCCGGAAGCCCCTGGGCGAAGCCGCAAGCCGCCGAGCCGAGCGTGAAGACGGCGATGGCGGCGCGGAACACCGTGCGGGCCCCGAAACGGTCAGCAACCCAGCCACTCAAGGGTATGAAAACGGCAAGCGACAGCAGATATGAGGTGAGCGCGAGCTTGAGCGCGACCGGGTCCTCGCCGAGATCGGCGGCGATCGCCGGCAAAGAGGTCGCGATCACCGTCGAATCCATCTGCTCCATGAAGAGCGCGACGGCGACGATGAGGATGACGAAATGGCGTGGCATGTGGCAGGTGTTGGCGGGCGACGATGCGGAGTTGGGACAAAGCGCGCCTGAGCGTCAAGCTCGGGCCGCAAGATCGGGCATTTAACAGATGGTGAGGCCGGGAAAAGGGCAGGGCGGCGAGCGGCAGGGCGGACACCGCAAGCTCGCGGTCAGGGTCCGCACCGCCAAGGGACGCAAGCTCGCCTCGACCCGCTGGCTCCAGCGCCAGCTCAACGATCCCTATGTCGAGGAGGCGAGGCGCAGGGGCTATCGCAGCCGCGCCGCCTTCAAGCTCATCGAGATCGACGACAAGCACCATTTGCTGAGGCCGGGCATGACCGTCGTCGATTTGGGCGCCGTGCCGGGAGGATGGAGCCAGATCGCCGCGCAGCGCGTGGGACTCATGGCGGGGAAGGGTCGGGTGGTCGCCGTCGACCTTGCAGCGATGGAACCGATCGCGGGCGTCGTCCAGCTCGAGCTCGATCTCACCGATTGGGATGCGTCGAGGCGCATCGGCGAGGCGTTGGGCGGAGAAAGGGCCGATGTGGTGCTCTCAGACATGCATGCGCCGGCGACCGGGCACAAGGCGACCGACCATCTCCGCAACATGGGCCTGGTCGAGGCTGCGCTCGATCTTGCCGAGAGCATTCTCGCCCCCGGCGGAACCTTCCTCAGCAAGGTGCTCCAGGGTGGCGCGAGCAGAGAGCTCGTGGCTCGCCTCAATCGCTCTTTCGCCAAGGTGCGCCACGTGAAGCCGAAGGCGTCCCGCGCCGAATCCGCCGAGATGTACGTGCTCGCCACCGGTTTTCGCGGCGCGGAGGCGGGAATTTCGGGGCAGTCATTCCCGCGAAGGCGGGAATCTAGTAACCCCTAACTCCGGGGGAACAAGTGGATTGCCCGGTCCTGCCGGGCAATGACAATGGAATGGGAGCAGGAAGCCTAATGCAAATCGATCTTGCGCGACGCTTGTCGGCGGAGGCGCTCGGCACGTTCATTCTTGTGATGGCGGTGGTCGGCTCGGGCATCATGGCCGAGATGCTTGCCGGCGGAAATGTCGCGCTCGCGCTGCTCTGCAATACGGTCGCCACGGCCGCGATCCTCGTCGTCATCATCACCATCTTCGTTTCGGTTTCCGGCGCGCAGTTCAACCCCGCCGTGACGCTCGTCATGCTGCTTCGCGGCGAGATCGAATCCCGGACGGCGCTCCTCTATGTCGCGGCGCAGGTCGTAGCCGGGTGCCTTGGGGCTGTGGCGGCGCATCTGATGTTCGACCTCGCGCCCGTTCAGATTTCAGGCAACGCGCGGACCGGCTTCGGCCAGTGGCTCGGCGAATTCATCGCCACGTTTGGGCTGGTCGCAACCATTCTCGGCTGTCTGCGCTTCAGGCCTGGTGCGTTGCCTGCGGCGGTCGGCCTCTATATCGGCTCGGCGTATTGGTTCACGTCGTCCACCTCCTTCGCCAATCCGGCAGTGACCATCGCGCGCGCGCTCAGCGACACGTTTTCGGGCATCGCTCCCGCCGACGCGTCGGGCTTCATCGTGGCCGAGCTTCTCGGCGCGGTCGCCGCGTCATACTTCTTCGGCTGGCTGTTCGCCGAGCCCGCGGCCGAGGCTAAAGATTCTCCATCCCCGCGGGAGCAGCGCGCAGGAGGGCGATCTCGGCTTCAAGCGCGCTGATACGCCGGTCGCGTTCCGCGAAAGCCTCGGCGACATCCTCGGCAAACAGCATTTGCGGGATGTGCTGCGGGCAATTCGCGTCCCAAGCCGCGACGGTGAAGACAATGGCTTGCTCAGCCCGAGCCTTGTAGGCGTCGGGAAACAGCTTCGCGATTAGCTCAGCATCGTCCTCGACGGCGCGCGCCGTTCCCCAGATCTTAACCCGCCTGCGCTGCGTGTAATCCATGAGGAACAGCATCGCGCGCGGATTGTCGGCGAGGTTCCCGGTCGTGATGTATTGCCGGTTGCCGCCGAAATCCGCGAAGGCGAGCGTCGTCGGATCGAGAACGCGCAAGAACCCCTTCGGGCCGCCGCGATGCTGGATATAAGGCTGTCCGTTGCGGTTGGCGGTGGCGAAATAGAAGGATCGCTTGTTGGCGATGAAGGCAGCGAGGCCGTCGTCGATCTTCGTGGCGAAGCCGCCCTTCTCCTCCATGCGGGCATAGGCGCCGCGCGAACCGCGCCGATCCTGCAGGCGCTTCACAGAAAGCGTAAAGGCAACGTCTGTCGAGGAGGACATCGCGAGGTCACAGGGCCGGCATGGTGATGAAGCCGGGCAAGGCCTTGATGCGCCTGATCCAGGCGCGGATGGCGGGATAAGGCTCCAGCGACAGTCCGCCTTCGTGGCTGAGCGCCATGTAAGGCATGCAGGCGATGTCGGCGATGGTCGGGCGATCAAGCGCAAGCCAATCGTTCTTGGCCAGATGCGATTCCATCAGGCCGAAGATGCGCTTGGCCTTCTCCAGCGCCGCAGAGGCATCGAGCTTGAAACCGAACTTGTCGTGGAGCCTTGCGTCATTCGGCCCGCGCGCGACCTCGTTCTCGGCGACCATCAACCACGCGACGACGCGTCCCATGGACACCGGATCGGTCGGAAGCCACTGCTCCCCTCCATATTTCCGCGCGAGGTAGACGAGGATCGCCTGAGAATCGCGCAAGACAACGTCGCCCTCTTCGAGGATCGGGATTTCGCCGAACGGGTTCTTCTCGATCAGTGGGCTCTTCTTATGCGCGCCGGCGAGAAAATCGACCGGCACGAGGTCGAGCTTGAGCCCGAGCAGCGAGCAAAACAAACGGACCTTGTAGCAGTTGCCCGACAGTTCGAGGTCGTGAAGCTTCAACTGGGCCATGCGCTTTTCCCTTTCTCTTCGGCTGGGCTCTGCGCCAGCCCGGGCCTGTCATGCCCCATTCCCCCTGCTAGGAATATCCGTTATTTTCGCAACTCATTCTTCCATTTCTTGAGATAATCCCATGGACCGTCTTGCCGCACTTCGCCTGTTCGTTACCGTCGCCGAAGCCGGCAGCCTGTCCGCGGCGGGGCGCAAGCTTGGAATGCCTCTCTCTACCGTCAGCCGGCATTTGAAGGCGCTTGAAGAAGAGCTCGACACGCGCCTGATCACGCGAACGACGCGGCGGCTAACGCTGACCGAGTCCGGCCGCGCTTACGCCGCGACGTGCCGACAGGTGCTCGATGAGCTCGATGACGCCGGACGTCGCTTGACCGGGGAACATGCCGAGCCTCGGGGCGAACTTGCGCTCACCGCACCCGTCGTGTTCGGCAGGCTGCATGTGCTCCCGATTGTTGCTGCGTTCTTGAACGCGTTCCCGCGCGTTGCGGCGCGCATGCTTCTGGTCGACCGGGTCGTCGATCTGGTGGAAGAGGGCATCGATATCGGCGTGCGCATCGGCAATCTCCCGGACTCGACGCTCCGCGCAACGCGCGTCGGCGCAATTCGCCTTATCGCCTGCGCGAGCCCCACCTATCTTGCGCAGCATGGAACACCGGCCTCACCTTCCGAGCTTGCCGGCCACCAATGCATCAGCTTCAACACTTTCACCCACGCCGAGCGTTGGACTTTCGGTGAGCGCGGCAAGAGAGAGCTTCGGGTCACGGTCAGCCCGAGATTGGTCGTCAACTCGGCGGACGCGGCCATCGATGCAGCCAGGGCGGGGCTTGGGATCGTGAGGGTGCTTTCCCATCAGGGGGAAGCCTCAATCGCCAACGGGGCGTTGCAGCGCATTCTGGAGGCGTTCGAGCCCGAAGAGATACCCGTCAACCTTTTCCATCGCGAAGATCGCCTGCCCCAGGCCAAGGTCGAGAGCTTCATCGCTTTCGCCGCACCCCGGCTTCGCCAAGTGCTCAGATCGGGACGGAAAGGATAAAGGATCGACGTCGCGCGCCATTGCCTTCCCAAACCCGGATCAAAGTGCTAAAGGAGGCCGCCAACCGGTGGCTTGTTGCAGCACACGCTGCGGTCGCCCGCGCGCATGAGGTTGGCCGATGCCCGAAGGGCAAACCCCTGAAAAGCGGAAGCAATTCCCCGACAGCGGCATTGCGCTCACCTTCGACGACGTCCTGATCAGGCCCTCGGCCTCCAACGTCCTCCCGAACGAGGCCGACGTCTCTTCCCGGATTACCCGCTCCATCGCCCTGCACATCCCGGTCGTCTCCTCCGCCATGGACACGGTGACCGAGGCGAAGCTTGCCATCGCCATGGCCCAAGCGGGCGGCATCGGTGTGATCCATCGCAATCTCGATCCCGCGGCTCAGGCCGCCCAGGTCGCGCAGGTGAAGAAATTCGAGTCGGGCATGGTGGTGAACCCGGTGACCATCCATCCCGGCGCCACCCTCGCCGACGCGCTCAAGCTCATGGTCGACCATCAGATCTCGGGCATCCCGGTGGTCGAGCCCGCCGGCAATGGCGGACGCGAGGGGAGGCTCGCGGGCATCCTGACCAATCGCGACGTGCGGTTTGCGACCAACCCGAACCAGCGGGTCGCGGAGCTGATGACCAAGGACAAGCTCGTCACGGTCAGGGAAAATGTCGGGCTGGAAGAGGCAAAGCGGCTCTTGCACCAGCATCGCATCGAGAAGCTGCTTGTGGTCGACGACGCCTATCGCTGCATCGGACTGATCACGGTCAAGGACATCGAGAAGGCAAGAGCCCATCCCAATGCCTGCAAGGACGAGCAGGGGCGCTTGCGAGTCGCGGCGGCGACGAGCGTGGGCGATTCCGGATTCGACCGCGCCGAGCGGTTGATCGATGCAGGCGCCGATGTGATCGTCGTCGATACCGCGCATGGCCATTCGGCGCTCGTGCTCGACCAGGTGCGCCGCATCAAGCGTCAGTCCAATGCCGTGCAAGTTGTTGGCGGCAACGTGGCGACGGCGGACGGCACCAAGGCGCTGATCGATGCCGGCGCCGATGCCGTCAAGGTCGGCATCGGTCCGGGCTCGATCTGCACCACGCGCGTGGTCGCCGGCGTCGGCGTGCCGCAATTCACGGCGTTGCTCGAGGCGGTCGAGGTGGCGAAGAAGAGCGATATCCCGGTGATCTCGGACGGTGGGATCAGATATTCGGGCGATCTCGCCAAGGCGCTCGCGGCCGGCGCCGATTGCGTGATGCTCGGCTCTCTGCTCGCAGGCACCGACGAAAGCCCGGGCGAGGTGTTTCTCTATCAGGGGCGCTCCTACAAGGCCTATCGCGGCATGGGCTCGATCGGCGCCATGGCGCGCGGCTCGGCCGACCGCTACTTCCAGCAGGAGATCAGGGACGCGCTCAAGCTCGTGCCGGAGGGCATCGAGGGACAGGTTCCCTACAAGGGGCCCGTCTCGAGCGTCCTGCACCAGCTCATCGGGGGCTTGCGCGCCTCGATGGGCTATACCGGGGCGCGGACGCTTGCCGAGTTTCAGGCGCGCGCCGAATTCATCCGCATCTCGGCGGCGAGCTTCCGCGAGAGCCACGTCCACGACGTGACCATCACGCGCGAGTCGCCCAACTACCCGCGCGAGGGGTAAAGACTTTCACGGCCCGTCCGTTGTCTGTCATGACCGCACACCCCGGGCCCCCTCTCCCTTGAGGGAGAGGGCTTTCCGCCGCGATCTTGCGCGAGCGTAGCTCTGCGCAAGTCGCATGGCGGGAAGGGTGAGGGGGAACTTTCTTTCGCTCGGCAGACACTCGTGGAACCCCCCTCATCACGCGCCAAGAGGCGCGTGTGCTCTCCCCAAGGGGAGAGCGGGACAGGTTGCGGTGACAAACCCAGCGCCTACTCGACGCCGAGCTTCTTGATTTCGTCGAAAATGCCGGGCTCCAGCCTCTGCGCGAGCGCGAGGTCGGCGCTGCCGTCGGTGGGCTGGCCTTTACGGCTCTTCACCAGGCCGCGGCCGACGAGAGCGGAAGGCTCGTTCTCATGCAGCTTGAGCGCGTTGTCGAAATCGGCCCCGGCCTTGTCCAAATCGTTCTTGAGCACGAAGACCCAGCCGCGATCGATATAACCCTTGGCGTCCTTGTCATCGATCTTGATCACCTGATCGAAGTCGGCGATGGCGAGATCGTATTCCTTGCGCTGCCGGTAGAGATCGCCGCGTTTGGAGTAGCCGAGCGCTGCGTTTGGCTCGAGCTTGACCTTCTCGTCGAAATCGACGAGCGCCCGATCGAGATCGCCCTTGTCGCGGTAAATAATCCCGCGCAGCAGGTAGTAGTCGGCCTGCTTGGCATCGAGCCGGATGGCCTCGTCCAGATCTTTCAGCGCGGTCTCATGGTTCTTCTTGGCCTCATGCGCCGCGGCCCGCATGAAATAGGAATTCGCCCTAATCGCATCGACCTTGATGGCCTCGTCGAGCTCGGCGATCGCCGAATCGAGATCGCGGATCGCGGAGAAGGCCATGGCACGCACGGCGTGGGCCCGGACGAGCTGATCCTTGTCGGTCGCGCCCGAGCCGATATAGGCGCCGCACCCGTCGAGGATTTCTTTGATCGACCCCTCCCCGGTGAAACACGGGTTGTCTGCGGCGTGTCCGGGGCGAGGAAAAGCGGCGAAAGCGAGCGCGCCGGCAATGGCGGCGCAGGAAACGGCATAAAGGGCGCGACGGCGCATGGAATTCCTCCTCACGGTGGACGCTGGGTTTCGATCTTTGGCGGTAGGTTTAGAGGCGGCTCCCGGGGGCCGTCAATTGAACTTCTGTCCATGATTGGCTCGGGAATGTGGCAACGCAATCAGCCGGTTGCCTCTGCCTACGAACGTCGCGGATCGTGGCCGCCGGTGAAGCAACCGGCAAGAAACCGAGCCTGTCGCGGAAGCGAGGCCCCAAGGTCACGACGCGCTTGCCTAATCGCCTGGACATTGCTCTAGCTCGCTTCAGCGCGAGCCGCCGGGCATGGCGCTAAAGAAGGAGAGGGGCCCATGTCGATACACGCGATTTTGATGCCGATGTTCGTCCAGGTCGGGCTCACCTTTACGCTCCTGTTTTGGATGGCGGCGCTCCGCGTGCGCGCCATTCAGGCCGGCGAGGTCGATCCGGAGAAAATCAGGCTCCGCGAGCCGCATTGGCCGGCGCGCGTTCTCCAGATTTCGAACGCCTACCATAACCAGCTCGAGCTGCCGGTTCTGTTCTACGTCGTGGTGCTGCTGGCGTTCGCCAGCCAGACCCTCGATGTCACCCTTCTCGTCTTGAGCTGGCTGTTCGTGCTGTCGCGGCTTGTCCATGCCTATATCCATGTCACGTCCAACCGGCTCGACCGCCGCACCGGCGTATTCGGCATCAGCGCCATCGCGCTCCTTCTCATGTGGGTGATCGTCATCGCCCGCATCATCCTGTTCACCGGGTCCTGATGACGCCAGCGGCGCGGGCGAGCGCGGCGATGGAAATTCTCGCCGATATCGAGGCGCGCAAGCGGCCCGCGGCGGAAGCTCTGAAGGATTGGGGGACGTCGCATCGCGTCGCCGGATCGGGCGACAGGGCGGCGATCGGCAATCTCGTGTTCGATGCCTTGCGCACCCGCGCCTCGGCGGCCCATGCCATGGGCGAGGGAAGCCCGCGCGCGCTCGTGCTGCGGAGCCTCGTCACCCGATGGCAGATGACGCCGGAGCAGGTCGCCCAACTTGCCGATGGCAGCCGCTATGCGCCGGAGCCCCTGTCGGAGGCCGAGCTTGCCGGGCTCAAGTTGGAGATCCCCGCCACGGCTCCCGCTCACATCCGGGGCGATTATCCGGAATGGCTCGGGCCTGAGTTCGAGAGGGCCTTCGGCGCTCGCGCGGCGGAGCAGGGCGCAGGCTTGGCCCGCCGCGCTCCGGTCGATCTCAGGGTGAATACGCTAAAAGCGGATCGCGACAAGGTGCTGAAGGCGCTCCGCCGGTTCGAGGTTGGGCCGACGCCGCATTCGCCCTTTGGCGTTCGCGCCGCGCAGGCGTCCGGACCGGGCCGCAGTCCGCATCTGGAAGCAGAACCCGGCCACGGTAAAGGCTGGTACGAAGTCCAGGACGAGGGCTCGCAGCTCGCCACCCTTCTATCGGGTGCCGGCCCGCGCCAGCAGGTCATCGATCTCTGCGCCGGCGCCGGCGGCAAGACCTTGGCGCTCTCCGCCCTGATGCAGAATACCGGTCAGCTCCACGCCTATGACGCCGACGCCTTGCGGCTCCGGCCGATCTTCGAGCGGCTGAAGCGGGCAGGCGCGCGGAACGTCCAGGTGCTGCCCCCGGGCGAACGCGAGGCCTTGGGAAAACTCGCGGGCAAAATGGACCTCGTCCTGATCGACGCGCCGTGCTCGGGCTCTGGCGTGTGGCGGCGGCGCCCCGACGCCAAATGGCGGCTCTCGCTTTCGATGCTCGAGGCGAGGCGCGGCGAGCAGAGGGTGGTGCTCGAGGAGGGCGCCGCGCTCGTCAAGCCCGGCGGCCGCCTCGCGTATGTCACCTGCTCGGTCCTGCCGTCTGAGAACCGGGACCAGATTGACGGCTTGCTCGCCCGCCGTCCCGAATTCGAGCTCATTCCGTGGCCGGAGCTGTGGGAGAGATCGCTTCCGGGGCAGGCGCCAGCGCCCTCCGCCGACGGCTCGGGCGAGACGCTGCTCCTGACGCCACGCGACCACGGCACTGACGGCTTCTTCGTCGCCGTGCTGCAGCGCGCTGGCTGAGCGTTGCAGCGCGCTCGCGCATCCTGCTGGACACGTTCGAAAAAAATTGGGGGCGCGATCACGTTAATACTTGAAATTAAGAACCAGCTCGCTGAAATGACTCGCGCTTTTGACGGACCAGGGCCGGCGGTTGGCGCCGGGGCATATCCGTCGCAAGGCCGAAGGGGACAGACATCCCATGAAGTTGCTTCAGGTCGAAGCCGAAGAGCCGCCCAGTCGCCCCAAGGCGACATCCCGACTCCTCATCAAACCTCATTCCCCGATCAACGCTCTATCGCCCGCGCCGGCCTTACCGGCGAAGGCGCCGCGGCTCGACGCCGTCGTGGTGCGCATGGAGCGCTTCCCCATCGGGCCGCTCTCGCGCGCCTTCCGCAAGCGCTATTACCCCGAGGTGGATACCGCCACTTGGAACGATTGGCGCTGGCAGACGCGCGCGCGCATCCGCACGCTCGCCGAGCTTGAGCGCATCTTCGTCCTGTCCGAGGACGAGCGCGAGGCCGTGATCCGCCATCAGGGCTCGCTGCCGCTCGGCATCACGCCCTACTATGCGAGCCTCATGGCGCGGGAGGACGCGGCCGAGCCGGTCCGCCGCACCCACATTCCGGTCGGCGACGAATATCTCAAGACCCCGGGCGAGGCCGACGATCCGCTCGGCGAGGACGGACATACGACCGTTCCGGGGCTGGTGCACCGCTATCCCGACCGGGTGCTGTTCCTCGCCACGGGCTTCTGCTCCACGTATTGCCGCTACTGCACGCGCTCGCGCATGGTCGGCGAGGCGGGCGGCGAGTACACCTTCAGCCGGCCGCAATGGGAGGAGGCGCTCAACTATATCGCGTCGCATCCCGAGATCCGCGACGTGCTGATTTCCGGCGGCGATCCGCTGACGCTCTCGGACGAGCGGCTCGACTATCTGCTCGGGCGCCTCCGGGCGATCAAGCATGTCGAGTTCGTCAGGCTCGGCACCAAGGTGCCGGTCGTGCTGCCGATGCGGGTGACGCGTGCGCTCATCCGTGTGCTCAAGAAGCATCATCCGCTCTGGATGAGCCTCCACTTCACCCACCCATCCGAGTTGACGCCCGAGGTCACTGAGGCGACGGCGCGGCTTGCCGATGCCGGCATTCCGCTCGGCAGCCAGACAGTGCTGCTCAAGGGTATCAACGACGAGGTCGAGACGCTCAAAAGTCTGTTCCATGGTCTCCTGATGCGCCGGGTCAGGCCCTACTACCTCTACCAATGCGACCCGATCTCGGGCTCGGCCCATTTCCGCACCAGCGTCGACAAGGGGCTCGAACTCATCCGGGGCCTGCGCGGCCACACCACGGGCTACGCCGTGCCGACCTATGTGGTCGATGCGCCGGGTGGCGGCGGCAAGATTCCGCTCCTTCCCGACTATGTCGCCGGCCGCGAAGGCGACGACCTCCTGTTGCGCAACTTCGAGGGCAATATCTATCGTTATACCGACCCCGAGGGCACTGTCGGAATCGGCCGCACCCCCGGCGCCGGATAAGTGCGATGCGTGTCGCTCTCGTCTACGACCTGCGCAACGACTATCGCGCGCTCGGCTTCTCCGAGGAGGAGGTCGCCGAGTTCGACTCGGTCGAAACCATCGATGCCTTGGCGGGCGCGTTGGAGGCGCTCGGCTGCGAGCCGATCCGCGTCGGGCGGGGGCAGGCGCTCGCGGCCCGTCTCGTCGCAGGCGAGCGCTACGATATCGTGTTCTCCATCGCCGAAGGTGTGCGGGGACGCTCGCGCGAGGCGCAAGTGCCCGCTCTCTGCGAGCTGTTCGATCAGCCTTATCTCTTTTCCGACCCGCTCACGGCCGCGGCGGCTCTCGACAAGGCCGTAACGAAGCGCCTCGTGCGCGACGCCGGCGTGCCGACGCCGTCCTTTGCCGTTGCCGAGCGCAGCGCGAACGAGCTTGTTGACTGGGTCGACTTCCCGGCCTTCGTCAAGCCATTGGCCGAAGGCACCGGCAAAGGCTGCGAGGCGGCGTCGCTCGTGGATTCGAAAGGCGCGCTTGAAACCGCGGTCGCCCACGTCATCGCCCGCTACCGGCAGCCGGCGCTAGTCGAGCAATACCTTCCCGGCCGCGAGTTCACGGTCGGCATCGTCGGCAATGGCGACAAGGCCCGCGTGCTCGGCGTCTGCGAAATCCTGCTCAAGCCGAATGCCGAGGCCAATGTCTACTCGCTCCACAATAAGGAGCTGTGCGAGGAGCTCGTGACCTACGCGCCTGCTACGGACGCGGAGGCGCGGCTGGCGGGCACGCGGGCGCTTCAGGCCTACCGCGCGCTCCAATGCCGGGACGCGGCGCGGATCGATTTCCGCTCCGACGCGAAGGGCGACCCGCACTTCCTCGAAGCCAATCCGCTTGCCGGGCTCAATCCGTCGCACTCAGACCTGCCGATCCTCGCCGCCCAGAATGGGATCGACTTTACGTCTCTTATGGGCCTCATTCTCGACGCCGGTCTTGCCCGCTACGGGCTCGCCCGGAGCAAGCAGCAGCCTCGGCGGAAGCGCGCCTGATGCACGGAAGCGCGGGCTTCGTCCCGGTTCTGCATGCGGCAACCGAGAGCCGCCCTGATGAGATCGACACGATCATTGCCGCCGAAGCGGTGGCCGAAGCCATCGCGCGGCTCGGCTACGCGACGGAGATCGTCGGGCTTGGGCCCGACTTAAGCGGTCTCGAGGCGCTGGCCTCTCGCCGGCCGCTCCTTGTGTTCAACCTGGTCGAGGCGGTAGGCGGCGACTGCCGGCTTGCGCCGATGGTGCCTGCCCGGCTCGATGCGCTTGCGCTTCCCTATACCGGCGCGAGGACGAGCGCGTGCCTCGACACGCTCTCCAAGATCGGCACGAAGCTCAGGCTCGCCCATGCCGGCTTGCCCACGCCGGAGTGGTCGCAGGACGGGACGGGGCTCGATCCTGAGGCGCGCGTGATCGTGAAGCCCGTGTTCGAACATGGCTCGCTCGGCCTCGAACCCGCGTCTGTCATGCGCGGCGCCGAGGCGGCGCGCGCAATCGTCGAACGGACGCTGCGATGGCGAACGGAGCATTTCGCGGAAGCCTACATCGATGGCCGCGAATTCGCGGTTGCGATGATTGAGAGACCTCAGCGCGTCGAGGTGCTCCCGATCCAGGAGACGCTGTTCCAGGGATTTGGGCGAGGCGAGCCGTTGATCGCCGACTACGACGCGAAATGGACGCCGGGAAGCCAGCCCTATGTCGGAACGCCGCGGCGCTTCGGCCTGGAGACCGATGATCCCGAGCTTGCCGCCGACCTGACGCGGCTCGGGCTTGCCTGCTGGAGCCTTTTCGCTCTCGACGGTTATGCGCGGGTTGATTTCCGCGTCGACCGGACCGGCGCGCCCTTCATCCTCGAAGTCAATGTGAACCCCTGCCTCAGCGCCGACGCCGGGTTCGCGGCTTCGGCGCTCGAGGCCGGCATCGATTACGACGCGTTGATCGCCCGCGTCATCGAGGCGCCACTCGGGCGCTTGCAAGCCACGGCTTGACATGCTTCGCATCTGACCCATGCTTCGCATCCGCAAAGTGGCCGATGCCACGACGGCGGTGAACCGCTCGGCCATCGAGGCGGCGCAAAGGATCATGCGCCAGCAGTTTAAGGCGATTCCAGAGGAGGACATCGCCAAGCTGCCCGATCAGTTCGCCAATCCGCTGAAGCACAAATTCGTGTCGCGGCTGTTCGTGGCCGAGAATGAGCGCGACCAGACGCTCGGCGTGGCGCTTCTGCTTCATGCGCCGGATATCGGCTTCTCGTATCTGGAAATCATCTCGACAGCGCCCGGCCGCATGGGGGCGGGGTTCGGGGCGGCGCTCTACGAACGCGTTCGCGAGGAAGCACGGGCGCTCGGTACCCAGCTCTATTTCGAATGCCTGCCCGACGATCCCGCGCTGAGCCCCAATACGGAGGTCAGAGCCGCCAATGCGGCCCGGCTGAAATTCTACGAGCGCTACGGCGCGCGGCCGATCGTGAACACGGCCTACGAGACGCCGGTGCGGGCGGGCACGACCGATCCGCCCTATCTCGTTCTCGATCCGCTTGGCGCCGGCGATCTGCCGAGCCGTGACAAGGTACGCAAGGTCGTGCGCGCGATCCTCGAGCGAAAATACAACTGTCCGCCGGATTACGTGCAGATGGTCGTCGGCTCGATCAAGGACGATCCCGTCCGCCTGCGCGAGCCGCGCTATGTCAAGACGCGGCGGGCGCTGAGAGGAGAGATGCGCGCGGCTTCGGCGCCGCGCATCGCGCTCGTGCTGAACGACGAGCACACGCTCCATCACGTCCTCGACAGGGACTATTTCGAGGCGCCGGTCCGCATCCGCACGATCATGGCCGAGCTCGATCCTTCGGGACTGGTCGAGAAGGTGCCGGCCAAGCGCTACTCCGACCGGCATATCCGCGCCGTGCACGACAGCAGGCTGGTCGACTACATCCGCAAGGCCTGCCTGATCGCCGGCCCCAAGAAATCGATCTACCCTTACGTCTTCCCGCTGCGCAATCCGGCGCGGGCGCCCAAGGACGAAACGGTCCTCGCCGGCTATTACTGCATCGACACTTTCACGCCCCTCAACCAGAACGCATACCTTGCCGCGCGCTCGGCGGTGGACTGCGCGCTGACCGCGGCGGAGAAGCTGCTTCAGGGCGCGCCGCTTGCCTACGCGCTGGTGCGGCCTCCGGGACACCACGCCGAGACGCGGAGCTTCGGCGGTTTCTGCTACTTCAACAACGCGGCGATCGCGGCAAATCTGCTTGCGCGCTACGGCAAGGTGGCGATTCTCGATATCGACTATCACCACGGCAACGGCCAGCAGGAGATCTTCTACAACCGGGCCGACGTGCTCACCGTGTCGATCCACGCCCATCCGAGCTTCGCCTATCCCTATTTCACCGGATTCCGCGACGAGAGTGGGATCGGTCCGGGGGCCGGCTTCAATCTCAACATTCCGCTGCCTGAGCACATCACTCCGGAGCAGCATCGGAACGCCGTCGCTGAAGGCTTGCGGCGCGTGAAACGCTTTGCCCCCGCCTATCTCCTGGTCTCACTCGGCTTCGACACCGCGCGCGGCGATCCGACCGGCACGTGGTCCAATCGGGCAAAGGATTTCGAACAGCTCGGGCGCATGATCGGCGAGCAGGGTTTCCCGACGCTCGTGGTGCAGGAGGGCGGGTACCGCGTGCGTACCCTCGGCAGCAACGCCCGGAATTTCTTCGCTGGGTTGGTTGCAGGCCACTCCGCCGCGCGGCTTGCGGCGCCGGCACTTGCCAAAGTGTCGGGGCCTTCGAGGAACACCGCTCGCGACGGACTCGATTGGCGAAGCGCCGTGATGGCCGACGACGTCGGGCGGGTGCGGTCGCTCGTGGCGAGCACGGGTTTCTTCAACGCCGCGGAGGTCGAGACCGCCTCCGATCTCGTCACCGAGCGCCTCACCAAGGGTATCCGCTCGGGCTACAGCTTCGTGTTGGCAGAGCGCGGCGCTAATCTCGTGGGCTTTGCCTGTTACGGTCCGCTCCACGGGACGCAAGGCTCGTTCGAGCTCTTCTGGATCGCCATTGCGCCGGAAGAGCAGAAGAAAGGGCTCGGCGCCCAGGTCTATGCGCGCGCCGAGGCCGCCATGGTCAAAGCGAGCGCCAAACACATCTACGCGGATACGTCTTCTTCGGATCGCTATGCGGACACCCGCGGCTTCTATGAGCGCATGGGCTTTCGCGAGGGAGCGCGGCTGCCGGATTTCTACGCACCGGGCGACGGCAAGATTGTTTTCGTGAAGGATCTTGCTGCCGATACACAGCCTCCGCGTCAAACACCATCAGGCGAGCCATTCTCGTCTCGGTAAGGACGGTGGAGAGGCGTCGTTGACATTCTTGTGGCGGGCGTAGGATCGTCACGCGACGGGAGGTAGGCATCGAGAGCCTGCGGGGGCTCACCCGGCGCTCAACCGTCGGACTTTGTGCCGGTCAGCCTTTTCCCATCCTTCGTTCACTCGCCCAGAACGGCCAGCCTTCCAGCGACGACTTCAAAGCTTTTCAGCCGGGGCAGTTCTATTGG
>DASUQP010000270.1:0-6261 GCA_036280475.1 Methyloceanibacter sp. | reverse complement strand
CATCCTTGCGGCGGGAGAAGAAATTCCCGTGCGGGGCAGTGCCAAGTCCGACGTTCCGCCGGCGGCCTCGGCGCCGCGCAAACGCCGCTGACCGCGAAAGCGAGCCGGCTAGACCAGCCGGCTCTGCTCCACGGCCGCGCCGATGAACGAGGCGAAGAGCGGGTGCGGGCTGAAAGGCCGCGACTTGAGCTCCGGGTGGAACTGCACGCCGAGGAACCACGGGTGGTCGGGGATCTCGACGATCTCCGGCAAGAGCCCGTCGGGCGAGAGGCCTGAGAAGCGCAAGCCCGCCGCTTCCAGCTTGTTGCGGTAGCGCATGTTCACTTCGTAGCGATGACGGTGGCGCTCCGAGATGCGGGTCGCGCCGTAGATCTCGGCGACCTTGCTGCCCTTGGCGAGCACCGCGTCATAGGCGCCGAGCCGCATGGTGCCGCCGAGATTGCCGTTCGACTGCCGCTTCTGCAGCTCCTCGCCCTTCATCCATTCGGTCATCAAACCGATGACGGGCTCCTCGGTCGGGCCGAACTCCGTCGAGCTCGCCCCTTCGATGCCCGCCTCCCGGGCGGCATCGATCACCGCCATCTGCATGCCGAAACAGATGCCGAAGTAAGGTACGCGGCGGGTGCGCGCGTAGCGCGCCGCCCGGATCTTGCCTTCGGCGCCGCGCTCGCCAAATCCGCCCGGCACGAGGATGCCGTGCACGTCCTCCAGATATGCCGAGGCGTCCTCGCTCTCGAAGGTCTGCGACTCGATCCATTGCAGGTGCACCTTCACCTTGTTGGCGATGCCGCCATGGACGAGCGCCTCGTTCAACGACTTATAGGCGTCCTTCAGTCCGGTATATTTGCCGACCACGGCGACCGTCACTTCGCCGTCGGGATTGGCGATGGTTTGAGCGATCTCGCGCCAGCGCTCGAGGTCGGGCTCGGGCGCATTTGTGATGCCGAACGCCGCCAGCACTTCGCGGTCAAGTCCCTCGGCGTGATAGGCGACAGGCACGTCGTAGATGCTCGGGACGTCGAGCGCCTGGATCACCGCTTCGGGACGGACGTTGCAAAAGAGCGCGATCTTGCGCCGCTCGTCCCGCGGCAGCGGCCGATCGGTGCGGCACAACAGTACGTCGGGCTGGATGCCGATCGAGCGCAGTTCCTTCACGGAATGCTGGGTCGGCTTGGTCTTGAGTTCGCCCGCGCTCGGAATGAACGGGACCAGGGTGAGATGAATGAAGGCCGTCGACCCGCGCGGCAGCTCGTTGCCGAGTTGGCGGATCGCCTCGAAGAACGGCAAGCCTTCGATGTCGCCGACCGTGCCTCCGATCTCGCACAGCACGAAGTCGACGCCCTCATTGCCGGAAGTGATGAAGGACTTGATGGCGTCGGTGACGTGGGGGATGACCTGCACGGTCGCGCCGAGATAGTCCCCGCGCCGCTCCTTGACGATGATCTCCTGATAGATCCGCCCCGTGGTGATGTTGTCGGCCTGGGAGGCAGGCCGTCCGGTGAAGCGCTCGTAATGACCGAGGTCGAGATCGGTTTCGGCACCGTCGTCGGTGACGAACACCTCGCCGTGCTGATAGGGGCTCATGGTCCCCGGATCGACGTTGAGATAGGGGTCGAGCTTGCGCAAGCGCACGCTAAACCCGCGGGCCTGCAACAGCGCACCGAGCGCCGCGGAGGCCAGCCCCTTGCCGAGTGAGGAAACCACGCCGCCGGTAATGAAGACGTACCGCGCCATGGGCCTCGACCATACACCGAAACGCGGCTGAGTCGTAAGCCCCAAACAGCGGTTCGGCCGGCGGCTCGCGCGCGTTATCCCCGGAAGTTCGGACGCCGAACGTTGTTAGGGCTGCGGGGCCTGGGGCGCGGATGGTGCGGAGGGCGCTTGCGGGGTCGCGGGCGCGGGCGCTGCCGGAACCTGGAGCGGCGCGAGCCCTCCTCCTCCGCCTGGCAGAATGGTGGGTGCCGGCTTCTGATTCATTGCCAGAATCGACAGCGCGAGGCTCGTGGCGAAGAAGCAGGCGGCGAGAACCGCGGTGGTCTTGGTGAGTGCGTTGCCGGCGCTCCGCCCGGTCATGAACCCGCCCGCACCGCCCCCGCCGATCCCGAGCGCTCCCCCTTCGGAACGCTGCAACAGAACGACGCCCACGAGCGCCACGGCGATCATGACATGGATCAGGAGAAGAACAGTGCTCATCGTGCCGCTTCCGTTTTCGAAGGCGCTGTCTTATCCGAATCGACCAGGGCTTGGCTAGGCTCGACGTCTCCCATGGCGGGGGTCGCGGAACCGGGCTTGCGGTCCGGGAGCGGCATGTCGGCGCTTCCGGCGGCGACCGTTCCCGCGTCGTCCGTGCCCTGCGGCGGGTCAGGTTTGCGATCCGGCAAGGGTACCGCCTCGCCGCTTCCCGGCGTTGCGGTCTGTTTGACCCGGCCGCCCCCGCGGCAGCGGAACTGGATCATCTCCTCGACGGAGAGAAATTCCCGCACCTTCTCGATCTCTCCGGTGTCCAGATGGTCCTTCACCCAATCGGGACCGCGCTCGAGAGCCGCCTTCATCTCGCGTGTGAGCAACTTCGAACGCTGACGTTCCAGCTCCAGGCAGGCCTCCCTGTCCAGCGGCTCGGCACGAGAACGCGCGCCGGGAAGCACGGCAAACGTCCCGGCGAGAAGCGCTACGGCAATGAAGCGCAGCAAGAGCATCGCAATGTCCCGGCGGACCGTCCCCCCGCCGCAAGTCGCTGTCTCAGAATGGCGAAAATCGTCGCCTTTGCCAACCCCGCTCGCGCGGGCGCGTGAGAGATCAGCCAGCGTGCCGGCCGCAATAGGCGGACAGTATGGCGAAGAAATCGCTCGCTTTAAGGCTCGCGCCGCCGACGAGCGCCCCGTCCACGTCGGGCACCGAGAGGAGTTCTCCGGCATTCGCCGGCTTGACCGAGCCGCCGTAAAGGATGCGGAGCTCGCGGCCCTCCGCGCTGCCCAGCAAGCGGACAAGCTCGCCGCGAATGAAACGATGCACCGCGGCGACATCGGCGGGCGTGGGCGTGAGGCCGGAGCCGATGGCCCAAACCGGCTCGTAGGCGATCACGCAGTTCGCCGCGCGCGCGTCCCGCGGCAGGGAGCCCTCGAGTTGGCGACCGACGACCTCCAGCGTTGCGCCGTTGAGCCGCTCCTGCTCGGTCTCGCCGATGCAGAGGATGGCGGTCAGACCGGCGCGGAAGGCCGCGCGCGTCTTGGCGTTCACCAGAGCGTCGGTCTCGCCATGGCCTCTCCGCCGTTCCGAATGGCCCACGATCACGGCACTTGCACCGGCATCGGCCAGCATCTCGGCGGAGATATTGCCGGTGTGGGGTCCGGCAGGGAGCGGATGGCAGTCCTGGGCGCCGAGCTTTATGTCGCTCCCGGCGAGCACGTCACGCGCCCGCGAAAGCAGCGTCGCCGGCAGGCAAACCATGATTTCGGCGTCGGGCGCCAGGCCCTGAGCCAGGCGCTCTTTGAGCGCTCGAAGCTCGCTCAAGGCGGCCCCGAGCCCATTCATCTTCCAATTGCCCGCGACGAGCGGCGTCTTCGCTGCCAATTTCCCCACTCCGACCGCGCCCCCGCGGAAGCGCTATTCGACCCTGCGCCGGACCTTGGCGAGGCCAGTACCCCGCCTTGCCGGGCTTGCCCTTGCTACCTATGATGCCGCCGCCGCGCGAGGAAGTCCTAGCATCGGACGCCAGCGCGGCTTTGGCAAATGACGAATGGAAGGTTCCAGAGCGTGGCACTTGAAAGTTTGCGCAAAGGTGCAGGAGGCATCATCGGGATCGGTTTCGTTCTCGTCCTGATTGCGAGCTTCATCATTTGGTTTCCGGCCGGGTGGTTTCAGGGTTACGGCGCCCAGGACGTCATCGTCGTCGGCGACGTGAAGATCGGCCCGCAAGAGTACATGCGGGCGCAACAGGACATGCTCCGGGTGATGAGCACGCAGGCGGGGCGGAGCCTCAGTCTGCAAGAGGCGCGCGCGGCCGGACTCAACCGGCTGGTGGTGGCCCGGTTGGTCGGGGGTGCCGCGATCGACATGCATGCTCGTGCGCTCAAGCTCGGCATCAGCGATGCGGCGCTCCTCGAGGAGATCATGAAGGATCCCGCCTTCAAGGATGGGTCGGGCAATTTCAACCCGGGAGCCCTCCAGCAGGCGATGTATGCGCTCAACATGAACGAGCAGAGCTTTCTCGCCTCGATGCGCGAACAGAATTTGCGCCAGCAGATCCTCACAACCGTGGGCGAGGTCGTCAACACGCCGACGCTGCTGGTCGACGCGCTCAACAGCTATAACGGCGAGTCGCGCACGCTGCGCTACGTGCTGGTACCGGAAAGCGCCGCCGGGACCATTCCCGAACCGAGCGATGAGGATCTCAGGCGCTATTACGAGAATCACCGGAGCAAGTTCACGCAACCCGAGTTCCGCAAGATTGGCGTCCTTGCCGTCACGCCGGAAACCATGAAGGAGCAGCTTCAGATTACGGAGGCCGACATCAAGACCGCCTTCGAGACCAAGAAGGATAAGCTCGGCACGCCCGAGAAGCGGCTCATCCAGCAGATCCCCTTCCCCGACCTCGCCGCGGCGAACGCCGCCTATCAGAAGATTCAGTCGGGGACCGACTTTCTGGCGGTTGCCAAGGAGCAGGGTGTGAGCGAGGCCGATATCGACCTCGGCACGCTTGCCCGCGCCGAGCTGGCCGATCCGGCCATCGCCGAGGCCGCCTTTGCCCTCGAACCGAACAAGGTGAGCGAGCCGGTCACGGGCAAGCTCGGAAGCATCGTGCTGCTGCGCGTGACGGCGGTCCAGCCCGGCAAGACCCCGACTCTGGAGGAGTCCAAGGCCGACCTCGAGAAGACGCTGCTCAAGGAGCGCGCTTCGAGCGTGATCCTCGACCTGCATGACAAGATCGAGGATCTCCTGGCATCGGGAGCGACGCTCTCCGAAATCGCCGACAAGCTCAAGCTCAGCTACCAGGTCGTCGACCAGGTCGACCGCGAGGGCCGCAAACCGGACGGCTCGGCCGTTACGCTGCCCCGGCAGAAGGAGCTTCTGAACGCCGCGTTCGCTACCGATGCCGGGGTCGAGAACGATCCGATCGACGCCCAGGACGACGGGGTGATCTGGTACGAGGTAATGGGCGTCGTGCCCGAGCAGCTCAAACCGTTCGATCAGGTCAAGGACCAGGTCGCCAAGGATTGGCGCGCGCACGAGGCGCGAACCAGGACGGCGAAATATGCGCAAGATCTCGTCACCAGCCTGAACAGCGGGAAAACGCTCGAGGACGTGGCCAAGGACCTCAATGTCGAGGTCCTGACCAGCGACCCGCTGAAGCGCGAGAGCATCACCGTAAACGTGCTGCCCGCTTCGGTGGCGCAGGCTTTCGCTCTGCCTGAGAAAGGTTACGGATCGGGGCCGTCGGGTGTCGATGAGGGCCGCATCGTCTTTCAGGTGGACAAAGTCACGCCGCCCGCGCCGATCAGTGCGACCGAGCTCGAACGCATCAAGAAGCAGATCACGTTGCTCATGAGCCAGGACGCCATCGAAGAGTATTCCGGCGCGTTGGAGAAACGCTACGGCGTGACGATCAATCAACAAGCCCTCGCCAAGCTCATCGGCAGCGACGACGAGCCATGAGCCCGGCGAAAGCCTCCGTCACGCCGCTCGCGCCGCGAGACGGGGCTCACCCCATCGAGCCGGACTTTCCAAGCTTCGCGCGCCGCTACGACGAAGGCGTGCCGCAGGTGGCGTGGACGCGCCTCGTCGCCGACCTAGAGACCCCCGTCTCGGCCATGCTCAAACTGGCGCATGAACGGCCGAACAGCTTCCTCCTGGAATCGGTCGAGGGTGGCGCCACGCGCGGCCGTTATTCGATCATCGGCTGCGAGCCCGATCTCATCTGGCGGGCGAGTGGAGCCACGGCCGAAATCAATCGGGCGCCTCAGTCCGATCCCGACGCGTTCGCGCCTTCGCCGGTGCCGACGCTTGCGTCGCTCCGCGCCCTCCTTGCCGAATCCGCGATTGCGCTGCCGCCCGAACTGCCGCCCATGGCTGCCGGCATCTTCGGTTATATGGGCTACGACACGGTTCGGCTGATCGAGCGCCTGCCGGGCGAGACCCCCGACAGGCTCGGCCTCCCCCACAGCATCCTCGTGCGGCCGACGTTGATCGTGATCTTCGACAGCGTGACAGACGAGATGACGGTGGTGACGCCGGTGAGACCGGCGCCCGGGGTGGGCGCCAAGG
>DASUQP010000269.1:0-13850 GCA_036280475.1 Methyloceanibacter sp. | reverse complement strand
CGGCTCGCCTTTTTTTTTTGAAGCTGGACCTGCCTCGCCGGTTCACCGAAAATTAGGCTTAACCGATCGATAATGGACGGCGATGACACGCTGTTGCCGCGTTTTCCGGGGCTAATGACGGCAAGGGACGGGGAGATCTGCCATTAACAAGCTCATTGTTTCGCTGTTGGCCCTCAGCGCGGTCGTGTGTGTGGCCCTCTACATGGTGGTGAGCCCCGCGCCCGCGACCAAGCGGGTGGGGAGCGAGCCGTCATCGCGGACGCTCGCCTATGAGGAGAAGATCGCGCGGACCCCTGAGGAGACCAAACCGGCTGTCGCGCAAGAGCAAGCGGCCACTCCCAAGGCATCCGTTCCGGCGGCGACAGCCCCCGCTCAGGGCCCTGAAGCTGCGCCCGCGCCAGCAGCCGGAGCGAACGTCCCCGCCTCGGAGCAGAGCGAAACGGAGATGGCGGCGTTGCCGCCCGACGACGGCGAGGCGAGCGACCCGAACGCTCTTCCCTGGCAGCACCAAGGACCGCCCAATGCACCTCCCGGCATGGAGGCCGAGGGGACCGATCCTATGCCACCGCCGCCCGGCGCGTATGACGATCCGTCGGATCCCGCGGCGGCGCTCAGGGAGGATGTCGATCCCAACGCCTGGCCTGGCGGGCCCGAGGAGGAGCCGCAGGAATGGGTGCAGGTGCTCGTGTCGGGCGCGGGCATGCATGGTACGGCGGCCGAGGATGCGCCCATGCTGTTCGCCTTCCCTTACGGCCGCGTGCTCAGGGTGGTGTCGCGTTACGAAGGCTGGGTCGAAGTCACCGATCCGCAGAGCGCCGCAACCGGTTGGATGCAGGCGCACTTGCTCGCTCCCGCTCCCCCGCCGGGGACTCCCTACGATGCCGAGGCGATGTATGAGGAGGAGCCGCGCGGGCGCCGGGGCTGGTGGCGGCGGAACGGCGACGCATTCGGCGACATGATCAATCGGGCCCTTGGCGGTCTTTGAACGCACGCGGGCCGCATCGGCGCTCGCGAAGCCATCATCACAGCCGCTTGCACTGACACAGCCATCGCGCGAGCGCTCAGACGATGGGCGAAATCGGCTCGCTCTGATCGCTGAGGGAAGGCGCGGCGGATGAAGGGCCGGCATCGCGGCCGCCCGGCTGACGCCCGTTGCCCGGTTGATCGGATGTGACCGGGGCCTTGCGGCCATGGCCGTTGGCGCTCTTTCTCGCTACGCGAAGCTCGCGTTCGACCGCGCTGCGGGCAGCCTCGTTCTGCGTGTAGAGCTCCATATGCTCGGAGTCTTCCTCAGTCACCGGGGTCAGCGCTTCGTCCATATAAAGTTTGGCGCGCGGATCGGCCTCGATCTTGCGCACGATCCGCTTCAGATGCCGCCAGCGCCGCGCCACGACAACGACCTTGCGGGCGATGTCGGCGGCATAGCGGCTGTAGAACACAAGCGCCGATTCGAGCGGCAGGCCTGAGCGCCGGTCGTGGCGGTATTTGACGCGGAAGATGCCCCATTGCAGCGGATGCAGATTTTCGACCGGCACCGCGCTCGAAAACCAGAATAGGACCGGCATCAGCGAGCGGATATTGATTCCGCTCGCATAGGCGCGTCGGACGATCGTCTCCAGATGGTCGTCGGTATAGTAGTGGCCCCAGGCGGTGCGATAGGCCTCCTTCCACTCCGCTGCGCTCATCTTGGGATGCGCGGTGACGACGTGCTCGACGTCGTATTTGTTCATGTCGGGGTCCATCCACACGCCCTTTTCCCACAGCACCTTGTGGTCCTCGGAGCCCGGCAGCGGCGTGAGGATAAAAAATTCCAGCATGTCGAGCGGCAGCTCTTTCTTGATGATCTCGAGATCGTGCCGGATCGACTCCGGCGTGTCGTTCTCGAAGCCGAGGATGTAGCCCGCATAGGTGATGATGCCGACGCGTTTCCATTCGAGCAGCATCTTGCGGTACTCGGTGATCTTGTTCTGCCGCTTCTTGGCCGCGATCAGATTGGCGGGGTTGATGTTCTCGAGCCCAATGAACACGCGGGTGACCCCGGCGCGGCGCGACTTGTCGATGAAGTTCGGGATGCGGTGGCAGAGCGTGTCGACCTGGATGCAGAAGCGGATGTCAAGCCCGTCCTCTTCGCGCAGCTTGATGATGCGGTCGTAGATCGCCTCCCAGTCCTTGTTGCGCGCGAAATTGTCGTCGGTGATGAAGAAGCGGTTCACCCCCTGCTCGTAATTCATGCGGATGATCTGCTCGACGCTGTCGGGGGAGCGATAGCGCGACTTCCGCCCCTGCACGTTGATGATGGTGCAGAAGGAGCACTGGAAGGGGCAGCCGCGCCCCGCGTCGAAGCTCGTGACATTGCCGATGGTGCGGCGGACGAAATCGACGGGCAGGAAAGGCGGAGAGGCGACTTCGCCGATATCGGGCAGGTGCTTCATGTGATCGTAGAGTGGGCGCAATTGGCCGCGTGCGGCGTCGAGGATCGCTTCGTCGAATCCGTCTTCGGCCTCGCCGGCATAGATCGAGACGCCGAGCCTCTGCGCTTCCTTGATGTCCTCGGGCAGCTCTTTCAGCATGGCAAGGCAACCCGAAACGTGGAAGCCGCCGATCAGGACTTGGATGCCGGCCGCGCGCAAGGGCCGCGCAATGTCGACGGCGCGGGGGAACTCGTTCGACTGCGCGCCGACGATGCCGACCAAACCCTTTCCGCCATTCTCAGCGATGCGCCGCGCGATCTCGCGCGGGCGCACGCGGGTGTTGGTCTCGTCCATGGCCATGACGTCGATCGGAAGGTCGGGGCCGAGCAGCTGCCGCTCGGCCGCGCCGCGCGCAAGGCTAAAGACGGCGGCAAGCGAGTTCGATGGCATGGTCGAACGCAGCCACTGCACGACATAGCCTTCATTGTCGTAATGCGACGGCTTGATCAGGATGAGCTGAAAGCGTGGGCCGCTCGTGCTGGTCTTGCTGATCATTCCCTCAATCCCAAGCGAGGTGTCTTCTACGCCTCGCACGACAAATTCTTTTCGGGCCACCCCCCGCGCGCCGTGCCGTGGCGCTGCGGCTCATGAGGCTCTCAAGACAGGCCGGAAACCGCCCCCCAAGGCCGTTTCTAGCCCTTTTCCAGGGCTGCGACTCACTCAAACATATTATCTGAAGGCGGTCCAATCGATTAGGAGGCAACCCGGCCCGACGGCGGATTTCCGCCGGTTTGGCGCGCCCGGTCGAACTCGGCGATGTCCTTCGCCAGGAAGTAGTTGAGCATGGTGCGGATTGTCGCGATCACCGCGAGCTTCGAGATGTCGTCCCACGTCGGCGCGACCGCCGTGCGCACGAGATCGGCGGCAAGGGCAAATTCGAGTGCGAGCAAGATCCAGGTCGCGAATTTGAGCCAGATCTCCCGGCCGATCATCTCGTCTGCGGTGCGACTGAGCGGCGGATCCCACCAATCCGGCCAGCGCCTGGAGCGCGCCGTAACTCACGACGAGAACCGCCGCCGCCTCGATAGCGAGGGCGACAAACCCCGCAATCTCCTTGAATTGTTCCTCGAGCCCTATGGCCGGTTCCCCCAAAGCCCCTTCAGATTGATGCCAAGCAACTGTGCCACGCAAGTCCCGCTTTCATCCCCATGCACAGATTGCGGTTTATGGGATCACGTAGTAACCGGTTTGTGGCGTTATGGTACGCCCCCGCGAAAGGGGTGAGGAACATTGGTACTCGCTGTGCATCCCGGCCGCCTTCTCAAGCGCGAGTTGCAAGCCCGCGGCCTCAGCGCGAACCGGCTAGCGCTCGATCTCGGCGTGCCGTCGGGCCGCATCACCGACATTCTCAACGGACGGCGCTCGATCACCGCCGACACGGCGTTGCGCCTTGGCCGCTATTTCGGCAACCGAGCGCAATTCTGGCTCGATCTGCAAAGCCAGCATGATATCGCCCTGATCGAATCGGAGCGGGCGATGAAATCGCGAAGCGCGTGCGCCCGGCCGATGCCGCTTGACGGAGATCGAACGTCGGATCGGCAAGCTTGAAGTGCCAAGTTCGTTGATAGCCGCGAGGCCTACACGGCTTTCGCCATGTCGCGCAGCTTGAATTTCTGGATCTTGCCGGTCGAGGTCTTGGGCAGCTCGATGAACACGACGTGGCGGGGGCATTTGTAGCGGGCGAGCTTCTCCTTGCACCAGGCGATGATCTCATCTTCGGTGACTTTTGCGCCCGCCTTGGTCTCCACGAAGGCGCAAGGGGTCTCGCCCCATTTCGTATCGGGCTTGGCGACAACGGCGGCGGCGGCGACCGCGGGGTGCTTGTAGAGAACGTCCTCCACCTCGATCGAGGAAATATTCTCGCCACCCGAGATGATGATGTCCTTCGACCGGTCCTTGAGCTGGATATAACCGTCAGGGTGTATCACGCCGAGATCGCCGGAATGAAACCAGCCGCCGGCGAAAGCCTCCTCGGTGGCCTTTTTGTTGTTGAGATAGCCCTTCATCACGATATTGCCGCGGAACATGACCTCGCCCAGCGTCTCGCCATCGTCCTCGACCTCTTCCATGGTCTCGGGGTTCATCACCGCAAGACCTTCGAGCGCGTGATAGCGCACGCCCTGGCGGATGCGTTTGTCGAGCCGTTCGTCCGGCGGGAGCTCATCCCAGGCGGCATGCCACTCATTGAGCGTCGCGGGGCCGTAGGTCTCGGTCAGGCCGTAGAGATGGGTCAGCTCGAAGCCGGCCTCATCCATCCTGGCCAGGACGGCGGCCGGCGGCGGGGCCGCCGCATGGCTGAAGGCGACACGCTGGGGAAAGAGGCGCCGCTCGTCATCGGTGGCATTGAGTAGGGCCGACATGACGAAGGGCGCGCCGGAGAGATGCGACACCTTGTGGTCGGCGATGGCGTCGTACATGGGCTTGGCGCGCACCGCGCGCAGGCAGACATGGGTGCCGGAGAGGAGCGAGATCGACCAGGGAAAGCACCAGCCGTTGCAGTGGAACATCGGCAGCGTCCACAGATAGACCGGGTGCTGGCCCATGCCGGTGGCGAGCGCGTTGGCGTAGCACATCAGCGCCGCGCCGCGATGATGATAGACGACGCCCTTGGGGTTGCCGGTCGTGCCGCTCGTATAGTTGAGCGAAATCGCATTCCATTCATCGCCGGGCATGACCCACGGAAATTGAGGGTCGCCACTTGCGACGAAATCCTCGTAGTCGAGAGTGCCGAGCCTCGTGCCTTCGACCCCGCATTCGAGGTCGCGGTAATCGATGACCAGGGGCTTCACCTTGACCTGTTTCAAAGCTTCGGCGACCACGCCTGCGAACTCGGTGTCGCCGATCAGGACCTTGGTGTCGGCGTGGTCGAGCATGAAGGCGACGGCCGAGGCATCGAGGCGCGTGTTGATGGCGTGGAGCACGGCCTCGACCATTGGCACGCCATAATGGACTTCGAGCATGGCGGGGGTGTTGGCGAGCATGACAGAAACCGTGTCGCCGAGGCCGATCCCGTGCGCGGCAAGCGCGGAAGCCAACTTGCGGGCGCGCGCGTAGAAGTCCGCGTATGACGTTTGCGCCTTGCCGTGGATGATCGCCGCGTGGCCCGGATGAACGGCGGCTGCCCGCTGCAAGAACACGAGCGGGGTCAGCGGCTGGTAGTTCGCCGGGGTCTTGTCGAGACCGGTTTCGTAAGGGTTGGCCATCGCCATCCCGAGAAGGCCGCGTTTCCTGCTCTCAGCCTAGCGAAGGGATGAGCCGATCGGCAATCGGAAACCGGGAAGGACGGAAAGGGCTACTCCGAGGGAGCGTCGTTACGCTTCAAATCTTTCAGCTTGGCGAACACCGACTCGATATCAGGCGTCTCCTCTTCCTCATCCGGAGCCGCCATGGCGGTGCGAGCCTCTTGCGCGAGTGCGGTCGCCATTGGCTGCTCGGGCTGGGGCTCCGGCTCAGGCGGCGCGGCGGTGCTCTCTTCGGTTGGGAGCAAGGTTCCGGCCTTGGGCGGCTCGGCGAGGCCTGCCTGCTTCCGTTCGCGCTCGATCCGCGCCGCCGCCTTCTTCACCTCGGCGTCGAGGTCGGTCTGAGAGCACAGCCCGAGTGTCACCGGGTCCTGAGCCTGGAGATTGGGCGAGTTCCAGTGGCTCCGCTCGCGGATGGCGATGATCGTCGGCTTCGTGGTGCCGACCAGGCGCATGATCTGCGAGTCCTTGAGCTCCGGGTGGTTCTTCAAGAGCCAGAGAATGGCGTTCGGCCGGTCCTGGCGGCGCGACACCGGCGTGTAGCGCGGCCCCCGCTTGGTCTTCACCTCGGGCACCTCGACCTTGGGCTCCGACAGCTTGAGCCGGTGCGAAGGTTCGCGCTCGGCCTTGGCGATCTCCTCGCGCGAGAGCTGCCCCGACGAGATCGGGTCCATGCCCTTGATGCCGTGGGCCACGTCGCCGTCGGCGATGCCCTTCACCTCGAGCACATGCAGGCCGCAGAACTCGGCGATCTGCTCGAAGGTGAGCGAGGTGTTGTCGACCAGCCAGACGGCGGTCGCTTTGGGCATCAGAGGGGTACGGTCCATGGGCTTCCAGAACTTGAGATTGGCGCGGCCTTCCGCCCCTTCGGCGAAAGACGGAAAATCGAGGTTACTGAAGGGGAATGACTCTATATAGGCTGTCACTCTCACTTAAGCAATTGTCGTTTGGGCCTTCTATCGCACTTCGAGCACGATTTTGCCGATGTGGCCCGGGTCATCGATCCGGCGGTGAGCCTCGGCGGCCTGATCGAGCCTGAAGGTCGAGTCGATCACCGGCTTGAGCTTCCCTCGGGCGATGAGCGGCCAGACGTTTTGCTCGACGCCTTTCGCAATTCGGGCCTTGGCATCGGGCGTCTGGGCGCGAAGCGTCGAGCCGGTGAGGGTGAGGCGCCGCAGCATCAGCCGCATCAGGTCGATCTCGACCTTCGAGCCTTTGAGGAAGGCGATCTGCACGATCCGCCCGTCGAGCGCGGCCGCGCGCAGATTGCGCTCGATGTAGTCGCCGCCCACCATGTCGAGAATGACATTGGCGCCCTCGCCACCGGTCGCGCCACGCACGGCCTCGACAAAATCCTCCTCGCCGTAATTGACGGCGCGTGACGCGCCGAGCGCGAGAGCCGCTTCTGCCTTCTCGGCGCTTCCCACTGTTGCGATCACATGAGCGCCAAGCGCGGCTCCGATCTGGATCGCGGTTGTGCCGATGCCGCTTGCGCCGCCATGCACCAGGAGCCATTCGCCTGCCTTGAGCTGAGCCCGCTCGAAAATGTTGTGCCAGACGGTGAAGACCGTCTCGGGCAACGCAGCCGCCTCGGTGAAAGTAAGACCTTGCGGCACCGGCAGAGTGGTGTCTTCGGGCGCTAGAGCGTATTCGGCATAACCGCCGCCATTGACGAGCGCGCAGACGCGGTCGCCTTCGTTGAAGCGGACGGCGCCCGGACCGCGCTTCACGACCGTGCCGGCAACCTCGAGCCCGAGGAGGTCCGACGCGCCCTTGGGCGGAGGGTAAAGGCCCTGACGCTGGAGGACGTCGGGACGGTTGATGCCGGACGCCGCAACCTTGATCAGGACCTCGCCGGGACCGGGCTCCGGGACAGGACGCGTCCCCGGAACGAGCACCTCGGGGCCGCCCGTGCCTTTGGCTTCGATCGCAATCATGGTCTTTGGCGGCATCACATTCTCCCGTTCGAAGGGGACGGCACCTTAGCCAGATTTGGGCAAGGTGCTAGAATAGATGCATGGACCTCGACGAACTTCAGCCAGTGAAGAAGCCCAAGGGCTACGAGCTCGGCCAAGAACTCAGCAAGCACTCGGTGGGCGAGCTCGAAGCGCTGATCGAGGCGCTGAAGGCCGAAATCGCGCGCGTGGAGCAGGCGCTTCATGCCAAGCAGTCCTCAAAGAGCGCCGCAGAGGCCGCGTTCAAGCGATGAGGGCGCCCCCACGCTTTGTTTAGGTAAATCGGCGCTTAGCATTAACTCGTCCTTAGGATTCTCCCGTTAAGGTCTCGGTCATCCAGCCTTCTGGATCTGAGTGGCCTTCCACTCTGTTTGACGCCTCCCTGTTAACTTCCTGAGCCGCCGCATGGCGGCTCTTTTTTTGCCCCATTCGCCGGTTTTAACCTTGGAGGCTGGAAGGGCGACGCGCCTTCCTCCGCATGGCATATTATGCCGCCGGGGCTCGTGCGTAGACGGGAGTTGGGCAATGGCGGGGAGATCGAAAAGCGACGGTAACGTTACGGTCTCGTTCGGCGCAAAGTTCGCACGCTCCGATCAATTTAAATCGGTTTTTCGCGAAGGCATGGCGCTGGTCGAGGCGGCTGCGACCTATCTCGACGGCGATGGACGGAAAGAAGCGCGCAAGCTCCGGCCCCCGCAATCGCTCGCCTACGCCACGGAAAGCATGCGGCTCACCACCCGCCTAATGCAGCTTGCCTCGTGGCTCCTGATCCGCCGCGCCGTAAGCGAGGGCGAGCTGACGCCGGAGCAGGCCAAAGAGGAGCAGCGCAAGATCAAGCTGCCTGTGATCGGGAGCGAGCAGCCTCCCCGCGACCTCGGATCGTTGCCGGTGCGCTTGCGCGAACTGATCGAGCAAAGCATCAAGCTTCAGGAGCGGGTGATCCGCCTCGACCAGATGCTCGGCACCGAGTATGTGCCGCAAGGCGCGGCTGCCGACCACCCGCTCAAGTCGCAGCTTTCGCGTCTGCGCTCAGCCTTCGGCAAGGACGCCGAATAGGAAGCTGCGGCAGCTTGCCGCGCTATTTAAGGAAGCCTTCGTATTTGCGCTTGAAGCGGGTGAGCCGTCCGCCGCGATCGATGAGATGCTGGCCGCCGCCAGTCCAGGCCGGGTGCGTCTTCGGATCGATGTCAAGCTTGAGCGTGTCGCCCTCGGCCCCATAGGTCGAATACGTGACGAACTCGGTGCCATCGGTCATCACCACCTTGATGCGGTGATAGTTCGGATGGATGTCCTTCTTCATGGCTTAAGCCTTCGCGAAATCCGCCGCTTTCGTTGAGCGGAGCCTATAGCGGAACTTCACGGAGGCCGCAAGGCTGCGCCGCAAAGATGGTGCTGCGCCGCGAAGGCGCGTCATTGGCCCTTTCCGCCGGCGCTCTCCCCCCTTAAAGTCTGACCCACGGCGAAAAGCTGGGCCAGTCTTCGTGCAGTTTCGAGAGCAACAACCGGAAGGTCGCGCGCGCGACCGGGAACGCGCGCAACAGAGCGCCGAGAAGGAGGAGGCGAAGCACACTTCGCTTCGCTCGCTCGGCGCGCTCAAACCTTATCTTTTCCGTCACAAAGCGATGCTCGCCGCCGCGCTCATCGCGCTCCTCGTATCGGCCGGCGCCACTCTTGCCGTGCCCCTTGCCGTCAGGCGCATGATCGATCTCGGCTTCTCCGGGGTCGATCCCAACCTCATCGACAAATACTTCATCACGCTGGCCGGCATCGGCCTCGTTCTCGCGGCGGCGAGCGCGGCGCGCTTCTACGCGGTGAACTGGCTGGGCGAGCGGGTGGTCGCCGATATTCGCCGCGATGTGTTCGCTCACCTGACGGGCTTAAGTCCCGCCTTCTTCGAGGTTTCGCATTCAGGCGAGATAATGTCGCGAATCACGGCCGATACCACCCAGGTGAAGGCGGCAGCAAGCACGGCAATCTCGCAAGCGTTGCGCAACATCCTGCTCCTGATCGGCTCCGTAATCATGATGATCGTGACAAGCGCAAAATTGTCGCTTGCCGTGCTGATCGCCATTCCCCTCATCGTGCTGCCGCTCTTCGCCTATGGCCGCTCGGTCAGAAAGCTTTCGCGCGAGGCGCAGGACACGCTCGCGCAGGCTTCCGCCTATGCCAGCGAGAGCCTCTCCCAGGTCAGAGTGATGCAGGCTTTCACGCATGAGAAGACGGCTGCGGGGCGCTTCGGCGTCGCCGTCGAACGATCCTTCGCGGCCGCCAATGCGCGGGCGAAGGCGCGCGCGGGGCTGACGGCCATTGCCATCTTCCTCACCTTTGCCAGCGTCGTCGGCGTGCTGTGGTATGGCGCCCAGGACGTGCTGTCGGGGGCCATGACCGGAGGCAGGCTGTCTCAGTTCGTGCTCTACGCCGTGCTCGCGGCGTCCGCCGTCGGGGGGTTAAGCGAAGTTTGGGGCGACGTGGCCCAATCGATGGGCGCCGCAGAGCGCCTAGGCGAGCTGCTGAAAGCCCGGTCGAGCATCACCTCACCGCCAAATCCGAAGGCGTTCCCCGTACCGCCGCGTGGAGAAATCGCCTTCCGCGACGTGTCCTTCTCCTACCCCTTGCGGCCGGATACGCGCGCGCTCGATCATGTGAGCTTTCGCGTTTCACCGGGAGAGCGCGTTGCGCTGGTGGGGCCGTCGGGCGCAGGCAAGACCACGATCTTCGCGCTCCTCCTTCGCTTCTACGACACCGATTGCGGCAAGGTCGAGGTCGATGGACTAGGCGTCAACGAGGCCGCGCTCGACGCGCTCCGCGCCTGCTTTGCGCTCGTGCCGCAGGACACCGCGCTGTTCGCCGATAGTGTCGCAGCCAATATCGCTTATGGCGCGAAGGAGGCGAGCGCCCACGAGATCGAGGCTGCCGCTCGGGCCGCCTTCGCCCATGATTTCATCATGGCGTTGCCGCAAGGCTACGACACCATGCTGGGGGAGGGCGGGGTGACGCTTTCGACGGGACAGCGCCAGCGGATCGCCATAGCACGTGCCGTGCTTCGCAATGCCCCTATCCTGCTCCTAGACGAGGCGACCAGCGCGCTCGACGCCGAGAGCGAGACGCTCGTGCAACGGGCACTCGACAAGATCATGGAAGGCCGCACCACGCTCGTGATCGCGCATCGGCTGGCGACGGTGATGCGCGCCGACCGCATTCTCGTGTTGGACAAAGGGCGCCTCGTCGAAGAGGGAACGCATCAGAGCCTTGTCGGCAGTGGCGGCATCTATAAACGGCTGGCCGAACTGCAATTCGTTCCCGACGCTGCCGAGTAGAGATGGCCGCAAGCGCTAGCGGTCGGTCAGCTTCAATTCGATGCGGCGGTTCTTTGAGAGGGCTTCCTCGCTCTCGCCCGCATCCATCGGCTGGAACTCGCCGAAGCCCGCCGCAACAAGCCGGTTGGCCGGAACCCCCTGGTCCATGAGATAGCGCACCACCGAGATCGCGCGCGCGCTAGACAGTTCCCAGTTGGACGGAAATTCCGGCGTCGCGATCGGCCGGATATCGGTGTGGCCGTCGATGCGCATGACCCAGGCGATGTCGGCGGGGATCTTCGTCTCGAGCTCGTGCAACGCTGTGCCCAGCTTGTCGAGCTGGTACGTGGCCTCGGGCCGGAGAGCCGAGGACCCGGTGTCGAACAGCACGTCGGAAGGAAACACGAAGCGATCGCCGACCACCTGGAAGTCCGGACGGTTGCCAAGCGCCTCCTTCAACTTGCCGAAGAAATCGGAACGATAGCGCGCGAGCTCCTGCACCTTCTTGGCAAGGGCCACGTTCAGGCGCTGGCCGAGATCGGCGATCTTGGCCTGGCTCTCCCTGTCCTTGGCCTCGGAAGCTTCGAGCGCTTCCTGGAGCGAGGCAAGCTGGAGCCGGAGCGCGGCGAGCTGCTGGTTCAGCATCTCGACCTTGGCGAGAGCGTCATTGGTGATCTTCTTCTGCTCCTCGAGCGATGCGCCAAGCGAGCGGACGCGATCCTCCGCGCCTTGAGTCTGGCCGCTCGCGGCGCCGAGCAGCCCGGTCAGGCGCTCGTTTTCCTCGTCCTTGTCGCTAAGGGTCGCCTGCAACGCCACGAGGTTGTCCTCGACGGATTCCTTCTTCGAACGTTCAAGCGCGAGCAGCTCGGTCAGCTCGGCGAGCTGGCGGTTCAGCTTCGTCAGCATCGTGTCCTTGCCGCTCGCGGCCTGGGTCACGACGAAATTGGCGAGCATGAACAGCGCCATGAGGAAGGTCACCACCAGGAGCAGGGTGGAGAGCATGTCGACGAAGCCCGGCCAGTAATTGGACTGGAAACGTCCGCGGCGGGCGCGCGCCAAGGACATGGCTATTTGCGCTCCTCGCGCGCCGGCAATTTCGCCTTATCGGTGATCTGGCGGAGCACGGTGGCGAGCTCCTGCTGCTGCTGCGCCTGCTCGTCGGCCCATTCGCGCACGACCTTCTGCTCGGCGCGCATCTGCCGGATCAGCTTGTCGACCCCTGCGGCGAGGTCCTTGACCGCGTCGCCGGTGTTGTCGTTCAGCAATTTGAGTTCGACCTTTTCGTTCAGGTCGGCGAGCGAGCGCTGCATGTCGAGAAGGGCAAAACGGACCTGCGGCGCCATGCCGGCAGCGCCGGGCGCTTCGGCCAGTTGCAGCTCGGTGATGCCCGAGAGCCAATCCTCGAGCTCGTTGTAGAAGCGGCCCTGCGCATGGCCGGCCTGGAGATCGAGAAAGCCGAGGATGAGAGAACCGGCAAGCCCGAACATCGAGCACGAGAAGGCGGTGCCCATGCCTCTGAGCGGGCCGGCGAGACCCTCCTTCAACTGATCGAACAGCAGCACGCTTTCGCCCGCATTGGTGTCGAGCGTGCTGATGGTGTTGCCGACCGTGCTCACCGTCTCGAGCAAACCCCAGAAGGTGCCGAGCAGGCCAAGAAAGATGAGGAGGCCGACAAGATAGCGCGTGGTCTCGCGCTGCTCTTCGAGGCGGGATGCGACCGAATCGAGCAGCGAGCGCATCGCTCCGGTCGCGAGCGACAGCTGGCCGGTGCGGTCCCGCAACATGGTCGCCATCGGCGCGAGCAGGACCGGGCTCTTCTCGACGGTGAGTCCGGGATCGGAGATGCGGAAATTGTTCACCCAGTTGATCTCGGGGTAGAGCCGCAAGACTTGGCGGAACGCATAAACGATGCCGACCACGAGCACGCCGATGATGAGCCCGTTCAGGCCGGGATTTGCCATGAAGCTCTTGCGAAGCTGCCCCGTCTGTCCGTCGAGGATGATCGCAAGCAAGATGGCGAGAATGAGAAACAGGGTCATGCGCCAGAGAAAGACCTGGGGGCGCGTGAGTTTGACCTTGTAAGTGACCGGTGCCATGCGCTGCCGCAATTTCGAGTCGGTCGAACGATTCAAGCTTAACCGAATACTACACCCGGCAAAACGGCAACCTCGGGGCGGGGACCCGTAAGCAGGCATTCCGCCGGGGGTCGTGCAAGCGGAGAGCGGGCAAATTTCTAGCCACGCCATGTTTTGAACCTCCCCCTCGTGGGGAGGTCGGCACGCATTGCGTGCCGGGTGGGGGGCTTGAGTTTCCAAAGGGCGAAGCGGTCGCGAGTTGAACGCCATCACCCCACCCGGCGCGCGGAAGATCGCGCGCTACCCTCCCATCAAGGGGAGGGTTGGTGGTCGCCGACGGAGCCGCTCGACCGGGGCAGGCAGATCAGGACCCGGCGGTGTTGAGAAGCTTGAGCAGCTTGCGCTGGATGGCTTCGTTGCCGGCGACCACGCTGCCTTGCGCCAGCATGGCATCCTTGCCCTCGGCATCGCTCACAAACCCTCCGGCCTCGCGCAGGATGACGATCCCCGCCGCAAGGTCCCAGGCGCGCAAGTTTCGTTCCCAGAAGCCGTCGAGCCGGCCTGCCGCGGTCCAGGCGAGGTCGAGCGAGGCGGCGCCGAGCCGCCGCACGCCGGCTGCCGTCGCCATCACGGCGCGAAGCTCGGAAAGATAGAGATCGTGCGCGGGCCGCCCGCTATGGGGAATGCCGGTGCCGATCACGGTGTCTGCAATCTCGGTCCGCGCCGCGACCCTGATGCGGCGATCATTGAGAAAGGCGCCCTTGCCCCTCTCGGCGGTGAAGATCTCGTGCGTCGCCGGGGCGAGGATCAGCCC
>DASUQP010000268.1:0-2576 GCA_036280475.1 Methyloceanibacter sp. | reverse complement strand
TGGCGAGGTATACAGCGATCGCCGTCAACACGGCGCCGCCACCAACAATCAACGTGGCAACAGATCCTTCGACAATTGACCTCGTTCCCAGTCTTCTGGGCCCGTTTGGTTCCGCCCGGTTTGGGGCGGCTGCATCCCTCTTGCAGTTGCAAATCATTCTCATTTACGCTAGATAACAGGCTGACAGTCCCGCCAGAGGGTATCCGCCAAGTGGGAAGTCAGTGCCGGGCCAAGCCGTTGGGCTGGTCGAGCCCGAACGCGCGTCCTTCGAGGCGCGTGCCGGGCTCTTGGGATGACGGAGATGAAAAGGTCTGAGCGATGCTGAGTCCGGTCAAAGCGCTGGCAGGCGAGAGCCCGCCCGAGAGCGCCGTCCAGAGGGCCGCTGCGCATGATCGCGGCTGGCGGCGGCCTTCGGGCACGCCGTCGCTCAGCGAAGTGTTCGGCTCGATCAGGACGCGGCCGACCGGCACGCTATGGCGCAAGCTCCTTGCCTTCCTCGGTCCCGGCTATCTCGTCGCCGTGGGTTACATGGATCCCGGCAATTGGGCGACCTCTCTCGCCGGCGGGTCGAAATTCGGCTACGCGCTCCTCACCATCGCGCTTCTCTCCAACCTGATGGCGATCCTGTTGCAGGCGCTCTGCATCAGGCTCGGCATCGCGTCGAAGCGCGATCTGGCGCAAGCCTGCCGCGACGCCTTTCCACGCTTCGTGTCCTATCCGCTATGGCTGCTCGCTGAGCTTGCCATCTGCGCCACCGATCTCGCCGAAGTGATCGGCACGGCGATCGGGCTCAATCTCTTGTTCGGCATTCCGCTCGAGATCGGCGTCCTGCTCACCGCGGCCGACGTCTTTCTTATCCTGTGGATGCAGCAGCTCGGCTTCCGCTATGTCGAAGCTCTCGTGGTCACGCTGTTGGTGGTCATCGCCGTCTGCTTCGGCATTCAGATCGCCATGGCCGACCCCAATTGGGGCGAGGTCATCCGCGGGTTCGCGCCGACCGTCGAAATCGTCAAGAATCCGGAGATGCTCTATCTCGCGCTCGGCATTCTCGGCGCCACGGTGATGCCGCACAATCTCTATCTGCATTCGGGCATCGTCCAGACGCGGCGATTCGGCGAAAGCGTGCCGGAGAAGCGCGAGGCGATCAAGCTCGCCACCATCGATTCGACCATCGCGCTCATGTTCGCGCTGCTCATCAATGCTTCGATCCTGATCCTGGCCGCCTCCACCTTCCACCGCACCGGGCAGACCGACGTGGCCGAGCTCGGCGAGGTCTACAAGTTCCTGGCGCCGCTGCTCGGCTCGGCGGTGGCGCCGTCTCTGTTCGCATTGGCGCTGCTCGCTTGCGGCCTCAACTCGACGGTCACGGCGACGCTGTCAGGCCAGATCGTGATGGAGGGTTTCCTCGACATTCGCCTGCCGCCTTATCTCAGGCGGCTGCTCACCCGCGCCATCGCCATCGTGCCTGCCGCCATCGTCACCATCTGGTATGGAGCCGAGGGCACGGCGAAGCTGCTCATCCTCAGCCAGGTGGTGTTGAGCCTCCAGCTGCCGTTCGCCATCGTGCCGCTGGTGATGTTCACCGCGGACAGGCGCAAGATGGGGGCGCTGGTCGCACCCATCTGGGTGACGGCGCTTGCGGTGCTGATCGCCATCACGGTGATCACCTTGAACCTGAAGCTGCTGTTCGACTTCTTCACCGGGCTCTAGGCGCCGCCATGATGCCGCCGGATTTGGGGGCGACGAGCAATGTCATGCGCCCCCGCATGGCTTCACGAGCGCGCTACCGCCTTCTTCTGCCGGCGGCCTGTTGCGCCATTCTCGGCGCGGCTCTTGTCACCGCAGCTCAGGGTCGCGATCCAGCCGCGCCCTATCTCGGCATGACCAAGGACGAAATCATCGCGTGCGCCGGCGAGCCTCACGCACGCTTTCGGAGCGGGGCCGAGGCCGAGACGCTCACCTATCGCTATAGCGGCGCGGGGCCCGTGCCGGCCGAACCCGGCAAGTCCGGCGAGAAGAAAAAGGACAAGAAAAAGTCGATCGCCGACATCTTCGGCGACAAGAAGGGCAAGAAGACGGACAAGGATTGGACCTGCTCGGCGAGCCTCAAATTCGAACAAGGCCGGCTCGTCAGCGTGTATTTCGCGCACAAGGACGCGCGCAGTCCCTATGCCTGGCAGAGCGAGGACGACCCGAAAAAGCAGGAGGCGATGCGGAAGGAAGTGCTGCCGACCTGCACCTTCTCCTTGCCGCGCTGCACCCGCTAGCGTTCTTGCGCGAGTCGTGCTTGATGCGAGCCTCCGCCGTCGCAGGCCCGCGCAATGGCTGACAGCCAACCGGTAAAAGCTGACCCGCGTCGCACTTGCGGGGCGTCGCGGCCGCCGCATCGCACTCCCCGAAGGCGCACCCATGCGCGCCCGGTTCGGCGACCGTTTCCGCGCTGGCGGAATTTCCCGCTAGTGCTTTGCGCAACCGGCTTGCTTGCGGTGCCTCAATCCGCCAGCGCCGAGCCGTGCCGCACCCAGTCTCGGCGCGGAGTCGTACATCGTTTGCAGCTTCGACCTCACCCGCCAGAA
>DASUQP010000267.1:0-21394 GCA_036280475.1 Methyloceanibacter sp. | reverse complement strand
TGCCGTTTGGCTGAGCGTAGTCGCAGTGCTCGAAGGCGCGGCTTCATCCATGGGTGGCGCCATGGCGGCTGACAGGGGTAGGGCTTCAAGTGTACGTGATGGCAGTGCAGAAGCGACCGCAACCGACACCGAAGGAAGGGTCTCATCGTCATATCGATATCCGAACGACGTCTCAGAATTGAGCATGTCGCCTGCGGTGGCTTTCCAGTTGCCGCTTGGATCGAAGAACCACGATGTGCGTCCCCATGCGGAATCCCGGGCAGGCAGGCGGCGCGAGCCAGATTTCATCCAAGCTGTCCACAGCCGATCGAGATTGACGTGGTGAAACCAGAAGATTGGGTCACGTGCCGCAGTTGGCACACGCCCCATATCCCCCGCAACCAGATCATGCACTGTGCCATGCGGATTCTCGTCGAGCTGGTAAAGGAACGTATTCTCTGGTGGCACACCCGGAGCAATAAGAAAGTCGTCGCTAAGGAAGGGGGCCGTCGAGAGACCTGGTATTAATTTGTCTAGATCGACGGAACCTCCGGCTAGCGATCCTCTCACGTATAGAGGATTCGTTTTTTCGTCGCCTTCCTTGAAGATCTGAGGAAGGGGATCCTCGTACCAGTTCCAGTATGGAAGGTCGAACGCCGTCGTTTCGCGAGACTCAACAGCCGCTTGCTTGAGAACGGCCTCGAAAAAAAATAGAAATACCCGGTGCCAAGAAAGGAAATGCGGCTCCCACAGGCCATTTCCGCCATGTTTTTGCACTGCCTGTACAGGGGCATCGCGTTGGGATCTTTGGGCTCTTGTGTGCTCGGAGGATCGGGACTGCCATGACTCGAAGCCCAATAACTCCACCCAAACGGATCGTGCCTATTGCTATTGGACAGCTCCTTCATGTGACCGACAGCGGCTCGCAGCGCGCTCACCTTGCCCGGGTCCGCAGCGAAGGCTTTGATGTTCTGCCGCGTGCGTATGGATTCAGCGCCAACTGCAGCCTCGAAAAACGGGAAAAGCTTGCTCGAAAGACCAAGACAGGCAGCGGTGCCAAGTATTGCTCTACGGGAGAGTTCCATTAAAGGCTCCCCACAACATAAGCACACATCAGACGCTATTCCGACGAGCAGTAGCGCCGTTTGAGCACGTACTATCCGTTTGAGTACGAATTATCATAGTCACCATGACGATTTCAAGTCGCACTGGCATGCTGGGAACTCTTCAGGGAAGCTGTGCTTCCCTCCGCGGATGAGGATTTCGCATATTTCAGCTTCTGACACGCGGCGCTTGTCCTCTTCCAGGTGACTAGCTGACTTGCAGGCCGCGGCGATGAACGTGGCCCGCCCTCCAACGAGTGGTCCATTTGCAATGTTGGTTTAGAGGGTGTTTGTGCCAGGGGACAGCGCGCAGACGGCCACGCGGCAAGTGCGGGCACGAACACTTCGGGTGCCGGCGGCCTGTAGCCCAGTGAGACGTGCGGTCCTGAACGGAAACTAATTTGCGGCGGTATCAGCCCGGCCATGACGGAGACATCATCGGAGCAGGCGTCAGTTCTTGCTCTTGTCGACCATCTTGCGCTCGGCGATCCACGGCATCATCGCGCGGAGCCGCTTGCCCACTTCTTCCATCTGGTGGTTGTCGCATTTGGCGCGCATCGCCTTGAAAGACGTCTGGCTGACGCGGTTCTCCAGCATCCAGTCCTTGACGAATTTTCCCGATTGGATGTCGGCGAGAATCTCCTTCATGGCCTCCCGGCTCGCCGGACCGACGACACGCGGGCCGGAAACGTATTCGCCATACTCGGCCGTGTTCGACACCGAGTAGTTCATGTTGGCGATGCCGCCCTCATAGATGAGGTCGACGATCAGTTTCACCTCATGCACGCATTCGAAATAGGCCATCTCGGGCGAGTAGCCGGCCTCGACCAGGGTCTCGTAACCGTTCCGCATCAGCTCGACCAGGCCGCCGCATAGGACCGATTGCTCGCCGAAGAGATCGGTCTCGCATTCCTCGCGGAACGTGGTTTCGATGATGCCGGCGCGCCCGCCGCCGATGGCGGCGGCGTAGGACAGCGTGAGGTCATGGGCGTTGCCGGTCGCGTCCTGGGCGATCGCCATGAGGCAAGGCACGCCCGCGCCGCGCAGATACTCGGCGCGCACGGTGTGGCCGGGGCCCTTCGGCGCCACCATGCATACATCCATGTCGGCGCGGGGCTCGATCAGACGGAAATGAATATTGAGGCCGTGGGCGAAGAACAGCGCCGCGCCCTGCTGCATGTTCGGCTTCAGCTCCCTCTCCCAGATGCCGGCCTGAAGCTCGTCGGGGGTGAGCATCATCACCACTTCGGCCCATTTGCCGGCGTCGGGGACGTCCATGACCGTGAGCCCGGCCTTCTCGGCCTTGGCGACGGATTGCGAGCCGGGTCTCAAGCCCACGGCCACGTCCTTCACGCCCGAGTCCTTGAGGTTCAGCGCGTGCGCGTGGCCCTGGCTGCCGTAGCCGATGATGGCGACTTTCTTGCCCTTGACGAGATTGAGATCGGCATCCCGATCGTAATAGACGCGCATACGAGTCGTCCCTTGTCTTGAGTTAGGCTCCATCGTTCGGCCGCGTTTGTGACGCGAAAGGCCCGGACTTTGCAAGTGGGGGTCTCGGGCCCGGTCTCATTGCCTCCTGCCAAATCGGGCGGGCGTCACATGCGCTCGGGCCCGCGCGAGATCGCGGCGAGCCCGGTGCGTGCCACCTCGACCAGACCGAGCGGCTGCATCAGGGTGATGAATTCTTCGATCTTCGACTGCTCGCCGGTGACCTGGAAAACGAAATGTTCGCCGGAGGTGTCGATCACGTCGGCGCGGAACGCTTCGGCGAGCCGCAGGGCCTCGACGCGCTTCTCGCCCTTGCCGGCGACCTTGACCATGGCGAGCTCGCGTTCGAGCGGATTGCCCTCGACCGTCAAGTCGGTGACGGAATGCACCGGCACCAGGCGCTCGAGCTGATGCTGGATCTGCTCGATCACCATCGGCGTGCCGGTGGTGATGATGGTGATGCGGCTCAAATGCGCCTCATGCTCGGTCTCCGACACGGTCAGCGACTCGATGTTGTAGCCGCGGCCTGCGAACAGTCCGATGACGCGCGCAAGCACGCCCGGCTCATTGTCGACGAGCACGGTCATGGTGTGGGTTTCGAGCCGCTCCTCCTTCTTCTCCAGCGGATAGGCGGACCCCGGCTGTTTCGTCGGATTTCCGGTCATGGCATGAACGCGTCAGTGCGCGGCCTTCCCCTCGCCTCCGCCCTTGCCGCCGCCAAGCTCGATCATGCGCAGCGCAAGCGCAATAAAGAAGATCGAGACTGGGAGGACGAGTATCGACCATTGGAAGTGGCCGTTGGCCTCGACCACCACGCGGGCGAAGATCACGATCAGCACGACGATGACGACTTCGGCGAGGGTGGCCTTGAGCTGGCCGACGCCGCCCACCTTCATCCACTCGGGCAGCCGCGCACCATAGCCTTCCGGCAAGGTGAAGACGAAGCCGATGGCGATGCCGTAAGCGAAGATCACCAGCACGATGCCGAACAGGAAGGCATCGACGGCCTCCAGCACCGGCACGGTGACCTGCCGCTCGGCGGCGTGGCCCGGCGTCATCAGCGTATGCCACGCCTCGTAAAGGTAGAAGCCGCCCTGAAAGAACATCAGAAGCGCGCCGATCATGGCCCCGGCCGAGCCGATCAGCATGATGGCCCGGAGGCTAAGCAGGAATCGTATCAAGGTCTTGACCCTCGGCGCTAAACCATCACCTTGCCTTCTTCGGTGATGGCTTTCTCGATGTCCTCTTCGGTCACGTCGTCGCCCATCAGCATGTTGTTGTGCGCCTCCCCGCTCGGGATCATGGGGAAGCAATTGGCATGCTTGTCGACCCGGCAGTCGAAGATCACGGGCTTCTTCACCCGGATCATCTCCCTGATCGCGTCATCGAGCTCCGACGGCTTCTCGGCCCTGATGCCGACCCCTTGATAGGCCTCGGCGAGCTTGACGAAATCGGGCAGCGCCGCGGTATAGGAGTGGGAGTAGCGGCCGCCATGCAGCAATTCCTGCCATTGGCGCACCATGCCCATGTACTCGTTGTTCAAGATGAAGATCTTGATCGGCAGGTCGTACTGCGCGGCCGTGGACATTTCCTGCATGGTCATCAGCACCGAGGCCTCGCCGGCGATATCGATGACGAGCGAACCGGGATGCGCCACCTGCACGCCGACCGCGGACGGCAGGCCATAGCCCATCGTGCCGAGCCCTCCCGACGTCATCCAGCGGTTCGGCTCCTCGAACTTGAAGAACTGCGCCGCCCACATCTGATGCTGACCGACCTCCGTCGTGATGTAGACATCCTGGTCGCGGGTCAGCGCGTAAAGCCGCTCGATGGCGTATTGCGGCATGATCACGTCATCGCGCTTGCGATATTTCAAGCAGTTCCGCGCGCGCCAGCGGTCGATCTCGGCCCACCAGACCTTGAGCGCCGCCTTGTCGAGCTTGGGCTTCTTGGCCTTCCAGGCATCGATCATCTGCTCGAGCACATGGGCGCAGTCGCCGACGATGGGGAGGTCGACCTTGACGTTCTTGTTGATCGAGGAACGGTCGATATCGACATGAATCTTCGTGGACCCGGGCGAGAAGGCGTCGATCCGGCCGGTGATGCGGTCGTCGAAGCGTGCGCCGATGCAGACCATCAGGTCGCAATCGTGCATGGCGTTGTTGGCCTCATAGGTGCCGTGCATGCCGAGCATGCCGAGCCAGCGCGGGTCGGAGGCCGGGAAAGCGCCGAGTCCCATCAAGGTCGAGGTGATGGGAAAGCCGGTCATGCGGACGAGCTCGCGGAGCCGGGCGCTGGCGAGCGGCCCGGAATTGATGATGCCGCCGCCGGTATAGAAGAGCGGCCTCTTGGCGCGTGCCATCAGCTCGATCGCTTGCGCGACCGCGCGTTCGTCGCCTTTGACGCGCGGGTTGTAGCTCTTGTGCTGCGAATTGGTGAGCCCGGTGTACTCGCCGCGCGCGAATTGAATGTCCTTCGGAATATCGACCACGACCGGCCCGGGACGGCCGGTGCGCGCGACGTAGAAGGCTTCGTGCAGGACGCGGGAGAGAGCGTTGACGTCCTTGACCAGATAATTGTGCTTGGTGCAGGGGCGGGTGATGCCGACCGTATCGCATTCCTGAAAGGCGTCGTTGCCGATGAGATGGGTCGGCACCTGGCCGGTGATGCAGACGATCGGGATCGAATCCATGAGCGCGTCGGTCAACCCGGTGACGGCGTTGGTGGCGCCGGGACCCGAGGTGACAAGCACCACGCCGACCTTTCCCGTCGAGCGGGCATAGCCCTCGGCCGCGTGCACGGCGCCCTGCTCGTGGCGAACGAGGATGTGCTTGAGACGGTCCTGCTGAAACAGGTGGTCGTAGATCGGCAGCACGGCGCCACCCGGGTAGCCGAAGATATGCTCCACGCCCTGATCGGCGAGAGCTTGAAGCACCATCTCCGCTCCAGTCATTGCGCGCGACATTTGAGATCTCACTGACAAAAACCGGCCTCGCGCCTCAAGGTCCGCGGCCGGTCAAAGCTCGAGGAATAGCGGAAAAGTCTAAACAAGGCGCGCAACCTAGGGCTTGGGTTCCAGAGGGTCAACGAAAAATGCGAATGAATGACAATATTTGCGACGTTTTTATTTTCAGAAATTTCTTTCCTGCCCTCAATGCATGACTTTTCTTGCGTAGCCGCGCTACCCACCAAAACGCCGCAGCCCCTGGTTTCCCGCCGCCGTCGCTGGACAAGCGCCGCCGTTGCGCCTATCTCCCTACCGCTTCAGGGACCCCGCGGCCGCTGCTTGCGGCGTTAGTCGCGATATCTTTCACGCCATTCCCATTCTCCGCTGAAATGCAGCAGGCCGCTCGCACAGACATTTCTGCCGCCGGGAGCGCAGACAAACCATCGTCCTCGCAAGTGGCGTTCCTGGCGCTGACCTTGGGCGCGATCGGCGTCGTCTACGGCGACATCGGCACGAGTCCTCTCTACGCCATGCGCGAAGCGGTCCTTGCCGCGAGCGGTGCAAGGGCCCCGGCGGGCGAAGACATCATTCTCGGCATCCTGTCCCTGATCGTGTGGGCGCTGATCCTGATCGTCAGCATCAAGTATGTGATCATTCTGCTGCGTGCCGACAATAACGGCGAAGGCGGGACACTCGCCTTGATGGCCCTCGCTCAACGCACGTTTCGCGGACGCGGTCTCGCGGTGGTTATGCTCGGCATGATCAGCGCCGCACTGTTTTACGGCGATGCGATGCTTACGCCGGCACTTTCCGTGCTGTCTGCCGTCGAGGGCCTCAAGGTCGCGGAACCGGCTTTGGAGGACTACGTCGTTCCCCTGTCCGTTGCGATCCTTTTCGCCTTGTTCGCGGTGCAATCGCGTGGGACGGCACGGGTCGCGGCGCTCTTCGGGCCGATTACCCTGGCCTGGTTTCTTGCGCTCGGCACCGCGGGCGCGTGGCATGTGTCGCAGAATCCTACGGTGCTGCGTGCATTCAATCCTCTTTACGGGGCGAGTTTCCTCCTCGGCCACGGTTACGTCGGGCTGTTGACGCTTGGGGCGGTTTTCCTCGCCGTGACCGGCGCCGAGGCCCTTTACGCCGATCTCGGTCATTTCGGTCGAGGACCGATTCGCACGGCCTGGTTTGCCGTGGGCCCTGCCGGCGCTCACGGTCAACTATCTCGGTCAGGGTGCCTTGCTACTGGGCAGGCCGGAAACGATCGAGAATCCGTTCTTTTTGCTTTATCCGGAGTGGGCGCTGGTGCCCATGATCGGACTTGCGACCGCCGCAACCGTCATTGCCAGTCAGGCCGTGATCACCGGAGCGTACTCGCTGACGCAGCAGGCAATCCAACTCGGCCTGTTGCCGCGGCTCGAGATCCGCCATACCTCGGAGGCGCAGTTCGGGCAAATCTATATGCCGCGCGTGAACACTATCCTGCTGCTCGGCGTTCTTCTTCTCGTCATTCTGTTCAAATCTTCGGGCGCGCTTGCTACGGCGTACGGCATCGCCGTGACGGGAACCATGGTCGTGACGGCGATATTGGCTTTCATCGTGGTTTGGAGAGTATGGGCTTGGCCGCTATGGGCGGCAGCGGCGCTCATGATTCCTTTTCTCCTCATCGACCTCGTTTTTCTCGGCGCCAACCTGTTGAAAGTCATGCATGGCGGCTGGGTCCCGATCCTGATCGCAGCCATGCTCATGGCCGTCATGCTGACATGGCGCAAAGGGACGCGAATCCTGTCCGAGAAGACGCGACGCCTGGAAACGCCCATCGACAGCCTGATCCAAAGTCTCGAGAAAAAAGAACCCTGCCGCGTTGCCGGGACCGCGGTGTTTCTCACCGCAGATCCGGAGAGCGCTCCGACTGCCCTGCTCCACAGTCTCAAGCACTACAAGGCGTTGCACGACCGCAACGTGATTCTCACCATGATCACGGAGACCACCCCGCGCGTTTCAGTCGCTGACCGCGTAAGTATCGAGCCCCTCGGCGGCTCGTTTCAGCGTTTGCTCTTGCGTTTCGGTTTCATGGAGACGCCGAACGTGCCGAAGGCACTTGGGCTAGCGCGCAAGGAAGGTCTAAGCTTCGATATCATGTCGACATCGTTCTTCCTGTCGCGACGGTCGGTTCGCCCGGACCCGCGTTCCGGGATGCCCGTATGGCAGGATCGCTTGTTTATCCTTCTGGCGCGAAACGCCGACGACGCGTCGAGCTATTTCCAGCTTCCCACTGACCGCGTGGTCGAGATTGGGACCCAAGTGGCCGTCTGAGGAAGCATGGCGCGGCTCAACTCTGAAACGCAGGCACTGGCGGGTGCCAACGGTGACCTAGCCGACGTCAGAAAGCAGTTCTGGGCGCTGACTTTCGGCTCGATCGGCGTCGTCTACGGCGACATCGGCACGAGCCCCCTCTACGCCTTGCGCGAAGCGGTGCTGGCGGCAAGCAGCGATGGGGGCACCGTGACGCCCGCGGCGATCTACGGCGTGCTGTCGCTCATCTTCTGGTCGCTCATCGTCGTCGTCACGATCAAGTACGTTCTCATTCTATTGCGCGCCGACAATAACGGCGAAGGCGGCACGCTGGCCCTGACGGCGCTTGCCTTTCGCGCGCTCGGGCGGCGAACGCCGCTCGTGATCGCGCTCGGGACCGTCGGGGCCGCGATGTTTTACGGCTCGACTCTGATCACCCCGGCACTGTCGGTGCTGTCAGCCGTCGAAGGTCTGCAGGTGGCGACGGCGGCATTTGGGCCCTACGTGCTGCCGATCACGGTGGCGATCCTCGTCGCGTTGTTCTCGGTGCAGTCGCACGGCACAGCCCGTGTCTCGACCTTGTTTGCTCCTATCACTACGGTCTGGTTCTTGGTCATTGCCGTCGCGGGGGCCGTCGAGATCGCCGCCAACCCAGCCGTGCTCTCCGCGCTCAATCCGATCTACGGTCTCAATTTCCTCTTCACTCACGGAATCATCGGGCTGGTCACGCTCGGCGCCGTGTTCCTCGTGGCCACCGGTTCGGAGGCGCTCTACAACGATCTCGGCCATTTCGGCCGGAAGCCGATCCAGACGGCGTGGCTCTATTTCGTGCTGCCGGCCCTTCTCTTCAACTATTTCGGCCAAGGCGCACTGCTCCTTGAGCGGCCGGAGACGATCGAGAACCCGTTCTATCTGCTCTATCCCGACTGGGCGCTCTATCCAATGGTTGCGCTCGCCACCCTGGCCACCGCGATCGCCAGTCAAGCGGTGATCTCGGGCGCCTACTCCATCACCCGCCAGGCCATGCAACTCGGCTTTTTGCCGCGCATGGAGGTTCGCCACACCTCGGAAGCGCTTGCCGGTCAAATCTACATGCCGCGCGTGAATTACCTGCTTCTGACCGGGGTCCTGCTTCTGGTGTTCATGTTCCGCTCATCGAGCGAGCTGGCGGCGGCCTACGTTCTGGCGGTCGCGACCACGGCTCTCGCCGCAAGCCTGCTCGGCTTCATCGTGATCTGGAAGGAGTGGAAATGGCGGCTGTGGACCACGGCGGCGGTGATGGTCCCTCTCATCTTTGCCGATTCGAGCTTCGTGATCGCGAGCCTGTTGAAGCTGATCGAGGGGGCTTGGCTGCCCGTTTTGGTCGGCGCCATCCTGATCTTGATCATGACGACCTGGCGGCGCGGCACCCGCCTCTTGGCGCTAAAGACACGTCGCGTCGAGGTGCCGTTCAAACCGCTGGTCAAGAGCCTCGAGGAGCGGCCGCCCAATATCGCGCCCGGCACCGCCGTGTTCCTCACCAGCGATCCCGAATTCGCCCCGACGGCGCTGCTTCACAACCTCAAGCACAACAAGGTGCTGCACGAACACAACGTGATCCTGACCATCGTCAACGAGGACATCCCCCGCGTTAACCCACAGGTTCGCGTTCGGCTGGAGCCGATCAGCGACCGATTCATGCGGCTGATTATGCATTTCGGCTTCATGGAGCGACCCAACGTCCCGAGGGCGCTGGCGCTCGCGCGCAAGCAGGGTTGGCACTTCGACATCATGTCGACGTCGTTCTTCCTGTCGCGCCGCTCGGTGAGGCCTGATCCGCGGTCGGGGATGCCGGCATGGCAGGACCGGGTGTACATCTTCCTCGCCCACAATGCCGACGACGCCTCGAGCTACTTCCAGCTTCCGACCGACAGGGTGGTCGAGATCGGCACACAGGTTACCGTGTAGCAATTTGCGCGCGCGCGGCGTCGACGGCGGAGCCGGCGTCGGGCACCCAATCCCAATCCTTCATGAAGCGCTTGAGCCAGGTCATCTGCCTCTTGGCGTAGCGGCGCGTCTCGGTCTTGGCCTTTGCGATCGCGTCAGCCCGGCTGCTCCGGCCGGCGAGATAGAGTGCCAACTCGCGCACGCCATGCGCCCGCATCGCCGGGAGCCCGGGGTCGAGATCAAGAGCGAGCAACGACCGCACCTCTCCGATGGCGCCCGCTTCGACCATGGCGTCGAAGCGGGCGTCGATCGCCGCATAAAGCGCCTCGCGTTCGGGCGCGATCACGAGCTTCACGACCCCCTCCGGCCCGAGGACGGGTGCGGCGCTCGCACCCTGCCATTCCGCGAGCGAGATCGAGGTCGCGTCGATGACTTCGAGCGCGCGGACGAGGCGTTGCGGGTCGGTCGCCGTAAGTCGCGCGGCCATGGCAGGATCGCGGCTGCCAAGTTCGCGATGGAGTTGCCCGGGACCGATCGCGGCCGCCCGCTCGCGCCAATAGGCGCGAATCTCGGGCGGCACGTCGGGCACCGGCGCGAGCCCTTCGACAAGCGCCTTGAAGTAAAGGCCGGTTCCGCCGGTCAGGATCGGCACCCTCCCCGCGGATTCGGCCTCGGTGATGGCGTCAGCGGCAGCGGCGAGCCAATGGCCGACGGAATAAGTCTCTGCCGCCGGAACCGTGCCGTAGAGAAGGTGGGGCACGTGCGCGAGTTCCGCCGCGACCGGCCGCGCCGTCAGAATGCAGAGCTCGCGGTAGACCTGCATGGAGTCGGCATTGATAACCGTGCCGCCCAGGCGCTCGGCAAGCCGAAGCGCCGCCGCGGACTTGCCGCTCGCGGTCGGCCCGGCGATGAGAATGGCCTTGGGACGACTCATTTTGGCGGGGCGATGGGTCACGTCGCGACCGGCCGAAGTTTTGCGTCTAGCCGGTCGGCACTGCGACGAATCTGAGCTCGCCCTTGGCGTCGGACAGCAAAAGCAGCACCGAACGCCGGCCGGACTTTTTCACCGCCAGCAACCGCATCTTCACGTCTTGCGGTTGTTTCACCTTTTCCTGGGTGACCTCGACGATCACATCGCCCGGCTTCACGTCCTTCTGCGCCGCCGGGCTGTTCGGCTTGACCTCGACGACAACGACGCCTTCGATCGACTTGCCGATGCCGTAGCGCTGGCGCACCTCATCGGTCAGCGGCGCGAGCGTGAGGCCGAGCAAAGAATCGGGCTCCGGTTCGGGCGCGGGCTTTGCATTGCTCTGCAATACCTCCTCACCCTCCTCGTCTTCGGGCAGCTGCCCGACGGTGACGGAGAAGCTCTTGGTCTCGCCCTTGCGTAGCAGCTCCACCGCCACGCTCTTGCCGACCGCCGTGGCGGCAACCGCGCGCGGCAGGCTCCGCATGTTGTCGATCGGCTGGCCGTCGAATTTGACGATCACGTCGCTCGGCTGAATGCCGGCCGTGGCCGCGGGGCTTCCAGGCGACACTTTGGCGACGAGAGCTCCCTTGGCTTGCTCCAGTCCCAAGCTTGCGGCGATCTCGTCCGTGACGTTCTGGACATGCACGCCAAGCCAGCCGCGCCGCGTCTCGCCGAACTGCTTGAGTTGATCAAGCACCTGGACGGCGCTGTTGGAGGGGACGGCAAAACCGATGCCGATCGAGCCGCCGGAAGGCGAGATGATGGCCGTGTTCACGCCGATCACCTCGCCCTCCATGTTGAAGAGGGGACCGCCGGAATTGCCGCGATTGATGGCGGCGTCAGTTTGAAAAAAGTCGTCGTAGGGTCCGGCATTGATATCGCGCCTGGTCGCGGAGATGATGCCGACGGTCACGCTGCCGCCGAGGCCGAAGGGGTTGCCGATGGCCATCACCCAATCCCCGACGCGCATCTTGGCGGAATCGCCGAAGGTGACTGCCGTGAGGGGTTTCTTCGGCTCGACCTGGAGGAGCGCAAGGTCGGTCTTGGGGTCGTGGCCCAAGATCTTTGTCACTTTCAGGCTCGTGCCGTCGGTGAAGTTGACGAGGATCTCGTCGGCGCCCTCGATGACGTGGTTGTTGGTGACCACGAGCCCGGCCGGATCGATGACGAAGCCCGAGCCGAGCGAGCTGACCTTGCGCGACAGACCGTCGCCGCCCTGATCGTCGAAGAAATCGTCGAAAAACTCCTCGAAGGGCGAGCCCTTCGGGCCCGGCCCGGTGGGAGCGCTGTCGGGCGATCCTTTCAGCGTCTGGGTCGTGGAAATGTTGACGACCGCCTCCTGCAGCCCCTCGGCGACCTCGGCAACGGAGTCGGGCCCGCGGGCTTGGCCCGGCGTGGCCAGGACGGCCGCGGCAAAGAGGATCAGCGCAAGCGCCGCCGCCAGCAAACGGGAACGCCGAAAACCTGGCTCACCCGGAGTGCCGTCCTGTGGCATCGAAGGCCTTTCCCGCCTCGCAGTGATGTTCGGCGATTCTTAGCCGACTTCACAAGATAAAGCAGAATCGGTGCGGAGCGGAAATGGCGTCAGCCGCGCACCAGCCAAATCACGAGCACGCCTATCGTTACAGCCGCGGCGCCGATCAGCCGCAGATTGGATTCGGGCGTTTCCGCCGCCGTCTGCAACAACCTCCGGCCTAGCCCGGGCGCAAGCGCCCACAACGTCCCTTCGATGACGAGGACGAGCCCGAGCGCCACGACGATGTTGCTCATTGCGCCGGCTTCCCGCCATGCTTGCGCCCGCCTTCCGACCTCACGGGGTCTGAGGCGCCGCGGGAAGGTTCTCGGCGCTCGGGGCCTCAGGCTCGGGAAATGCGACGCTCGCGTCTGCGCCCCCCTGCTCCGGCACCCCGGCATTGCCCGACGGCGATTCGGGCGTTTGGGGCGGACTGGCCGGCCCGGGTATCGCGTCCTGAGCAGCCTTGCCCATAGAGCTGTTGAAGTATTGGAAGAATTGCGAGTTGGGGCTGAGCAGAAGCCTGGTATCGCCCGGCCTCAGCGCCCCCTCGTAGGCCTGCATCGACCGGTAAAACGCGAAGAAGTCGGGATCCGGGCCGAAGGCCTCGGCGAAGATGCGGTTCCGCTCGGCGTCGCCGGCGCCGCGGATGCGTTCCGATTCCCCGGTCGCCTCGGCCTTGATGACGGTCACTTCGCGATCGGCGGTGGCGCGTATGCGTCGCGCGGCGCCCTCGCCTTCGGCGCGGAACTCCGCCGCCTCCCGCTGCCGCTCGGTCTGCATCCGACGGTAGATCGCCTGCATATTGGCCTCGGGCAGATCGACGCGCTTGATGCGCACGTCGACGATCTTCACGCCAAAGGGTGTCGCCTCCTGGTTGACCTGGCCAAGGATCGTCTTCATGAGCGACTCGCGCTTGTCGCGCACGACCGCAGTGAAACTCGAACCGCCGAGCACGCGCCGCAGCGAGGCTTCGAGAACGGCGCCGATACGGGCGCTGGCGATACGCTCGTCGCGCAAGGTCTGGAAGAACAGCAGGGCATCGGTGATCCGGTAACGGGCAAACGCGTCGACCACGAGCCGCTTCTTGTCGGACGCGATGACTTCCTGGCTCGCGGTGTCGATGTCGAGAATGCGCTTGTCGAAAAATTCGACGTTCTGGATGAACGGGATCTTGTATTGAAGGCCGGGCGTGGTGATGACCCGCTTCGGCTTGCCGAATTCGAGAACCAGAGCCTGCTGGGTCTGGGTCACGGTGAACAGCGTGAGATAGGCAATCACGGCGACAGTGCCGAGGATGACTAGGAAGACGGTGAGGACGGCGCGGTTCATGGCTGCCCCTCCTGCGGCTGTGCCGGAGCGGGCCTGGTCGTGAACTCCGAAAGCGGCAGGAACGGCACGACGCCGGGACCTGCCTTGTCGTCGACGATCACCTTGTCGGCGTTGCCGAGCACCTTCTCCATGGTCTCGATGAAGATGCGCTGGCGGGTGACGTCGGGCGCCTTCTTATACTGCTCATAGACCTTGGTGAAACGGTCGCCCTGACCCTTGGCCTCCGCGATCACCTGGTCGCGATAGCCTTGGGCCGCCTGGAGGATACGCTCGGCCTCACCGCGTGCCTCGGGAATGATGCGATTGGCATAGGCCTGGGCCTCGTTCTGCAAGCGCTCCTGATCGGCGCGCGCGGCCTGAACGTCGCGGAAGGCGTCGATCACTTGCGCCGGCGGATCGACCTTTTGCAGCTGCACCTGCGTCACCTGGACGCCCGCGCCGTAGCTGTCGAGGACCTTCTGCATCAGCTGCTGAACGTCGAATTCGGTTTTCGCACGGGCTTCGGTCAGGATCGGCTCGATATCGTTCTGGCCGACGATCTCGCGCATCGCGCTCTCGGCCACCGCCTTTACCGTGCCTTCGGGATTCTGGATGTTGAACAGAAAGTCAGGGGCGTCGGCGATGCGCCAGAACACGACGAAGTCGACATCGACGATATTCTCGTCGCCGGTCAGCATCAGGCTCTCCTCGGGCACGTCGCGGATCGTGCTGGAGGCGTCGCGGACGTCAGAAGAGCCGCGCATTCCGATCTCGATGCGGTTGATGCGCGTGACTTTCGGCAGCTCGACTTGCTCGATCGGATAGGGCCAGCGGAAATTGAGGCCGGGAGGGAGCTGACGCACATATTCGCCGAATCTGAGCACGATGCCGAGCTCGTCGGGATTGACGCGAACGGTGAAGCCGAAGAAGCCCACCAAGGCCGCGACCACGACCGTCAGCAGAATGGCGAGCGGCCCGCCCATGCGTCCGCCCGGTATGGCCTGGCGGAGCCGGTCCTGGCTCCGGCGGAGAATCTCTTCGAGGTCGGGTTGCTGGCCGGGGCTTTGGCGCGGACCCCAGGGCCCTCCGCCTCCGCCCTTCCAGCCGCCGCCGGTTTGATCGCTCCAAGGCATGATGAATCGGTCCTGAATTCGGGTGATTGGGGGTGGCGCAGACGCCTAGGTGGGTAACGGGCTAGCCGGCAAGACTAGCCGGATCAACATGGCGATCCTGCGACAGGGTCGGAAGAGTTATAGGCCACTCATGTGGGGGGTGCAATGACGCGGGGCGAGCCTGCTCCGGCAGGCCTCAGACTTTGCGCTCAAGCACGACGAAGCTGAAGGCGTGGTCGTCCTTGGGGCCCGGAGCGTGGTCCTCGCGCGACACCTCGCGCCATTCGCTCGCGTCGTGTTCCGGGAACCAGGTGTCGGCATCGGGCGCCGCTTGGACCTCTGTCAGGTAGATGCGACCCGCCTGTGGAAGGACTTCGCGGAAAATCTCCTCGCCCCCGATGACCATGATCTCGTCCACGCCCGTCCGTCTGGCCTCACGCCGAGCGACATCGAGCGCCTGTTCGAGATTGTCCGCCACGACGACGCCGGGCGCCTCGAAGGAGGGGTTGCGCGTGAGCACGATGTTGAGGCGGCCGTCCAGCACGCGCGGGAGCGAGCTGAACGTTCGGCGGCCCATGACGATCGGCTTTCCCATGGTGACTTTGCGGAAGTAGCGCATGTCGCTGCTGAGGCGCCAGGGAAGACCCCCGCCTTTGCCGATGGCGCGGTTCCGGCCCATGGCAACGACAAGCGCGATGATGGGCTGCTTATGCGTCATGGTTCGAGGCCCGGCCGTCATCCTGAGGTGCGAGCGCGAAGCGCGAGCCTCGAAGGACGGCCGGGCACCTCACCATGACGAGTCACACCGCCACCTTCGCGCCGATGGCGGGATGCGGATCGTAGCCGACAAGCTTGAAATCTTCATAGGCGAAGTCGAACAGCGAGCGCACCTCCGGATTGATCTCCATGCGGGGAAGCGCACGCGGGGTCCGCTTCAATTGCTCGTCGGCCTGGTCGAGATGATTGAGATAGAGATGGACGTCGCCGAACGTATGGACGAACTCCCCGGGCGCGAGGCCGGTGACGTGCGCCATCATCAGCGTGAGCAAGGCATAGGAGGCGATGTTGAACGGCACGCCGAGAAAGACATCGGCCGAGCGCTGATAGAGCTGGCATGAGAGGCGCCTGTCGGCAACATAGAACTGAAACAGGCAGTGGCAGGGGAAAAGCGCCATCTTGTCGAGCTCGCCCACGTTCCAGGCGCTGACGATATGGCGGCGCGAATCGGGGTCGCGCTTCAGCCCTTCGACGACGGCGGCGATCTGGTCGATCTGACGTCCGTCGGGCGCAGGCCATGAGCGCCACTGCCTTCCGTAGACCGGGCCGAGTTCGCCATTTTCATCGGCCCACTCGTCCCAGATCGTCACGCCGTGCTCGTTCAGATAGCGCACATTGGTCGAGCCTTGCAGGAACCAGAGCAGCTCGTGGACGATCGACTTCACATGCAGCTTCTTGGTGGTGACGAGCGGAAAGCCCGCCTCGAGGTCGAAGCGCATCTGATGGCCGAAAACGGCGAGCGTGCCGGTCCCCGTGCGGTCTTGCTTCCGGGTCCCGCTCTTGCGCACGCGGGTGAGGAGATCGAGATATTGGCGCAACGGGAACGATTTCTCCTATAACGATTTTTCCTATGATGGCGCGGAACGGGGCCGCCTAGAGGGCGTTCCCCCTGTCGATCACAGAGCTTCGCCGATCGTCCAACGAAAAGGTGCCTTCAATGCGTACCATCCCCGCTCTTTTCGCTCTCAGCTTCGCCCTTGCCGCTCCCGCCGCCGCCCAACCCGTGACGATCGAGGATGTCCGCGGCATGGCCTTCGACAAGGGCATCGTGAAGATCGAGAAGGTCGAGCTCGACGACGGCATCTGGGAGGTCGAAGGCGACGACGCAAGCGGGAACGAGATCGAGATGAAGGTCGAGGCCGGAAGCGGCCAGATCATCAAGCTCGAGCGCGACTAGCGAACCGGCGCCCTCCAGCATAGCACGGTTTCGATTCGCGGCTGGGGGTTGTCGCAGCAACATCCTTTTTTTTGCCGCCATAGAGGCTTATATAGATTGTTGCCGGCGCAAGCTGGCTATGGCGATAAACAGCCTTCGTAATAAGCCATTCGGACCCGGGGGCGGTACCCGGCGCCTCCACCATCAGGGTGCAGAAATCAGTGGTCAAAAATCAGCGGGGCTTTTCTGATTTCTGACAACTGATTTCTGAAACCTGACATGGGGGGCGAAATAGGATCGACGAGGGTGTAAAGGTCGTGCTTTCGCCCGGCATGGTTCCGCCGTTATCGGGCCAACCAAATAGTTGCGAATGACAACTATGCGGAGGCTGCTCTCGCTGCGTAAGCGGCGCGATAGCCTAAACATCAAGTCCCAGCCTCTTCGCAGGGGCTAGGCGCGGTTTCGGAGGGCACCGGGCAACAGAAGCCCTCCACTTTATGACGGGGTGATTGCCTGCCTTACGTCGCGCGAGGGCAGGCGGCGGGTTCCATGGCAGACGACGAGATCAGATACGATCTTCTCACGCAGGATGCTCTGCGCGGCGTGGTGCGCCAAGTCTTGGCGCGCGTCCAGCGTGAGGGACTTCCGGGCGAGCATCACCTCTACATCGCCTTCGACACGCGGGCGGACGGCGTGTCGGTGTCCAAGCGTCTCAAGGAGCAATACCCCGAAGAGATGACGATCGTGTTGCAGTACCAGTTCTGGGACTTGCAAGTGACGAACGAACGCTTCGAGGTGAAGGTCTCCTTCTCCAACGTGCCGGAACGGCTGGTGGTGCCCTTCAGCGCGGTCAAGGCCTTTTACGACCCGTCGGCGGAGTTCGGCCTCCAGTTCGGCAAGCCGGGCGCGGCCAACGATTCGGCCCGCCAGCACATGGCGGCCGCGCTTCCGGATCTCGTCGGCGAACCGGAGGAGCCGCGCGGGGCGCTCGAGCCCCCGCACGATGAGGGCGGCGAAACGCACAGCGCCGAAGTCGTGCTGTCACGCCCTCCGGCGGAAGTCGTCCAACTCGATCGGTTCCGCAAGAAATAGCCACAGCTATAATTCCGGCGCTGTCTGAGCGGCCCGCTCGGATTCGCGTGGGCTGGAAGCCGATAGCGTCAGGCCGAAAGCGCCGCCGCTTTTTGCGGCGCCGCGCGCGGCTCTTTCGACGGCTCGAGCGGCACGTGCAGCTCGACATAGAGGCCGTGAGGCCTGAACTCGACCTTGGTATCGCCGCCGAGATTGTGGCGAACGCCCTTGTCGATGAGCTGCATGCCGAAGCCGCTGTTGCGCCGGGCCGGGGTCTGAGCGAGCGTCGCCCGCTCCTCCCAGGTCAAATTGAGCCGGCCGCCGCGCGCGGTTTTCCAGCTAATGGCGAGCTGACCCGAATTGGAGGAGAGAGCGCCGTATTTGACCGCGTTGGTGGCGAGTTCGTGCAGGGTCATGGCGAGGATCGAGGTGCATTGCGGCGGCAGCAGCACGTCGCTTCCCTTGACGGTGATCTTCGGGCCGCCCTCGCGCCGGTAGGGCTCGAGTTCGCGTTCGACCATGGCCTTGAGGCTTGCGCCCGACCATTGCGATTCGAGCAGAAGATCGTGAGCGCGATGGAGCGCCTGGAGCCGCTCGGCAAGCGTCTGCGCCATCTCCTTGGCCTGCTGCGAGGTCGCCTGGCGCAGGCTCGCCTGCACCAGCGACTGAACGATGGCGAGCGCATTCTTGACGCGATGATTGAGCTCGCCCACCAGCATCGACTGGCGCTGCGCGGTGCGTCGCCGTTCGGTGACGTCGCGGAAAATGAGCACGGCGCCGGCGAGCGAGCCATCGAAGCCGATGATCGGCGCACCGCAATGCTCGACCGGCAATTCCTGCTTGTCGCGGGTGACGAGAAGCGCGCCCGATTCGAACCGCGTCACGGTACGCTCGCGCAGCGCCTTGAGCGCCGGGTCGTCGGCGGGCTTTCGCGTATTCTCGTTGATCACGCGAAACACTTCCCAGATCGGCCGGCCTCGCGCGCTCGCTCCCGACCATCCGGTAAACTGCTCGGCGATCTTGTTGAGCAGCAGCACGCTGCCATTGGGATCGGTGGCGATCACCCCGTCGCCAATGCTGGCTAGCGTCGTGCTCAGCCATTCGCGCTGACCGCGCAGCTCCATCAGCGCCGCGTTGCGGTCGCGATCGGCGCGGCGCACGGCCCCGATGGTGGTCCAGGCGAACAGGGCCAGCACGAAGATGCTGGCGACGGCGAAGATGGCAAGCGTCGCGGCGCTGTCGTAGAGGGCGCGTGTCTCGGCCATATGGGCGAACCAGCCGATCACCAGCGGCAGCACGATAATTCCGGGCAGAAGCCGACGTAGCATCTCGCCGGCGGGCGACTGCTCGACGATGGCCGCGCCGATGCCATATTCGGGGGACGCGGCAAGCAAGCCGAGCCCGAGAAGAAGCCCGCAGACCGCGCCGTACATCGACATGTGCGTGAAGGGGAAGGCGTAATAATCGTCGGCGACGCCATAGGCGTAGCTTGCCAGCACGATCAGGATCTGGCCGATGATGATGAGCGCGAGCACCTGGCTGAAGGCCGAGGTGATGCCGCCCTGCTTGGCGTAGAGCAGCGCCAAGCCGAAAATGATCAGGAGACCCGTGACCCCTGGCGCCAGGCGCAGATCTTCGGTCTGCGCGGTTCCGGCGCTGTCGGCCCGGATCAGCGCCTGATCGAGCCCGAGTTGGAAGCCGAACAGGTCTTGGCTGAAAATGGCGAGACCAAGCACGACGAGGGCAACACCGATCACTCGGGAGATGAGCCGTATCGGGCGGAAGGTGAGACAAAAGAGCCCGATCGCCGCTGCCACGAAGCCGCCGGCCACTGCCGGGGTCATGCTGGCGAGCCCCGGAAAGGCTTCGGTCAGCCGCGGAATGGGCAGTTGCCACGCAAGGAGGATGAGGCCGCCGATCAGGGCGACAATCAAGGCGGCCAGGCGCGCCAGCAGCAGCGACATGAGCTCTGCGCGCGGCGCGGGCAGCGCCATCCTCACCGGAACTTCAGCCACTCGCCTTCCTCACCCAAGTTCACGGAAAATGGAGCCGGAAGCTTTGGGCGCTCCTCGGCAGAAGGCCGCAACGCAGCGAACGAGCGCGTTCTCCCACCCTGGAGCGTGTTATAGCCTAGCCCCCCTAGCCCCGGTAGAGCCTTCGCCGCAGGGCGTCGACAGGAGATTTGAGCATGCCTCAGGACAGAGGTGCCAGACGCGGGTCCCCAACCTCCGCGCGCATCGAAACCGATTCTCTCGGACCGATCGAGGTCGCGCACGACACCTATTGGGGCGCCCAGACCGAGCGCTCGCGCCGGAATTTCAGGATCGGCGAGGACATCATGCCGAAATCCCTGATCCGGGCGATCGCCATGGTCAAAAAGGCGGCAGCCCAAACCAACCGCGAAATCGGCCTCCTCGAACAGCGCCTGGCTCACGCCATCGTCGCCGCTGCCGACGAGGTTATTGAAGGCAAGCTCGATTCCCATTTCCCCCTGGTCGTCTGGCAAACCGGCTCGGGAACCCAGACAAACATGAATGTGAACGAAGTCATCGCCAACCGCGCGAGCGAATTGCTGGGCGAGACTCTTGGTTCAACAAGGCCGGTCCACCCCAATGATCACGTCAATCTCGGTCAATCCTCCAACGATGTCTTTCCCACAGCCATGCATATCGCCGCGGCCGAAGAAATCGCCTACCGGCTCAACCCGGCACTGTCCCGGCTTTACCAGGCACTGAAAGATAAAGCCGAGGCATTCCAGGACATTCTCAAGATCGGCCGCACGCATCTCCAGGACGCAACCCCTCTCTCTTTAGGGCAAGAATTCGGCGGCTATGCGGCGCAGATCGATCACGGCATAGAGCGGATAAAAGTCACGCTTCCCGGCCTTTATGCCCTCGCCCAGGGCGGCACAGCGGTCGGAACCGGCCTTAATACCAGCCCACTCTTCGCCGAAAGCTTCGCCGCGAAGATCGCGGCGATGACCAAGCTTCCCTTCGTCAGTGCCGAGAACAAGTTCGAGGCGCTGGCCACGCATGACGCGTTCGTGTTCGCCCATGGCGCGCTCAATACCGTCGCCGTGTCCCTGTTCAAGATCGCAAGCGACATCAGGCTGCTCGGCTCCGGCCCCCGCTCGGGCTTCGGGGAGTTGAGCCTGCCGGAGAACGAGCCGGGATCCTCGATCATGCCCGGCAAGGTGAACCCGACGCAATGCGAGGCCGTGACCATGGTGGCCGCGCGAGTGTTCGGCAACAACACGACGATCACCTTCGCCGGAAGCCAGGGACATTTCGAGCTCAACGTGTTCAAGCCGGTGATCGCGCACGCCATGCTGCAGTCGATCAGGCTTCTCACCGATGTCGCCGACAGTTTCCGCGAGAAATGCATCGTCGGCATCGAGCCCAACCGGAGCGTCATCAAGGCGCATTTGGAGCGCTCGCTCATGCTGGTGACGGCGCTTGCGCCTCACATCGGCTACGATAAGGCGAGCGAGATCGCCAAGTCCGCGCATAAGCGCGGCACCACCTTGCGCGAAGAGGCGATCCGGCTCGGCCACGTCAACGCCGAGGACTTCGATAGGCTCGTGCGCCCAGAAGACATGACCGGCCCGAAGCGTTGAGGCCGCCCGCTTGGCGCATGCCACCTTCTCGCAACAAGCGCTCGCTTACCATCGCGCGGCACCGCACCAGCGTGACGGTGGAGGAGCCCTTCTGGGATGCGCTTGGCGAAATTGCGCGCGCCGAAGGCAAGTCGGT
>DASUQP010000266.1:0-2348 GCA_036280475.1 Methyloceanibacter sp. | reverse complement strand
CGCCGAGAGCTTACCCAAATCCTCGACATCTACGGGCGCAAGGTCGCAAGCGGCGAGTGGCGCGACTACGCCATCGACACGCTGAAGGAGAAAGCCGTTTTCTCGGTGTTCCGGCGCGCGTCGGAAACACCGCTCTACCGCATCGAAAAGGCGCCGAAGCTCGCACGGCGGCAGGGCGCCTACAGCGTAATCGCGGCGACGGGCCTGATCTTGAAGCGCGGCTCGGATCTCGGGCGCGTGCTTCGCGCGCTCGATCGCGGCTTGCGCCTCGTCGAAGCCTGACAAACGAAAGGCCCCGGCTTTTGACCGGGGCCTTGATGTTTTTGCTGGTTCAGCGTCTAGCGGCGGTCGCCGAAGAGCTGCAACAGCAGCATGAACAGGTTGATGAAGTCGAGATAGAGCCTGAGCGCTCCCATCACGGCCTTGCGGCCGGCGACCGTTCCGTCGTCGCCGACATAGTACATCTCCTTGATCTGCTGCGTGTCGTAGGCGGTAAGGCCGGCGAACACCAGCACGCCGATCACCGACACGGCGAATTGCAGCGCGGTCGAGCCAATGAAGAGGTTCACCAGCGAGGCGAGGATGATGCCGATGAGGCCCATGAACAGGAACGAGCCCCAGCCCGAGAGATCCCTGCTCGTGGTATAGCCCCACAGGCTGAGAGCCCCGAACGCTGCCGCGGTGATGAAGAACGTCTGCGCGATGCTCGCGCCGGCATAGACGAGGAAGATCGAGGAAATCGAGGCGCCCATGAGCGCCGCGAACACCCAGAACGCAATCTGAGCCGCGCTCAAGCTCATGGACCCGATGCGCGCCGAAATGAAGAACACCATCGCGAGGGGGGCGAAGATCACCACCCACTTGAAGGCGCTCGCGAACATGAACGAGCCGAAGGCGGTGAGCTGCGGGCCCGCGGCCGTCTGCTCCACCGCCATGGCGTAGATGAGGTAGGCGACCACGCCGGTGATCGCCACGCCGCTCGCCATGTAATTGTAGACGCGAAGCATGTAGGCCCTGAGGCCCTGGTCGACGACGCCCGCCTCGGTGCGTGCAACCGTCGTGCCTTGCGCGTGACGTCTGTCGAGATCTGCCATTGTCCCAGTATCCTTTCCCCTAGCGATATGACCGGTTCTCGGTAGGCATTTTGGCTTCGAATATGGGGGAGTGAGCCTGGCTTCGCAAGATGGCCGCGTGACGACGGACGTCCGCCCGCCTTATTCGGCGCGAAGATAAGGCGCAGCCTTGGCCGAGAGCACAAGCCAGGTGGCGACGGCCCCGATGGAAAGCACGAAGGCGAGCGCTAAAAGCACCGTCTCCGCCGCCGCAAGCGGCGAGAACAGGAAATCCACCTCGAAGGCCCATTTGCACAGCGCCCAGGCGGTCAGCGTGGCGATCAGAACCGCAAGCAGCGCCGTGGCAAGCCCGGGCAGGCCGAACTCCAGGAGCTCGGCCTTGATGATGCGCGATCGCGTGGCTCCGAGGGTCTTGTAGATGACCGCGAGATATTTGCGCCGCTCCTGACCCGCCGCCACGGCGCCGGCGAGCACCGCGGCGCCGATCAGAAGCGTGACGCCGGCCGTGGCGCTGATCGCGGCCATGACCTTGCCCAGCACGTCCTTGGCCGCGTCGACGATATCGCCGACCTTGATCGCGGTGACGAGGGGATAGGCCTCGGCCAGAGCCTGGATCACCTTGCCCTCGCGCTCGGGAGGAGTGCCCTTCGGGAATTCGAGCGTGGTCAGCATGCGATGGGGGGCGCCTTCGAGCGTGTTCGGCGAGAACACCATGACGAAGTTGATGGCAAGCGACTCCCAGTCGATCTTGCGCAGGCTCGCGATCGTTGCCTCGATGTTGCGGCCGAGAATGTTGACGGTGATCTTGTCGCCGAGCTTCAGCCCGAGACCTTCGGCGAGGTCGCCGTCGAAGGAGACGAGCGGCGGGCCTGTATAGCCTTTCGGCCACCATTCACCTTGCTCAATGGTCGAGGCGGGCGGCACCGTGTCGGTATAGGTCAGCCCGCGGTCGCCCGAGAGCACCCAGCGCGAGTCGGGCGCGGCCTTCACCTTGTCGGCCGGCACTCCGTTCAGCGCCACGATGCGGCCGCGCAGCATCGGCGCATCGGCCATCTTGGCGTTAGGCTCGACGGCCTTCACCGTGGCGTAGAAGGTGGGGAGGTCCGCCTCCTCGACGTCGAGGAAATAGTAAGCGGGCGCGTCGACCTCGATACTGCTCGCGATCTCCGTCAGCAGCGAGCGGTGGATCAGGGCGACCGCGACGAGCAGGCCGAGGCCAAGCCCGAGCGACACGGCGATGGGCCGCGCAAGCGAGCCCGGTCCGCCGATCGATGC
>DASUQP010000265.1:0-2341 GCA_036280475.1 Methyloceanibacter sp. | reverse complement strand
GAATGGTCGACACCTCCGACCAGTGGATCGCCGAGCGGACCGGCATCAGGGAGCGCCGGATCGCCGCCGAAGGCGAGCTGACCTCATCGATGGGTGCGATGGCGGCCCGCGCAGCCCTTGACGACGCGGGGCTCGCGCCCGAGGACATCGACCTCATCATTCTCGCCACATCGACCCCCGACCAAACCTTCCCCGCGAGCGCGGTCACCATCCAAGCCGAGCTCGGCATCACGCACGGCGCCGCATTCGACGTGCAGGCCGTCTGCTCGGGCTTTGTCTTCGCTCTCGCCACCGCCGACAGCTATCTGAAAAGCGGCCAGTTCAAGCGCGCGCTCGTGATCGGGTCGGAGGCTTTCTCCCGCATTTTGGACTGGCAGGATCGCGGGACGTGCGTCCTGTTCGGCGACGGCGCCGGCGCCGTGGTGGTCGAGGCCCAAAAGCTGAACGGCGCGCTCACCGATCGCGGCATCCTCGCCATCAGCCTGCGCTCCGACGGACGCTATCGCGACAAGCTCTATGTCGATGGCGGTCCGGCCTCAACCGGCACGGTCGGATATGTTCGGATGGACGGCCCCGAGGTCTTTCGCCACGCCGTGACCAAGATCAGCGAAGTGATCGGGGCGACTTTGACGGCCTCCGGCTATCAAGCGTCCGATATCGACTGGTTCGTACCGCATCAGGCCAACAAGCGTATCTTGGACGGCGCCGCGCGGAAGCTTGGGCTCGACCCTGCGCGCATTATTATTACCGTCGATAAGCACGCCAATACGTCGGCGGCTTCGATCCCCTTGGCGTTGGCGCAAGGGCGGGCGGACGGCCGTATCAAAGCCGGCGACCTTGTCCTGCTTGAGGCCATGGGCGGCGGATTTACGTGGGGCGCGGTCCTCCTGCGCTGGTAGGCGGGGTGCCGCGCGAATGCCACACCTTGATAGAAAGTGTCGCAATATCAGGAATTTGATAGCGGGACAGGTTGACCGCATCGCACTCGCTCGATTAGCATCTTGAATAGTCCCGCGACTGGGGGAGCGCACGCAAATGAGCGGGAAGACACTGACGCGCGCCGACTTGGCGGAAGCTGTGTTTCAGAAGGTTGGTTTGCCGCGCAACGAATCGGCAGAGATCGTTGAGCTGGTGCTCCGCGAGATCATTGCCAGCCTCGAGCGCGGCGACACGGTAAAGTTGTCGTCGTTCGGCTCCTTCGGGATCCGCGACAAGGAGCAACGCATTGGACGCAATCCGAAAACCGGCCAGGAAGTCCCGATCACGCCGCGGCGCGTGCTCGTGTTCCGGGCCAGCAACATCATGAAGCAGCGCATCAACGACGCGCTGTCGCGGAGAAAGGCGGCGGAATAAGCTGACCGGCGCGGCTCTTGATGCCGGAGAGGAGGACGGGTGGACAAGGCGCCTGAGGCGTTTCGCACAATCAGCGAGGTTGCCGAAGAGCTTGCGGTTCCGAAGCATGTGTTGCGCTTCTGGGAGGCCAAGTTCGCGCAACTCAAGCCCATGAAGCGGGGTGGCGGCCGGCGCTATTACCGGCCCGAGGACGTCGCGCTCCTCCGCGGCATCCGCTTCCTGCTTTACAGCGATGGCTACACGATCCGCGGGGTCCAGAAGATCCTCCGCGAGCAGGGACCGCGCTTCGTCATGGACTATCGGCGGAGCACCGAGAACGAGCACCGGATCGCGCCGTTGGTCGTTCCGGTCGAGATTCCCGACATCGCCGCGGAGACCGCGCAAGGACGCCCCGCAATGCGGGCCAAATCCCGATCGGGCGAGCGCGCGAGCGTCGAGGTCGAGACACTCGGAGCGCTCGTCGAAGAAATCGAGGCCTGCCATCGGATCCTTGCTTTGGCCAAGGAGTAGAAGACGCCGCTCGCCGCCCAGCGACCAAGGTCACCGAGCCACGGCAGAGCGCATCCTAGTCCGATGCGAGCGAAGCTACCGCCAGCCTAGTAAGCAGCGACGAACGACACCAAAACGCAAGCCGCCACCAGCCAAGACGCCCAATCGCGCGTCGCATACACAATCGGGTCATCGTGCATCTTGCCCTGCATTGTCGCAAACCACAGCCGCTCGGCGGTCTCCGTCGGATGGGAGGCTTGGCGTTCGAGTTGCTGCAACCCACCCCCCGCGTTCTGTGTGGGTTTATCCGCTTCTTTTATAGCGCAGAGATCGTTAGCCGCCGACCCTGCTGAGAAATTCGCCTCGGTTCATGACGATAAGCCCGGCCCGACTGGCGTCCTATCGGCTGGCTAGTCGGATTGGCCGCAGTTTGCTGTCTGTGTTGCCAAACCCGTGCAGATTAAATATCTGATTCTCGAGGCGGAGCGTAGCGCAGCTC
>DASUQP010000264.1:0-2692 GCA_036280475.1 Methyloceanibacter sp. | reverse complement strand
GTCGAGAATGAAGGCACTGGACGAGGTTCCCTCTGTCACCACGCCGTCCTCGACCATCCACCCTTCATAGGCGCCTCGAAGCTTCGCTTCCTGCTTGCCCATGGCCTGCGCCAGCATCGACGTCGACTTGATGTCGCGCCGCTTCCAGCGAAAGTCCGGGATGGTGATGATCTTGACCCCCGTCTCGGCTTGAGGGTTGGCAACGAGCGGCCGGTTCTGGGTGAAGGCGACGACATTGGGCTCGGGCCTATCGGGATAGGCGAAATCCCGCTCGGCCGCCCCGCGCGTAATTTCGAGATAGACGATACCTTCGTCGATTTCGTTGCGCCGGACGAGCTCCAGATGGAGCGCGAGCAAAGCCTCATGGCTTACCGGCGCCACAAGGGCAATCTCCCGAAGCGAGCGGTCGAGGCGGGCAAGGTGAGGCTCGAAATCGACGAGCCGTCCGCCGAGCACGGCCGTCACCTCGTAGACCGCATCGCCGAATAGAAAGGCGCGGTCGAAGACCGATACCTTGGCCTCTTCCTCCGGCACATAACGGCCGTTCACGTAGACAATGCGGGGCATGAGCGGGAAAGCCTGAGACAAATGCAGAGACCTTGCCTAGCGCCGGCCAAGGTTCGGCGCAAGCGACCGAAGCCGGGAAACAGCGGCCCGCGGTTGCTTTTACGATTCCCAAGCTTTAGGGCATAATCGATTCCTTCAACGAGAGGATGGCCCTGAAATCAGGGAGCCATAAGGGGGGAACCGGAAATGACTTCAGCGAGCTTGTTGATTGTCCTTATTGTCGGCATCGCGGTGGGCGCCCTGACGGGCCTTGCCGTCGGCACCTCGCTCGGCGGCTTATCGACGGCGATTCTCGCCGGGTTTCTCGGCACGATTGCCGGCGCGATTGTCCGGAACTTTATCCTCTCCCGCGGAGCCGGAGTGGGACCGGACGATTCCCGCACGCCGCTCCTTGTGATCGTCTATGCCGCCGTCGCCTCGCTTGCGGCAAGCGCCGCGGCGCTCGAGCTCGCGCAACGCAGCGATCTTGGCGATTCGCCGGTCTGGATCGGAACCTTGGCCGGTCTTATCGCCGCCATTCTGATGGCGATGCTGATGATCACCTATCATACCAGGCCCGGAGAGGCGCCGACCTTGCGCTCGCGGCGCTAGCCTGTCGGCCCGGGCGTCTTGAAGCTGAGCCCGGCCTCCTCGATCAGCGCGAGATCGTCCGCGGCGTCGTTGTTGGCGGCGGTCAAGAGCTTGTCGCCGTAAAAGATCGAGTTGGCGCCGGCGAGGAAGCAGAGGATCTGCGCCTCCTTGGAGAGTTCGCGCCGCCCTGCCGAGAGCCTCACCCGCGACAGCGGCATCATGATGCGTGCCGCCGCCACCATGCGCACGAGGTCGAGCGGATCGACCTGCGGCCGGTCAGCAAGCGGCGTGCCGGGCACGGCGACGAGGGCGTTGATCGGCACGCTTTCCGGATGCGGCTTGAGGTTGGCGAGCGTCTGCAGCAGCCGCGCGCGGTCGGCAAGCGTCTCGCCCATGCCGATGATGCCGCCGCAGCACACCTCGATGCCGGCCTTGCGCACCCGCTCAATCGTCTCCAAGCGGTCCTGGTAGGTTCGCGTGGTGATGATCTCGCCATAGAACTCGGGCGACGTATCGAGATTGTGGTTGTAGGCCGTGAGCCCGGCCTCGGCGAGGCGGCCGGCTTGCGACGGCGTCAGCATGCCGAGGGTGACGCAAGCCTCCATACCAAGGGCGCGGACGCCTCTGACCATGGCGAGCACGCTGTCGAAGGCTTCTCCGTCCTTCACCTCGCGCCAAGCCGCGCCCATGCAGAAGCGCGTGGCGCCGGCGTCCTTTGCGCGCCGGGCCTTCTCAAGGACCTCGTCGACGTCGAGCAGGGTTTCGCGCTTCAGGCCGGTCGTCTTGGCGTAATGGGCCGACTGCGCGCAATATTTGCAGTCCTCGGGGCAAGCGCCGGTCTTGATCGAAAGCAGGCTCGCGAGCTGCACCTCGCCATCGGCGTGATAGCGCCGGTGCACGTTGCGCGCTTCGTCGACCAGGTCGAGCAGGGGTTGGCAGAGGAGGTCGAGCACGTCCTGGGTGGCCCAGTCGTGGCGCGTTTCGGACGCGCGATCACGCTCAGGCAGACTCTCCGCGTGATGCGCCTTGCCGCTGAGACGATTCGCGATTTCCGAGATTTCCGACACGGGATGGCGCGCTGCCGATTGCTTGAGGATAGCCCCGCTCATACAGGATCGGGGGCGGCAACGAAAGACCTGGACCGCCCGAAAGGCGAACCCTCGCCGGGCCTCGGCCTGGGACATTACCTAGAGCGGCCCGGCGAAAAGTGAGTCTCTAAGCTAGAAACTAGCAATTCGATCATACTTTGGATTTTCGGTCCCTTAGGAACCTGGACAAGCGGCTCTCGAGCGTCTTGATGTCGTCCGTCTCGCATTCCCAAACAACCAACACCAACCAGCCTGAGTGCTCTAGAGCCTCGACCGCCTTGTAATCGCGGCGCTTGTTTTGGCGGAACTTTTGCCGCCAGTAAGAAGCCCTCGTTTTGGGTGTCGTAGTCAGGTAGCAACCGGGGTGGCGATGCCAAAAGCACCCGTGGACGAAAATTACCTTTCGGCTCCCAGAAAACACTAGATCGGGTCGGCCGGGAAGCCCGGGCCAAGCACGGCGCATTTCG
>DASUQP010000263.1:0-15536 GCA_036280475.1 Methyloceanibacter sp. | reverse complement strand
ACCGCGGAGGTCCGTTTCCCGATCCCCTACATTCCCGAAAGCCTCGGCATGCAAGCCGCCGTTTTCGTCGACGCCGGATCGCTGTGGCAGCCAAGCGGGCTAGCGCTGGACGCGGTCGCCGACGAGGGAAGCTTCATCCTCGATAGCACCGAGGTGCGCCTTTCCACGGGTTTCAGCCTGATCTGGCAGTCGCCGCTCGGCCCCCTCCGCGCAGATTTCGCCGAGGCATTGCTCAAGGCTGATTTCGATAAGACCGAATTCTTCCGCTTTGGCGCTTCGACGAACTTCTAAAACGGGTCATTTGCGGCTATGGCTTCGCGCTATGGCCCATTCCGCAGCGCTGCCCCGTCTCCACAGAAATTGATGGAACATCCAGGCTTCTTCGAACGTGCCGGCCCTTTCGCCTTGGGGACTGTCGCCGAGGCCGCGCACGCCAAGCCGGCCGGCGGCACCGATCTTCGCACCGCCATCAAGGATGTCCGGCCCTTGGACAACGCGGGGCCGGGCGACCTCTCGTTTCTCGACAATCCGAAATACCTGTCGCTCTTTGCCAGGACCGCAGCAAGCGCCTGCCTGGTCGCGCCCAAATTCGCCGACCAGGCACCGGCCGGCACCGCCTGCCTGATTACACCTGAGCCCTATCGCGCTTTCGCGCGTGCGCTCCTCCTGTTCTATCCCGATGCCGTCAAGCCCAAGGCCGCGCTGACCGATGGCGGGGATGGCCCGGCTTCGGTTCATCCGAGTGCCGCGCTCGAGCCCGGGACGATCGTCGAGCCGGGTGCTGTGATTGCACCCGAAGCACGCATCGGGCGCGGGACCACCATTGCCGCCGGCAGTGTGATCGGCTTTCGCGTTCATATCGGACGCGACTGCTATATCGGACCCAATGCTTCGATCACCCATGCGCTCGTCGGCAACCAGGTGACCATTCACGCTGGCGTTGCCATCGGCCAGGATGGGTTCGGCTTTGCGATGGGCAAGAATGGCCACCTGAAGGTGCCGCAGATCGGCCGCGTCATCATTCAAGACGGGGTGGAAATCGGCGCCAATACCACGATCGACCGGGGCGCCTTGCGGGACACCGTGATCGGGGAGGGCACCAAAATTGATAATCTCGTGCAAATCGGGCACAACGTGGTGATTGGAAGGCATTGCGTCATCGTGGCTCAAACCGGCATTTCCGGGAGCGCGGAACTCGGCGATTTCGTGGTTCTCGGCGGCCAGGTCGGCGTCGTCGGCCACGTCAAGATTGGCGCTGGCGCGCAGATTGCCGCGAGCAGTAATGTGCGGGGCGACGTGCCGCCGGGGGTCAGATGGGGTGGGACCCCCGCCAAGCCGGTGCGTCTCTGGTTCCGCGAGCTTACGCTGTTGCAAAAGCTTGCCGAACGAAAGGATTTGAAGCTTGATCACGACGAGGGCGGAAGCGAGACGGGCGCTTAGGGTGCGCAGGGCCCGTCCAGGGAGTTGGCGTCGATGAATGAGAGCGGAGTGAAATCGAAGCTCGGGAAGGCGGAAATTACCGACATCCTGAAGCTTCTGCCGCACCGTTATCCGTTTCTCCTGGTCGACCGCATCGTCGACATGGACGGCGATCGCTCGGCCGTCGGCATCAAGAACGTGACCGTCAACGAGCCTTATTTCCAGGGACACTTCCCCGGCAATCCCGTGATGCCCGGCGTGCTCCTGATCGAGGGCATGGCGCAGACCGCCGGCGCCCTCTGCATGCGCCATCTAGAAGAGTTCAAGGAACCGCCCCTTGTCTATTTCATGGCCATCGACAAGGCCCGGTTCCGCCGCCCCGTGGTGCCCGGCGATACTGTCCACTACCACGTTCAAAAAATGCGCAATCGCGGGCGCGTCTGGCGCTTTCGCGCGCAGGCGCATGTCGACGGCACCCTCGTCGCCGAGGCTGAGGTGAGCGCCGTGATCGTCGAGACTTGAAGTCGGGCGAGCATGGTCAACATCCATGCGACCGCTGTGGTCGATCCAAGCGCAAAACTTGGGACGGGCGTCACGATCGGTCCCTTTTGCGTGATCGGACCCGATGTCGAACTCGGCGATGGCGCCGTCGTGCATTCGCATGCCGTGATCGGGGGCCGCACGACGATCGGGGAAGGCTGCCAGGTGTACCCCTTCGCTTCCATCGGTCAGAGGCCGCAGGACGTGAAGTATCGCGGCGAGCCGAGCACGCTGACCATCGGCCCAAACACCACGATCCGCGAGCATGTCACCGTCAACCCCGGCACGGAGGGCGGTCACATGATGACCAAGGTCGGCGCCAACTGCCTGCTGATGATCGGCGTCCATGTCGCGCATGACTGCGCGCTCGGCGACAATGTCACGTTGGTCAACGCCGCGACGCTTGGCGGCCACGTGTCGATCGGCGACGGCGCCATTATTGGCGGCCTGTCCGCCGTCCACCAATTCGTGCGCATCGGCGCCTACGCCTTCGTCGGCGGCATGTCCGGCATCACCGCCGACGTCATCCCGTTTGGCATGGCCATCGGCAATCGCGCCAACCTCGTCGGGCTCAACGTCGTCGGTCTGAAGCGCAAGGGATTCCCGCGCGAGCAGATACACGAGCTTCGCCAAGCCTATCGCATGCTGTTTTCGAGCGAGGGAACGCTGAAGGAGCGGCTCGAGGACGTCGAGAGCATGTTCTCGGCCAATCCGCTGGCCAAACAGATCATCGACTTCATCAAGAAAGAATCCGATCGCTCCTTCTGCGTGCCGAACAGCGCCGCACCGCCGGCGCGCTGACGGAGCTGGCAGCAGCCGTGCCCGAGGCAGTCAAGATAGAAGGCCCGCTCGGAATCATCGCCGGGCGGGGTCCGCTTCCGCGCGCGGTCGCCGAGGCGGCGGCGTCGCGGGGGCTCTCGCTCCATATTGTCGGCATTCGCGGCGAAGCGCGCGACGAGATCGAACGGTTTCCGCATACCTGGGTGAAATGGGGCGAAATCGGCAAGATGTTCCGCGCCCTCGACCAAAACGGATGCGGCGATATCGTCATCATCGGCGGGGTGAACCGTCCGGACTTTTCCAATGTCCGGCTCGACCTCGGCGCCATCAAGACCTTGCCCTTCATCCTCAGCCTCGGCAAGGGCGGCGACGATCATGTGCTGTCGCGGGTCGTGCGCTTCTTCGAGCAGAAAGGGTACCGCGTTCATGGCGCGGACGCCGTCGCGCCGGAGCTCTTGGCCGAGGAGGGGGTCCTTGGCGGCAAGGCTCCAAACGCGGAGGACAAGGCCGATATCGATTTGGCGTTCCGCGTCGTCGGCGCGCTCGGGCGGCTCGATGTCGGGCAGGCAGCAGTCGTCGCCAAAGGTTACGTTCTCGCCGTTGAGGCGGCGGAAGGGACCGACGCGATGCTCGCCCGGTGCGCCGAGTTGCGCGCTGCGGGACGGACGGGCAAGCGCGGCCGGGCGGGGGTCCTCGTCAAGGTGCCGAAGTTCGGCCAGGAAGAACGCGTCGACCTCCCCACCATTGGCCCCGACACCGTCACGAAGGCGGCCGGCGCCGGTCTTGCCGGCATCGCCGTGGCGGCGGGACGCGTGCTGATGGCAGACCGCGACGCCACGATCGCGACGGCCGACCGCAACGGACTTTTTCTGCTTGGCGTGAGCTTGGCCGGGCGCGATGGCGCCTAGCGCCGGTCCATCGGAACGTAATCCCGCTCGGTCGCGCCCGTGTAGAGCTGACGCGGCCTGCCGATGCGCTGCATCGGATCGGTGAGCATCTCCTTCCACTGCGCAATCCAGCCCACCGTGCGCGCGATGGCGAACAGCACGGTGAACATGTCCGTCGGGAATCCAAGCGCTTTCAGCGTGATCCCGGAATAGAAATCGATGTTGGGATAGAGCTTCTTCTCGATGAAAAAATCGTCCGACAACGCGATGCGCTCGAGCTCGAGCGCGACTTTGAGGATCGGATCGTTGCGGTGACCGACGGCCTCGAGCACCTCGTGGGCCGTCTTCTGCATGATCTTCGCCCGCGGGTCGTAGTTCTTGTAGACCCGGTGGCCGAAGCCCATGAGACGGAACGGATCGTCCTTGGCCTTGGCGCGCTGGATGAACTCGGGGATGCGGTCAACCGTGCCGATCTCCTGCAGCATGGTCAGCGCAGCCTCGTTGGCGCCGCCATGGGCAGGCCCCCAAAGACAGGCAATGCCGGCCGAGATGCACGCAAACGGGTTTGCGCCCGATGAGCCGGCAAGTCGCACCGTGGAGGTCGAGGCGTTCTGCTCGTGGTCGGCATGAAGGATGAAGATGCGCCGCATCGCGCGCGCGAGCACCGGATTGACCTGGTACTCCTCGCACGGCACGGCGAAGCACATGTGCAGAAAGTTGGAAGAGTAGTCGAGCTCGTTCTTGGGATAGATGAAGGGCTGCCCGATCGAGTATTTGTACGCCATGGCCGCGATCGTCGGCATCTTTGCGATCATGCGGATGCTCGCCATCTCGCGCTGGCTCGGATCCTTGATGTCGATCGAGTCGTGATAGAAGGCCGAGAGCGCGCCGACCACGCCCACCATGACGGCCATCGGATGTGCGTCGCGCCGGAACCCGGTGTAGAACCGCGTCATCTGCTCATGCACCATTGTGTGCCTGGTGATGCGCTCCTTGAACTCCTTGAACTGCGCGGCTGTCGGCAGCTCGCCATAGAGCAGCAGGTAAGCCGTCTCAAGAAAGGTTCCTTGCTCGGCGAGCTGATCGATGGGATAGCCGCGATAGAGCAGGACGCCCTTGTCGCCGTCGATGAAGGTGATTTTCGACTCGCAACTCGCCGTCGAGGTGTAGCCCGGGTCGTAGGTGAAGCAGCCGGTCTCCTGGTAGAAGGCGTTGATGTCGATGACATCGGGACCGAGCGTGCCCTTGAGGACGGGCAAGTCGTACCGCACGCCGTCGATCAGGACAGTCGCCGTGGGTGCGCCGGGCGCGCGAAGATTTTCTGCCACGCTCATCGAAAGGCTCCTCTGACCGTCATAGCCGCTATCTCGCGCCGGTTGCGCGTTGGCGGCCGAAGGAATTTTTGCACTGCCACATAATCGCGCCGATTGTCCCGCAGCGCAACAACCGGGCTTGCCTAGATATTAAGCAGGGCTTCCTGCATGCACTTGATCGCGCAGGCGGGCAAGCGATTCCTCGCGTCCGAGGACCTCGAGCACATCGAAAATACCCGGAGAAGTCGACCGTCCCGTCAAGGCCGCCCGCACCGGCTGGGCGACTTTGCCGAGCTTGAGTCCGGCCGCCTCGGTGAAGGTCCGGACGGCCTCCTCAAGGCCCGCTTGCGTCCACGGCTCGACCGATTCGAGCTGCGGCAAAATAGCCGCGAGCGTCTCGCGCCCCGATTCGTCGAGGAGCTTCGAGGCCTGCCCGTCGAGGACTAGCGGTCGCGTCGCGAACAGGTAAGACGCGTTGTCGAGAAGCTCGACAAGGGTCCTGGCACGCTCTTTCAGCCCCGGCATGGCGCGCTCCAATTTGCGCCAGCCCTCCTCGCCGATCCGCTGGCTGAGCGCAGCGCCGTCCGGGAGCTGGGGAAGAAGCGCCTTCAGCCGCTTCACGATCTCGGCGTCGGGCATGGCGCGGAGATAATGGCCGTTCAGATTCTCTAGTTTGGCGAAATCGAACCGCGCCGCCGAGCGGCCGATCGCATCGAGATCGAACCAGCGGACCATCTCTTCCGTCGACATGATCTCGGCGTCCCCGTGGCTCCAGCCGAGTCTCACGAGATAATTGCGCAGCGCCGCCGGCAGGTAACCCATGGCCCGATAGGCTTCGACGCCGAGCGCGCCATGGCGCTTGGACAATTTGGCGCCATCGGGACCATGGATGAGAGGGACGTGGGCGTAGACCGGCGTGTCCCATCCAAGCGCCTTGAAGATCTGAGTCTGGCGGGCCGCATTGGTGAGATGGTCGTCGCCGCGGATGACATGAGTGATGCCCATGTCGTGGTCGTCGACCACGACGGAGAGATTGTAGGTCGGGGTTCCATCGCTGCGCAGGATCACCAGATCGTCGAGGTCCTTGTTGGCAAAGACGACGCGGCCCTGAACCCGGTCCTCGATCACGGTCTCGCCTTCGCGCGGGGCCTTGAAGCGGAGCGCGGGCTCGATGCCTGCGGGCGCTTCCGAGGGATCGCGATGGCGCCAGGTGCCGTCATAGCCTGGCGCGCGCCCCTCGGCGCGAGCACGCTCGCGCATGGCTTGAAGCTCCTCGGGGCTCGCGTAGCAGCGATAGGCTTTGCCCTCGGCAAGCAGTTGCTCGGCGATCGCGCGATGGCGCTCCGCGCGCGTAAGCTGGTAGACAGGGTCTCGGTCCCAATCGAGCTCGAGCCAGCGCAAGCCGTCGAGGATCGCGAGAATCGCCCCCTCCGTTGAGCGCGCCTGATCGGTGTCCTCGATGCGAAGCAGCATCTTGCCGCCCTTGGCGCGCGCATAGAGCCAATTGAACAGCGCCGTGCGCGCCCCGCCGATATGCAGATAGCCGGTGGGCGAGGGGGCGAACCGCGTGACGACTTTTTCGCGCATAAGCGTTCCTTCGGGCGCTTCTTGGCCGTTCCGATGCGGGGCTAGGGGGTCAAGCGGGCGTGATGTAGCATAGGGGTGGATGCGGGGTAAGGGCAGGGGCGAGGCGCCTCTGCCGGTGCTGAGCGTCGGCCATGTGGGTCACGGGGGAAGACGAGCGCGACCGTAACGGCCACGACCGCGCGGGACGCCGCGACGGGCTGCTGTCTGCGAGCCTCGCCGCTTCGGCGCGCGCACTCGAAGCGGAGCGGGACCGCTGGATCCTCTGGGTCCCGGTGCTGTTCGCCGCCGGCGTCCTCTCCTATTTCGCGCTTGCCGACGAGCCTGCCATGCGGGTGGCGCTCGCGCTTTCGCTCGGCGCACTCGGCTTCAGTCTCGCGATCAGGCATGCGCGGCTCGGGCTATGCATCGGCGGGGCAGCGCTCGCTTTTGCCTCAGGCTTCGCCGTCGCCAAGCTTCGGACCGAGTTGGTGCGGGCCCCTGTGCTCGCGCAAGAGTTCCGCTATGTCACGGTGTCGGGCTTCGTCGAGGCGCACGAATTGCGCGAAAAGGGGAGGGCCCGGCTCATGCTGCGGGCCCTTTCCGTGGATGGCCTGAAGCCCGAGGCAACGCCCTACCGCGTCCGCATCAGCATGCCCGCAAAGTATGCGGCGGAGGTGAAGATCGGCGAAGCGATCGCGTTGCGGGCGACGCTCCAGCCGCCGCCAGAGCCGATCGAGCCCGGCGGTTTCGATTCGCGCGGGCTGCCTGGTTCGACCGCCTCGGCGCAACGGGCTACGCCACGAGCAAGGTATCGCTCCTGGACGGCGCGCCTGCGCCGCCTTGGGACTTGGCGTCCTGGTCCCATGTCGATGCGTTGAGAGCTGCGATCAACGCCCGCATCAGGGCGGCCTTGCCCGGCGAGACCGGCGCGATCGCGGTTGCGCTCATCACCGGCGAACGGGGCGGCATCTCAGAGGACGTGACCGAGTCCATGCGCGATTCCGGGCTGACACACATCCTCTCCATCTCCGGCCTGCACATGGCGATCATGGCGGGAACGGTGTTCTGGCTCGCGCGCGCGCTGTTCGCTCTCGTGCCGGGACTTGCGCTCCGTTATCCGATCAAGAAATGGGCTGCCGCGCTCGCCCTTGCCGCGGCCACCTTCTATCTCGCGTTGTCTGGCGCCGCCGTGCCCACGGTTCGCTCCTGGATCATGATGAGCATCGTCTTGATCGCGGTCATGCTCGACCGGCCTGCGCTGACCATGCGCAACGTCGCGCTTGCCGCTCTTGCCATCCTCCTCGTCGCTCCTGAATCGCTGTTCGACGCCAGCTTCCAAATGTCGTTTGCGGCCGTGGTCGCGCTCGTCGCGCTCTATGAATGGCTGTCAGGGCTGAGCCGGATGAGATTGCGCGACGCAAGTCCCCTCTGGGGAACCTTCCACCGGGGCACGAGCCTCCTCGCGGGCGCGGCCGCCACGACGCTCGTTGCCGGCACCGCGATCGCGCCCTTTGCGCTCTATCACTTCCACCGCATGACGCATTACGGGCTCGTCGCCAATCTGCTAGCCGCCCCCCTGGTGAGCGTCCTGATCATGCCGATGGCGCTGCTGAGCCTTGCCGCCATGCCATTCGGGCTGGAGTTCTGGCCGCTTCAAGTGATGGGAGCCGGCATCGATCTGATGGTCGCAACGGGCGAATGGGTGGCGTCCTGGCCCGGCGCAGTCTCGATCTTGCCGCAGATTTCGGGCCTCGCGCTCGTCCTCATCGTGCTCGGGGCTTGTGGCTCTGTCTTTGGCAGACGCGCGCCCGCATGCTCGGCCTCGTGATCGCAGCTTTCGGCATCGCGCTCGCGCCGCAGACCGAGCGGCCCGACGTGCTCATCGAGCGGGGTGGCGATACCGCGGCGGTCAGGTCGGACGCCGGCAGCCTCGTATTTCCCCCGGCGACGGCGGCGAGCTACAGCGCGGAAAAATGGCTGCTTGCCGACGGTGACGAACGCGACGTCCCCAACGCGACGGATGACACCGTCTTCCGCTGCGACACTTTGGGCTGCATCGGCGTGGTCAAGGGGAAGACGGTGGCGCTTATCCGCCATCCCGGCGCGCTGGAGGAGGACTGCCGGCTTGCCGACATCGTCATTGCGCCCTTCACCATCGGCAAGAAATGCCGCGCCGCGCGCGTCATCGTCGATCGCCGCATGCTGAAAGCGCAAGGGGCGCATGCGCTCTTTATCGAGGGACTATCGATCAGGACGGAGACGGTTGCAGCGGCGCGCGGACAGAGGCCCTGGGTGCCCAACCGCGCCATTGTCCCCGCGATGCGGAGAGCGTCGCCCGATACCGGCGGCAATCAAGACGGCGCGGTGCGCGACCCGTGTGGGGAAGGCAACCCTGACGAATGAATGCTAATGCTCTAGTAGCGGCGGATCAGCCCGACGAGGCGTCCCTGCACGCGCACGCGGTCGGGGCCGAAGATGCGCGTTTCATAGGACGGGTTGGCTGCTTCGAGCGCGATCGAGTCGCCGCGGCGGCGCAAGCGCTTGAGCGTCGCTTCCTCCTCGTCGACGAGCGCCACGACGATGTCCCCGTTGCCGGCGTCGTCGCATTTCTTGACGATGATGGTATCGCCTTCGAGGATGCCGGCCTCGATCATGGAATCGCCTTTGACCTCGAGCGCGAAATGCTCGCCTTTGGTGAGAAGCTCGGGCGGCACTTCGATGGTGCTGAGCCGCGTTTGGATGGCTTCGATGGGGACGCCGGCGGCGATACGGCCCATCACCGGAACCGAAACTGTCTGCGGCAGGGCCTCGCCTTCGGCCAGCTGGGGAACGCGCCCAAGGCTTCCCTCGATTACGCTCGGCGAGAAGCCTCGGCTCCGCCCGGAAAGCCCCTGGGGCACGGATTCCGGCAAGCGCACGATCTCCATGGCGCGTGCACGGTGGGGCAGGCGGCGGACGAAGCCCCGCTCCTCGAGCGCCGTGATGAGACGGTGGATGCCTGATTTCGACCTGAGGTCGAGTGCCTCCTTCATCTCGTCGAACGAGGGCGGCACGCCGGTTTCCTTCAACCGCTCATGAATGAACATGAGAAGCTCTTTTTGCTTCGATGTGAGCATCTGGTCCCCTTCGAGCGGTGGGCTTGCCCCTGATCGGCGCCGCCCTAGCGATTCGCCTCGCCTGTACAAATCATGAACAAGTTTATCTGTTCTGTTTGTGTTCCGCAAGGGTTTAACCCCCAAGATGCGGGGGGGGGGTGGCCAGGGCAGCCGACCCGCCACAGGTCGCGCGATTCGGGTTTCCGACGCCTTAACCGGGGTCGAGCGGCACGATCCTGACGGAAGCGCCTTCTGAAACCGCAGGCGCGTTTGGAGCGCGCACGATGAGGCAGTCGGCACGCGCGAGCGCCGCCACCAGAGAGGAGTCCTGCGAGGGCAGGGGGGTGACGACCCGCACCCCGTCGTCGCGCCATTCCGACCGCGCCCGCATGTAATGCTCGCGCTCACCGTTGGCGGGAAGCGCCTCGCCGAGGACTGCCTCGGGCTCAGGACGCGTCTCTTCGGCAAGCCCCAGCAACTTGCCGAGCATGGGGACGAGAAACACGTGGGCGCAGATCAGCGCCGAGACCGGGTTGCCCGGCACGCCGAGAACGCGCTGATCTCCCAACCGGCCGAAGAGCAGGGGCTTGCCCGGGCGCATGGCGATCTTCCAGAAATCGAGCTCGAGCCCCTCGGACTTGAGTGCTGTCGCCACCAGATCGTACTCGCCGACAGAGGCCCCGCCGATCGTGACGAGGATGTCGGCGGCGCTTCCGGCGCGGGCGAGCGTGATGATGCTCTCCGGCTCGTCCTTGGCGATGCCGAGGGGAATCGCCTCGCCGCCGTGGCGCGCAATCAGCGCCGCAAGCCCGTAAGGCACGGAGGACACGATCTGATCGGCCGCGAGCTCGGAGCCAGGCGCCACGACCTCGTTGCCGGTGGCGAGGATCGCCACCCTCGGCTTGCGCCGAACGGGCAGATCACGCGGGTTCATGGCGGCGGCAAGCATCAGCTCGCGCGGCCCAAGTCTCGTGCCCGCCGTCAAGAGCACCTCGCCCTCGGTGAAATCCTGCCCCCGCCGGCGGATGTAAGGACCGCCTGCGGCCTCCTTGATGACCACAGCCCCCGATTTCTCTTCGGCGTTTTCCTGAATGACGATGAGATCGGCCCCTTCGGGGACCGGCGCGCCGGTGAAGATGCGCACGGCTTCGCCGGCTCCCACTTTGCCGCGGAAGCCCGCGCCCGCCGCAGACCGTCCGACCAGGCGCAGCGTTGCCGGGAGCGCCGCCACGTCGGCGGCGCGGACCGCGTAGCCGTCCATCGCCGAGGCATCGAAAGGCGGCTGGGTCACCAGTGCAGCGACATCCTCGGCAAGCACGCGGCCGTCAGCCGCCTCGAGCGCCACGCGCTCGGCCTCGAGCGGCGCGAGCCCCTTGGTCACGCGGGCAAGAGCCTCTGCAACGGAGACAGGAGCCATTGCGGTCAGCGGCGGAACGTGCCCGAGCGCCCGCCCGTCTTTTCCTGAAGACGGATGCCGGTGAAGGACATCGCCCGGTCGGCCGCCTTGCACATGTCGTAGATGGTGAGACAGGCAATCGACACGGCGACCAGCGCCTCCATCTCGACTCCGGTCTTTGCGTCGACCTTGGCCGAAGCCGTTACGGCGAGGCCGGGCGGATCGCGCGACGGCTCGAATTCGACCGTCACCTCCGTGAGCGGCAGCGAATGGCAAAGAGGGATCAGCTCATGCGTCCGCTTTGCGGCCATGATCCCGGCGATGCGGGCGGTCGCGAGCACGTCCCCCTTGGGCACGCGCCCCGAAAGGATCAGTTCGAGCGTCTCCGCTGCCATGGCGACGAAACCCTCGGCGCGGGCGGTACGGGACGTGACCTCTTTGCCCGACACGTCGACCATGCGGGCCTCGCCCTTTTCGTTCAAGTGACTGAGACGCGCCGTCATTGGGCCGCCTCCGCTCGCGTCAAGGACCCGGTCAGGAGCGCGCGGGTTGCCGCCGCCACGTCCTTCTGCCGCATCAGGCTTTCGCCGACGAGGAAGGCACGCACGCCAGAGCGGGCAAGCCGCGCAAGATCGGCATGGGTGAAGATGCCGCTCTCGGCAATGACGATGCGATCGGCAGGCACGAGCGGCGTGAGACGCTCGCTTGTGGCAAGCGTCGTTGCGAAAGTCTTGAGGTCGCGGTTGTTGATGCCGATGAGCGGCGTGTCGAGGCGGAGGGCGCGGTCGAGATCGGCCTCGTCATGCACCTCGGCGACAATGTCCATGCCGAGATCGCGCGCTTGCTCGGTCAGGCGCCGTGCGGTCGCATCGTCGACCGCAGCGAGAATGATGAGGATGCAATCGGCGCCGAGCGCGCGGGCCTCATTCACCTGATAGGGATCGAGCATAAAGTCCTTGCGCAGGACCGGGAGCATCGTCGCGTCGCGCGCCGCGGAGATATGGGCGGGGAGCCCCTGAAAGGACGGCGTGTCGGTCAAAACCGAAAGGCAGGTTGCGCCGCCTTCCTGATAGGCGCGGGCGAGCGCTGGCGGATCGAAATCGGCGCGGATCAGTCCCTTCGAGGGGCTTGCCTTTTTGATCTCGGCAATGAGGGCATATTCGCCTTGGGCAAGCCGCGACCGCAGCGCGGCCGCGAAGGGCCGCACCGGGCCTTGGGCCTCGGCTTTGGCGCGCAAGGCGGCTTCGCTCACCGCCGCCTTGGCGGCTGCCACCTCCTTGCGCTTATAGGCGAGGATGTCGTCGAGCACCTGTGCCATGGCTCACATTCTATCATGGCTGAGCTTAACGAGCGCTTCGAGCACGGCTTTCGCTCTGCCGCCATCGATGGATCGAGCGGCGAGCGCCACGCCCTCGCGCAAGGTCTTGGCCTTGCCTGCGACCAGCAACGCCGCGGCCGCGTTGAAAAGAACAATGTCCCGCAACGGACCGGGTTTCCCTTCGAGCACGGCGCGAAGCGCGCCCGCGTTCGCGGCCGCATCGCCGCCGATCAGATCCTCGGGCCTGGCCTCGGGCAGCCCGGCGTTCTTCGCCGAGACCTTGAAGGTCGAGACGTTGCCGCCATCCAGCACCGCCACATGGCTGATGTCGGTCGTCGTCAGCTCGTCGAGGCCGTCGGCGCCGTGCACGACCCAGGCCCGCTCGGTCCCCAGCAATCCGAGGACGCGCGCGATGGGTTCGACCCACGCCTCGCCGAAGACGCCCACGACCTGATATTTTACTCCGGCGGGATTGGCGAGCGGGCCAAGCAGGTTGAAGATGGTGCGCGTGCCGAGCTCGGTCCGCACCTTGGCGACATGGCGCATGGCGGCATGATGCGCCGGCGCGAACATGAAGCCGAGCCCGCATGAGGCGATCGAGCGCGAAATCGCCTCGGCCCCGCATTCGATATTGACGCCGAGCGCGGCCAGCACATCGGCCGAGCCGGAGCGCGAAGAGATCGACCGGTTGCCGTGCTTGGCGACCGGCACGCCGGCACCCGCAACCACGAAGGCGGCACACGTCGAGATATTGTGCGTGCCCTTGGCGTCGCCGCCGGTGCCGCACGTATCGATGGCGCCTTCCGGCGCGCTGACCTTCACGGCGCGTGCGCGCAGCGCGCGAGCGGCGCCGGCGATTTCTTCCACCGTCTCGCCGCGAACGCGAAGGCCCAGCAGAAGCGCGCCGATTTGCGCCTCGGTCGCCGCGCCCGACATGATGAGCGAAAAGGCCTCGGCCGCTTCTTTCTCCGTCAGCGTCTCGCCGTCCGCCACGCCGCGGAGAATGGGGCGAAGGTCCGCAAGCTCCGACATGCTCGCGGTCGAGCGGTTAGAGGACACCGGCTGATGCTCGTGGCACTTTTCCGCGCGCGCGCCGTTCGACGCGGGCGAGGTCGAGAAAATTGGCAAGAAGCTGATGGCCGTGCTCAGAGGCGATGCTTTCGGGGTGGAACTGGACCCCGTGCACGGGATAGCGCTTATGCTGAAGTCCCATGATGACGCCGTCGCCCGTCTCCGCCGTGATCTCGAGCGTGTCGGGCAGGCTTGCGCGCTCGACCACCAGCGAATGGTACCGCGTGGCCGAGAAGTCCTGCGGGACGCCGGCGAAGACGCCTTTTCCGGTGTGATGAACCTTCGACAATTTGCCGTGCATCAGGCTGGGGGCGCGCACCACGCGGCCGCCATAGACCTGGCCGATGGCCTGGTGGCCGAGACAGACGCCGAGGATCGGCAGCACGGGCCCCGCGCGCGCGATGAGTTCCAGGCAGATTCCGGCGCGATCCGGGTCGCATGGTCCGGGCGATAGAACGATCGCCTCGGGCGTTTCCGCCAAGACCTCGTCTACGGTGATCTTGTCGTTGCGATAGACGCGCGTCGAGGCGCCCAATTCGCCGAGAAAATGGACGAGGTTGTAGGTGAAGCTGTCGTAATTATCGATGAGCGTGAGCATCGGGTGGTGTTACGCTCGGCGCCTACGTCCCGTCAAGACGCGGCAAGGCGCGGCGGGCGAGCGCTAGGCGCGCAAATCCTTCGGGGTCAGGAACAGGCTTAACGCCCCGCTATTGACCGCAACGCTCTTCCACAAACCGCTTTCGAAATTGATCACGGCCAGGGCCGCGGTCGGATATTTCGCTCTCAGGCGATCCCGGAAATCTTTGGGCCCGGAGCCCACGAGGTCGAGCGCGAAGGCATGGATCTCGGGATTGTGCCCGACGAGCATTACGCGGTTCGCGCCCGGCTGAAGGCCATGCAGGATGTCGAGCATTTGCTCGGCGCTCGCGTGATAAAGCGCGTCTTCGTAGACGACCTTGGGCTCGACGCGGAGTTCCGGAAGAACAAGGCTGAGCGTGTCGCGGGTGCGCCGCGCCGACGAGCAGAGAACGAGCTCCGGATCGATGCCGCGATCGGCCATGGCCTTGCCCATGAGCGGCGCGTCGGCGAGCCCCCGCGCCGCAAGCGGCCGCTCGCGATCGACCGTCGTGGGGTTGCTCCAACTTGATTTGGCGTGACGGAGAAGAGCAAGCGTGAGCATGAGCCGAGCCGCTTACTGGCCACGCTTGGCGCGGGCGGCGAAACGCACGGCTTCGTCGGCGGCCCTGAACAGCGCGCGCGCTTTGCTCACGCATTCGGCCTGTTCGAACTCGGGCACCGAATCGGCGACGATGCCGGCGCCGGCCCGGACATACATCGTCCCATCCTTCACCACCGAGGTCCTAAGAACGATGCAGCTGTCCATCTCGCCGCCGGCCGAGAAATAACCGACGCAGCCCGCATAGGGACCGCGTGCCTCGTCCTCAAGTTCGTCGATGATTTCCATGGCGCGCACTTTCGGCGCGCCCGAGACCGTGCCGGCGGGGAAGCCCGCCATCAGGGCATCGACGGCGTCGAAGCCGGAAGCAAGTCTCCCCTCGACATTCGACACGATGTGCATCACCTGGCTGTAATACTCGAGGAAGAACGATTCGGTCACGCGCACGCTGCCGATCTCCGCCACGCGCCCCAAATCGTTGCGGCCGAGGTCGAGCAGCATCAGATGCTCGGCGCGCTCCTTGGCGTCGCCGAGCAGCTCTTTGGCAAGCGCCTTGTCCTCCTCCGGCGTTGCCCCTCTTGGCCGCGTGCCGGCAATCGGCCTGATGGTGACAATACCGTCGCGCACCCTGACGAGAATCTCGGGGCTCGAACCCACGACGGCGAAGCCGCCAAAATCGAGGTAGTAGAGGAAGGGAGAGGGATTGACGCGCCGGAGCGCGCGGTAAAGCGCAAAAGAGGGGAGGCTGAAGGGCGCCTCGAAGCTCTGGCTCAGCACCACCTGAAAGATGTCGCCCGCGGCAATATAGTCCTTCGCGCGCATCACCTTCGCCATATAGGCCTGGGCCGCGGTGGCGGCCTTGGGCTCCGGATGCGCCGCCCCCGCGTCGATCTCGCTCGTATGCGGCAGCGGCTGCTCGAGCCGCTCCAATACGAGGTTCAGCCGGTTGGCTGCGCGCGCATAGGCCGCCTTGG
>DASUQP010000262.1:0-4272 GCA_036280475.1 Methyloceanibacter sp. | reverse complement strand
CATCGCCGATGGTGTGCCAGACTTGCTTGCCACTCGGATCGCGCGCAAGGGCGTAATGGGTTTTGGTCCCGCTCGGAAAGATCCTTATATAGTGCCCGGCGAGGTTGACGTTGCGGACCAGAAAGCGATCTACTCGAGGCTTCAGATTGGCAATCGAGGTATCGGTGAATTTGATCTTCTGCACTGTGCCCTCCGTTAGCCGGGCATTCGTAGGGCTAACAAAATCCCCCACTAATGCGGGCTATCATTGGGCTTACATACGCTCAAATTTGGCGGTTTACAAGGACATCCACGGTAGTGCGTTTTCAACAGTGTTAGCGGCCTGTACGTCAATACCAATGACGAGGTCGTGGTCGAAACCCTCGATGCAACCAAGTAACGCGTAGGCAGCGATGACCAGCTTTTCCCCCCGCGAGATCGTCTCGGAGCTCGACCGTCACATCATCGGCCAGCGCGACGCCAAGCGCGCCGTCGCCATCGCGCTCCGCAACCGCTGGCGGCGGCAGCAGCTCGAAGGCGACATGCGCGAGGAGGTGCTGCCCAAGAACATCCTGATGATCGGTCCGACCGGCGTCGGCAAGACGGAGATCTCGCGGCGTCTCGCCAAACTCGCTGGCGCGCCGTTCATCAAGGTCGAGGCCACCAAGTTCACCGAGGTCGGTTATGTCGGCCGCGACGTCGACCAGATCGTGCGCGACTTGCTCGAGGCGGGCATCGGCCTGGTGCGCGACACGAAACGCAAGGAGGTGGCGGCGAAGGCCCAACTCAACGCCGAAGAGCGCGTGCTCGACGCGCTGGTCGGCTCCGGCGCCGCTCTCTCGACCCGCGAAGCCTTCCGCAAGCGCCTGCGCGCAAACGAGCTCGACGAGCGCGAGATCGAAATCCAGGTCGCCGATACGCCGACCATGCCGTCCTTCGAAATCCCCGGCATGCCGGGGAGCCAAGTCGGCATGATCAACCTCTCCGAGATGCTCGGCAAAACGTTCGGCACGCGCACCAAGCCGCGCAAGGTCACGGTGCGCGACTCGTTCGAGATTCTCATGAGCGAGGAATCGGACAAGCTCATCGACAACGACATGATCGTGCAGGAAGCGGTCAGGAACGTCGAGAATAACGGCATCGTCTTTCTCGACGAGATCGACAAGATCTGCGCGCGCTCGGAGCGCATCGGAGCCGATGTCAGCCGCGAAGGCGTTCAGCGCGATCTCCTGCCGCTGATCGAGGGCACGACCGTCGGCACCAAATACGGGCCGATCAAGACCGACCATATTCTGTTCATCGCTTCGGGCGCGTTCCACCTCGCCAAGCCCTCGGATCTCCTGCCCGAACTCCAGGGCCGGCTTCCCATCCGCGTCGAGCTTCGCCCGCTGACCCGCGACGACTTCCGCCGCATTCTCACCGAGCCGAAGGCGTGTCTCATCAAGCAATACGTGGCGCTGATGAAGACCGAAGGGGTCGAGCTCGAATTCACCACCGACGCGATCGAGGCCATCGCCGACATCGCGGTCGAGGTGAACACCGCCGTCGAGAATATCGGTGCCCGCCGCCTGATGACGGTGATGGAGCGCATCCTCGACAACATCTCGTTCGACGCCGGCGACAAGGCCGGCGAGACGGTCGTCATCGACGCCGCTTACGTGCGCGAGCATATCGGCGACCTCGCCAAGAACGCCGACCTGTCGAAATTCATTTTGTAGCGGCCTTCAGCCAAAATCTGGCGGCGCGACCGTTATTGGCGTTTCGGCGCCCTGAGCCGCACATAGAGAGCGCCTTCGCCCCCGAGGCGGCGGGGCGCCTCAGCGTAGCTGATCACCACGGATGCGAGGTCAGGCTGGCCAAGCCAGTGCGGCACGGCCTGGCGCAGCACCCCGCGGTCCTCCGCCTCGTAGAAACTCCTCGTCGCGTCGGGCTCGGCGCCCTTGCCCGTGATGACCAGGACACGGCGATAGCCTTTCCCTTGCGCCGACTTGAGAAATCGCCGCAAAGCCGCGTGCGCGTCCCTCTGCCGCATGCCGTGGAGATCGAGCCGCGCCTCGACCGCAAGTCGCTTCCGCTCGAGCTGTCGCACGGTTTGCCGGTCCAAGAGCTCGGCGCGCGCGGCGAGAGAAGGCTTTGCCGCGGCCTTTGCCGCGGGCGGAAGCGGCGCCCGCGCCGGTTCCTTGGCCGCCTTGCGCGCGGGCGCCTTCGGCCGATCGGCGGGCGGGGCGGCGCGCCCCTTGGCAATCGGCTTGGCGCTGCGGGCCACGCGTTCCCACAGCTCTTCGTCGCTCTCGTCTCTCTGCCTGCCCATGACCCTGTCATTCCTCGAAAGCGGGAATCCAGTAACCCCATCGCTCGTAGCTTCATACACCACAGCGGTTACTGTCTATTTCGGCATGAGAACGTGAAATCGCGCGCGGTGGCGTGTGCTTCCGGCGATCGCTCCCGCTTCCTCGCCCGTCCCCCAGAAGATGTCGCCGCGCTCCGGACCCCTGATCGCCGAGCCGACGTCCTGCGCGATCATCAGCCGCCGGAATGGGTGTCCATCCTCGGTCATGAGCCCATCCGCCGTCACGAAGATCGGCAGACCGAGCCGGTGATACGCGGTATCGACGGCGAGGCTCCGCACCGGCGTGAGCGAAACGCCTTGTGCTCCGCGCGGACCGTCGCGCCCCTCTTCCGCGTCCAGGACGCGGAAGAAGACATAGGACCGGTTCTCCTCCATGAGCGCGCGTCCGCGAGCCTGATCGGCTCTAAGCCAGGCCTTCACCGCCGCCATCGACATGGCGCCCGGCGCAATCGCGCCGCGCTCGGCGAGCAGCTTTCCGATCGAGGTATAGGGATGCCCGTTCTTGCCGTCGTAAGAGAGCCTGACCGTGCCCCCTTCGCTGAGGCGCACCAGGCCCGATCCCTGCACCTGCATGTAGAAGAGCTCCACCTCGTCCTTGAGATAGAGCAGCTCGAGTCCATGCCCCGCCAACGCGCCTGCCCAAATCTCGTGACGGGTGTAGTAGGGCACCGGGCCCGCGGCCGTCTGCCGCAATCCGGTGATGCGGTCGTTGAAGCGCGCCCGCTCCGCATCGGGCGCGACCGTGATCAGGTCGTCGGGCCGGCGATACACGGGCACCTGGAACGGGCCGCCGCGGGCGTACGACCCTTCGATTTCAGGCTCGTAATAGCCGGTGACAAAGCCGGGGTCGGAGCTTTCCGCGATAACATGCGGCTGAAGCCGATCCTCGAAGAACGCGCGCGCCACGGCGCTGCTCACCCCGGGACCGAGTGCTGCGGCGGCACGAGCGTGCGGCAATTCGGGATCGGCATGGCATGACCGCACGAAGGCCGCGAAGGCGGCGGCATGGTCGTCTTCCGCCCAGCCTTCGAGCGTCTCGAAACGCGTCGGTTCCAAGCCCAGCGGCGATGACGTCTGAGACATCAAAACGCGACTCGGAAGCACAAATCTAAAGACGTGGATGGCCGGGACAAGCCCGGCCATGACGAGTCTTCCATAGTAGCGTCCAAGCGCTAGTTGGCGGCTTCGGTCGCGACAAGTTTCCAGTTGGGATTGCGCGAGGTGACGTCGCGCGCGAACGTCCAGATATCGGTGACTTCGCGCACCTTCTTGGGGTCGCCTTCGATCACCTCGCCGTCGGCGTCGCGGGTGACGGAGACGAGTTCGCTCACGAACTTCACCGTAATGTAGGCGGTGCGGGTCTTGACCTCGGCCTCGATGATATCGGCCTTGTCGATGCCGATGAGACTCGACTCCATCTTCTCGCCGCGGCTCTCGCGTTCGCGAATCGCGCGCTCGAAGCCTTCATAGACCTCGGCGCCGAGGAGCTGCTTCAGCGTCGCCTCGTCGCCCTCGGCGAAAGCCATGACGATCATCTCGTAGGCCGCCTTGGCGCCATCGAGGAACTGGTTCGGGTCGAAGGCGGGATCGACGCGGATCAGCCCCGTGAGCGACTGTCCGAGGGGGCTGTCCTTGGCGGCGTGGCGTCCAAGCCGCGCCTCGATGTCTTCGGTCGATGGGCCGGACGTTTCGACCGTGGCGTGCGTCGGGCGGCTGCGCGGTAGCGCCACAACCGGCTCATTGGCTTCAGGCGCACCGGCCCGCTTGGCATCGGGTCTCGTGTACGGATCGTAACGCGGCCGCTCATTGCCCGTGCGCCGCCCCAGCACATTGCGCAGCCGAATGAAAATCACGACCGCGAGCACCAGGAACAAAAGCGTATAGATATCGAAAGCTTCACTCATATCTTGCCAACACCCGCATCTTGGTGTGCCCGCGGCGGC
>DASUQP010000261.1:0-3592 GCA_036280475.1 Methyloceanibacter sp. | reverse complement strand
CGGCGCTGATGGCGGTGTCATTGGCGGCGATGGGCGTGCTTGCCGAGAAGGGTCTCAATCTTTCCCGCAGCGTGGCCTATGTGGCGGGGCATTCGCTTGGCGAGTATTCGGCGCTTGCCGCGTCCGGCGCGCTCAGCTTGGCCGATACGGCACGGTTGCTCAAGACACGCGGCCGCGCCATGCAGGGGGCCGTGCCCGTCGGCGAGGGCGCGATGGCGGCCTTGCTCGGCGCCGATCTCGCTCAAGCGCAAGCGCTGGCCGAAGCCGCGGCCGAGGGCGAAGTGTGCCAAGCCGCCAATGACAATGCTCCGGGACAGGTTGTGATCTCCGGCACCAAGCGCGCGATCGAACGCGCCGTGAGCTTGGCGCCAAAATACGGGGCACGCCGTGCGGTCCTGCTTCCGGTGAGCGCCCCGTTCCATTGCGCTCTGATGCAGCCCGCGGCCGACGCGATGCAGGAGGCACTCGCGGCGGTGAAGATCGATCCGCCCGCTGTTCCGCTCGTGGCCAACGTGATCGCGGCGTCAGTCTCAGACCCCGAAACCATTCGCGCGCGCCTCGTCGAGCAGGTCACCGGCATGGTGCGATGGCGGGAAACGATGCTCTATCTCAAGGACCATGGCGTCGGCACCGTGTATGAAGTCGGCGCCGGTCGCGTGCTGACGGGAATTGCTCGGCGGTTCGAAGGGATGGAGGCCAAGAGCCTGGGGTTGCCGGAGGAAGTCGAAGCGGCAGCGGCGGCGCTGGCGGCCTAAGGCGCAAAGATAGGAGAGGCTTCGATGTTCGACCTGACAGGAAAAGGCGCGCTCGTCACGGGCGCGACCGGCGGGATTGGCGGAGCCGTCGCCAAGGTGCTGCATGCGCAAGGCGCCAATGTCGCCGTCTCGGGCACCAAGGCCGAGCGCCTCGAAGCGCTCGCCGCGGAACTCGGCGCGCGCGCCTTCGTGCTCCCTTGCGACCTGCGCGACCGGGGAGCCGTGGCGGCGCTCGCCGACACGGCGGAAAAAACGCTCGGCCAAGTCGACATCCTCGTCAACAATGCCGGCATTACCCACGACAATCTCTTCATGCGCATGAAGGATGAGGAGTGGGACGACGTGATCGCGGTCAACCTCACCTCCGTGTTCGTGCTCACCCGGGGCATTTTGCGGGGCATGATGCGGCGCCGCTACGGGCGCATCGTCAATATCGCTTCGATCTCGGGCGTGTTCGGCAATCCGGGGCAGGGCAACTATGCCGCTTCGAAGGCGGGGCTTGTCGGCATGACCAAGTCGCTTGCGCGTGAAGTGGCGAGTCGGGGCATCACCGCCAACTGCATCGCGCCGGGGTTCATCAAGACGCCCATGACCGATGCGCTCACGCCCAAGCAAGTGGAGATGATCGCCGCCGCGATCCCGGCTCAGAGCTTCGGCAAGCCCGAAGACGTGGCCGCGGCTGTCGCCTTCCTCGCCAGCACCGAGGCGGCCTACATCACGGGCGAGACGATGCATGTCAATGGCGGCATGGTGATGGTGTAAGCGTTTGAGATATAATGGTTTAGAGCAACGGCGCGAGGCCATTTGCGAGGCCGTCCTGCGGGGGTCGCGGCTTCTGGCAAGGCCGTGCAAAGTATGGTACGCAAGCGGCCGTTCCGTGGGGGCTTGACAAACGACAATCCCACCGCGATCAACCCACATGACTTTGCCGCTCGGGGGTGCGTCAACCGCCGGCTCGGGGGGACCTGCGAAGCGTAAGGACCGACAGTTGAGAGACGGGTGAGGCGGACATGAGCGATATCTCGGAGCGCGTAAAGAAGATCGTGGTGGAGCATCTCGGGGTCGACGCCGACAAGGTCACCGAGAACGCGAGCTTCATCGACGACCTTGGGGCCGACAGCCTCGACACGGTCGAGCTCGTCATGGCCTTCGAGGAAGAGTTCGGCTGCGAGATTCCCGACGATGCGGCGGAGACGATCCTCACGGTCGGGGACGCCATCAAGTTCCTAGAGAAGAACACGGCCGCTTGACGCGACTTCGCGCGGGACGCGCGCCCGCGGCCGTCCCGCCTGACAGACAAAAGCCCTCGAACGGCTTAACAGTGGTTTCCCGCGAGGATCACGCGAATCGCGATGCGACGTGTCGTCATCACAGGTCTCGGTCTCGTCTCGCCGCTTGGCTGCGGTTATGAGACCACGTGGCAACGGCTGACAGCCGGCCACAACGCCGCTCGCCGCATCACGAGTTTCGAGGTCTCGGACCTGTCCTGCCAGGTGGCGTGCCAAGTCCCGCGCGGCGACGGCTCAAACGGCAGCTTCAATCCAACCGACTGGATGGAGCCGAAGGAGCAGCGCAAGGTCGACGAGTTCATCATCTATGCGATGGCCGCCGCCACTCAGGCGCTCAAGGATGCCGACTGGCAGCCAAGCGCCTATGAGGATCAAATCCGCACCGGGGTCTTGATCGGCTCCGGCATCGGCGGCCTTCAGGGGATCGAGAAGACGTCGCTCCTCTTCGCCGAGAAGGGGCCGCGCCGGGTGAGCCCGTTCTTCATTCCCGGCCGCCTCATCAATCTCGCCGCGGGCTATGTCTCCATCGAGCACGGTCTCAAAGGACCGAACCACGCCGTCGTCACGGCCTGTTCGACGGGTGCGCACGCCATCGGCGACGCCTCGCGTCTCGTTCAGCTCGGCGACGCCGACGTCATGCTTGCCGGCGGGACCGAATCGCCGGTCTGCCGCTTGGCGATCGCGGGCTTCGCGGCTTGCCGCGCTCTCTCGACCAATTTCAACGATCGGCCGGAACGCGCCTCGCGCCCCTATGACCGCGATCGCGATGGTTTCGTCATGGGGGAGGGAGCCGGAGTCGTTGTGCTCGAGGAACTCGAGCACGCCAAGGCGCGGGGCGCCCGGATCTACGCCGAGATCATCGGATACGGACTGTCGGGCGACGCCTTCCACATCACCGCCCCGGCCGAGGACGGGGACGGGGCTTATCGTTGCATGGTCGCCGCCGTGAAGCGCGCCGGGATCGACCCCGCCGATATCGACTATATCAATGCGCACGGCACCTCGACGCCGATGGGTGACGAGATCGAGCTTGCCGCCGTCGAGCGCCTGTTCGGCAATGCCGCGGGCAAGGTCTCCATGTCTTCGACCAAGTCGGCCATCGGCCATCTCCTGGGGGCGGCCGGCGCGGTCGAGGCGATTTTCTCGGCGCTCGCGATTCGCGATCAAATCGCCCCGCCGACGCTCAACCTCGACAACCCTTCGGTGGTGACCGCAATCGACCTCGTGCCGCATCAGGCACGGCGGCGGACCATCGATACGGTGTTGTCGAACTCCTTCGGATTCGGCGGGACCAATGCCTCCCTGATCCTGAGGCGCTTGAACGCGTGACGTACGATCCGAACCTCCCTTTCGCCATATTTCGACTTCAAGTCGTTGGCATCGTCTGCGCAGGGGCTCACTTGCCATGTCCTTGACCAGAGACCGGCCGTCGCCGGCGAACGATAGCGATGGACGGTTCCCGCCGGGCGCGCCAGCGCCGCTCGGCGCGATGCCGCGCAGCCCCGCCGAGGCCCTCGAGCCGACGCGGCCGCCGGAGCCACCGGCCAA
>DASUQP010000260.1:0-2630 GCA_036280475.1 Methyloceanibacter sp. | reverse complement strand
GGCCGGCATCTCGGCGGGCGGAGGTTCTGCCGGCATCTCGGCCGCGGGCGGGGGCGCGGGCGTCTCGGCGGGCTGTTCGGTCATCGGCTTCTCGACCTTCACGTCCGACTCGCCCTTATGCCCGTACATGAACAAGGCAGCGATGACGAGGGCGAGCACAATGCCGCCCAGTACGATCGCGAGAAACGTCCTGCCGCCCTGGTTGTCGTCTGCCATGGGTCAATCTCCTCCCCGTCGCGGGGCGTTGGAATCGCGGCTCCGAACCTATCGGGGAAATTCGCAGCGGTCGAGAGCTCGCGTCAATGGTCAAGGCGCGGTAGCCCCGGTCGTTCGCCCGATGCGACCGAAGATCGGCGCAAGCGCGAAAGCGACCATGAAATTGATCAGCACCGAATAGAGGGCGGCGTAACCCGGCACCGTCAGGCCGAAGGCCTCGAGCGGATAGACCGAGGAGGTGAAGCCCTGGGTCGCCGCCATATACGTGCCGATCACGGTGCCCGCGACCCAGCCGGCGAGCAGCGCCATCGCATTGAAGCCGCGCGTATAGAGCCCGAGCAGAATCGGCGGCAAGAGCTGAATGATCCAAATCCCTCCAAGCAATTGGAGCTGAATGGCATAGGACTGTGGAATGGCGAGAATGAACACCACCGCCCCGATCTTCACCACGAGCGAGACGATCTTGGCCATGCGGGCCTCGTCGGCCTCGCTGCAATCCGGACGGTAGAACTCCTTGTAGAGATTGCGGGTAAAGAGATTGGCGCAGGCGATCGACATGATTGCGGCCGGCACCAGCGCGCCGATGGCGATGGCGGCGAAGGCGACGCCGACGAACCAGGAGGGAAACGACGCAAGGAACAGCGCGGGCACGGCGAAGTTCGGCCCATATTGGGCAAAGCCCGCCTGATAGGCAGGATTTGTGTCCACGCCCGCGGCGATCGCCATGTAGCCGAGAAGCGCGATCAACCCTAGAATGAAGGAATAGGCGGCAAGGAACGCCGCGTTCCGCCTGATGACGTTGCCGCTCGAGGAGCTCAAAATCCCGGTCATGGCGTGAGGATAGAGGAACAGCGCGAAGGCCGAGCCGAGCGCGAGCGTGGCATAGGCGCTGTAAGCGCCGAGGCTGTCGCCGGACGGTGGCGGGAGGATCAGCTTCTCTTGCGGCACGCTCCTGAAGATCGCTCCGTAGCCGCCGAGCTCGGCCGGGATGATCACGAGCGCGGCGAACACCGTCACAAAGATCAGCATGTCCTTGACGATGGCGATCAAGGCCGGCGCCCGGAGGCCGCTGGTATAGGTGAAGGCGGCGAGGATGATGAAGGATATGATCAGCGGCAGATGACCGACAAAGCCTCCGGCCGGAAAGCCGAGCGCGCCGATCACCACCTCCATGCCGACGATCTGAAGCGCGATATAGGGCATCGTGGCGACAATGCCCGTCAGCGCGAAGGCGAGCGCGAGCAGCCTGCTGCCGAAGCGATCGCGGACGAAGTCGGCCGCGGTGACGTGCCCGCGCGCGCGGGTGATCTCCCACAGGCGCGGAAAGACGATATAGAGGATCGGATAAATGAGGATGGTGTAGGGAACGGCGAAGAAGCCCATCGCCCCCTTGCCGTAGACGAGCGCCGGGACCGCGATGAAAGTGTAGGCCGTGTAGAGGTCGCCGCCGAGCAGGAACCAGGTGACCGTGGTGCCGAAGCGGCGGCCGCCGAGGCCCCATTCGTGGAGGAGAGTGAGATCGGCCTTGCGCCAACGCGCCGCAACGAAGCCGAGCCAGGTGACGAACAGGAACAGCCCGACGAAGACGATCGTGGCGGTGAGATCGAGGTTCAAAGAATGTCCCCCGGCACGCCGCTCGGCTCTGCTTCCGGTTCGGTTCGCCCGGTCACGCGCGTGACTTTGCTCTCGATCCAATAGACCAAAAGCACGATGGCGGCGCCAGCAAGGATCCAGCCCAGCTGATACCAATAGAAAAATGGAATGCCGTCGAGCGCGGGCGCGGTCCTGTTGTAGGACGCCACCCAAAGCATGGCGACGAAGGGAACGAGGAAAAGCAGGCGCGGCCAAAAGCGCAGCAGGCGCGGTCTTGCCTTGCCGTTTGACATTGGTTCGGTTCCCCACTTGCCCGGCGCACCACCACGGCGCCGCAGGCGCCTCAGCCTCGGATCGAGCGGGGATGCCGCATTTTAAGTTGTTTAGCAAGGCGAGGCGCAATATTGCTTTGGCCGCCGACCGGCCCATATGGTCGGCAAGGAGCCCGTAGCTCAGCCGGTAGAGCACTTGACTTTTAATCAAGGCGTCCCGGGTTCGAATCCCGGCGGGCTCACCATAGTTTCAATGGCTTACGCTTTTTCTAGACGAAGCTCGAAGATCCGGGATAACAGGAGGATAACAAACCCGCAAGCATTCGTCGCGGGAGGCGGTGCCGCTGCTCAGTTAGTGCGTTGTGCGTTGCGCCCTCGGTCGGGAAGGTGCCGTTGGGCGGGGCAGTTTCCTTGGAGGCGGCTTTACCCATCCGCTTTCTCACCGCATCGCGCACCTTCGATGGGAACCAAGTCATCGGCGCAAGGCTCTTGCGGCACGCGACAGTGAAGGAACTAATCTGAACGCACGTGCTTTAGCTTAGCGGGTCA
>DASUQP010000259.1:0-2654 GCA_036280475.1 Methyloceanibacter sp. | reverse complement strand
AGGGCAACGGCTTCATCGTGGGCAAGTTCGGTTTCATGCTGAACAACATGCTGGGCGAGGAGGACTTGGTGCGTGGAGGGCTCGATGCTTGGCGTCCGGGGACGCGCCTTTCCTCGATGATGGCGCCGACCATCATCCTGGAGCCCGACGGCACGACCACGGCGCTCGGCACCGGCGGCTCGAACCGCATCAGGTCGGCGATCCTCCAGGTCGCCGCCAACCTCCTCGACAGCGGCATGAGCCTCGAGGAGGCGGTCGAGGCGGCGAGGCTTCATGTCGAGCGCGACGGCACGGTCAGCTTCGAGCCCGGCCTGCCGGCGCAGGCCGCGCGCGCATTTGCGGCGCTCGGCGCGAAGGCGCATGCCTGGCCTGAGCGCAACCTCTTCTTCGGCGGCGTGCACGCCGCGCGCCGCGATTGCAATGGCGACGTTGACGGGGCGGGCGATCCCCGCCGCGGCGGACTGTCGCGCGTCGTGTGATGAGTTCGCTCTGAAGCGCAGCAAGAGTGTCCCCGCTCTCCCCTTGGGGGAGAGTACGCGCACCACTTGGTGCGCGGTGAGGGGTAAGCGGGCGTAAGCCCGCGTCAAAAGGATTCACGCCTCACCCTTCCCGCCAAGCGACTTTGCGCAGGCTTCGCCGCGCAAGATCGCGGCGTGAAGCCCTCTCCCCCCAAGGGGAGAGGGGAATGTGTGGCGCGGGGGACGAGTCGGCACTTGTCGTAAAAGGTCAAGCGCGCGTCGTTAATTGTCAACACGGCCGGGGCGTGGCTCCGCACAATACCGCCATGAGCCTGAGTGAGAGGGAGCCATGAAGAACGCCATCGGCATCCGCCACGTTGCCTTCGAAGATGCCGGCATTTTGGCGGGGCTTCTTCAGGACCGCGGCATCGGCCTCCGCTATCTCGAAGCGGGCGTCGACGATCTCAGCCCGGCCAAGGACGCCGACCTGCTCCTCGTGCTCGGAGGCCCGATCGGCATCTACGAGGTCGCCCGCTATCCGTTCCTGAAAGAGGAACTCGCCATCATCGAGACCGCGGTCAAGAAGGATGTGCCGACGATCGGCATCTGCCTCGGCTGCCAGGCGCTTGCCGCCGTGTTTGCGGCGCGCGTCTATCCCGGCCGCGAGAAGGAGCTTGGCTGGGACGAGATGACGCTGACGAAAGAAGGCAAGGCCTCGCCGCTCGGCGCGATCGAAGGCGTCCGCGTGCTGAACTGGCATGGCGACACGTTCGATCTCCCCGTCGGCGCGACGCGTCTTGCCTCGACCAGGATCACGCCGAACCAGGCCTTCGCCTATGGCCCGCGCGTGCTCGCGCTGCAATTCCACGTCGAGCTGCCGGAGCGCGACATGGAGAAATGGCTGATCGGCCACACCATGGAGCTCACGAGCTCAAACGCCGACCTCGGCAAGATCCGCGCCGAGACCGCGCGCTTCGCCGCCGCCGCGAACGCGGCCGGCAAGCGCCTGTTCGAAAACTGGCTCGACGCGCTCCCCTGACGAGAGCGGCATGCGCTCGGTTTGATTCCCCAAAAATCGCTACGAACTCCGGCTCTCCCCCCTGCCTCCGCCGGAGCGAAGCCCCGGCTTCGCGCAGGCAGGTTGTGGGCGAGCACGCGCCGCTTGCGGCGCGGTGAGGGGTAAGCGGGCGAAAGCCCGCGTCAAAAAAGACTCACCCCTCACCCTTCCCGCCACTCGTCGCGCTTCGCGCGCCGGGCGGGAAGCTCTCCCTCGAGGGAGAGGGGAAGATCTACTCCGCATTAAGACTCATCCCTCCCCCAACGTGGGGAGGGCGGCACGCCCCGACTTGGCGAAGCCAAGTCGGTTGGCGAGGCGGGTGGGGCGCGCCGAGAGCATCACCCCACCCGGCGCGCTGTGCGCTCAAGCAGCGGAGCGGTAGCGCAAAAATAAAGCAGCGCGCCGACCTCCCCATCAAGGCGAGGTTGATTCCACCTTCCTAGAGTGGGGTCTGCTTTTGCTTCTCGGGCTGCGCCACGACCGATTCGCCCGGCTTCACCGGCAAGTCCCGCGTGTCTGGCGCTTTCACGTCGTCGCCCTTGGCGTTCCACCAGGTCGAGGCATAGCTTGCGCCTCCGCTCCGCTTGGTGAGATGGGTCACGACCTCCTCGCCCGGATAGTAGTAGACGGTCCACGGGCCCAAGATCGACTTCGGCACGGCGCGCCAGGTCACCAGCACCTCGTCGCCTTTCTTCGCGTCGCCCTTCTTGACCTCGAGCACTTTGAGCTGGGCGATATAGCCGGGAAGGTCCTCGCCGGTCGCGGCGTCCTTGGTGAGGCTCGTGCAGGTCACCGACATCACGCGGACGAGTGCCACGAGATCGCTCTTCTCCATCAGCTCCTGTTCGGACATCGGCGCGGGCAGGGCGCGCGCCCGCCCGCTCGCCAGGCTAAAGGAGAGACACAAGGCGGAAAGTATGATGCAAAGGCGCATGGAACTTGCCTGTAGGGATTTCGAGTTTATTGCCCGATCTTGAACTGCGAGAAGACTAAGACGTTCTAAAGGAGTTCGTCATGCCCGGCTTCATGCCGGGCATCCACGATTTAGGCTAGTGGAAAAGAGTCAATCGTGGATGGCCGGGCGAGGCCCGGCCATGACGGAGCCGGGGCGGGGAAGCCCCGAATGTGCGGCTTCATCG
>DASUQP010000258.1:0-4025 GCA_036280475.1 Methyloceanibacter sp. | reverse complement strand
GCGCCAGCCATTATCGCTATCCGGGCTACGGCTTCCACTTCGGCTACGGCCCGCGTTACCGGGGCGGCTATGGCGGCGGACACTACGCCTACCGGCATGGCCAGCATGGCAATTGGGACGGAAAACGCGACCGCGGCCATCATGACCGCGACGGCGGCGGCCATTACGACCGCGACCGCTGACGCGTCTCCCTAGGCGCGGGGGAGAGTAACCCTCCCGCTCTCCCGCGTAACCGGCACGTCATTCTCGGCGGACGCGTCGCCCTCGCCCCGCGGCCCTCCCCAAGGATGACGTGTCCGGCGCTTAATGGAAATTGCGGATATCGACGAAGCGGCCGGCGATCGCGGCGGCGGCAGCCATCTGCGGCGAGACGAGATGGGTGCGTCCGAGCCGACCCTGCCGTCCCTCGAAATTCCGGTTCGAGGTCGAGGCGCAGCGCTCGCGCGGCGCAAGCTGATCGGGATTCATGCCAAGGCACATCGAGCAGCCCGGCTCGCGCCACTCGAAGCCCGCATCCTTGAAAATCTTGTCGAGGCCTTCCGCCTCGGCCTGCGCCTTCACCAGCCCGGAGCCAGGCACGATCATGGCGCGGATGCGCTCATTGACCTTGCGGCCCTCGACCACCTTCGCCACTTCGCGCAAATCCTCGATGCGGCCATTGGTGCACGAGCCGATGAACACGCGGTCGAGCGCGATGTCGGTGATCTTCTCGCCGCCGGTGAGCCCCATATAGTCGAGCGAGCGCTCGGCCGCGCGCCGCTTGGTGTCGTCCGCGATCTCCGCGGGGATGGGGACGCGCCCGGTGACCGATACGACCTGCTCGGGGCTCGTGCCCCAGGTGACGAGCGGCGGCAGCCGCTCGGCATGGAGCACGACCTCGCGGTCGAACTCCGCGCCCTCGTCGGAATAGAGACGCTCCCAGTCCGCTCGCGCAAGCTCGAAGGCGCCGGCCTTCGGCGCGCGCGGCCGGCCCTTGATGTAGTCGAAGGTCTTGGCGTCGGGCGCGATCAGGCCTGCCCGGGCGCCGCCCTCGATCGACATGTTGCAGATGGTCATGCGCCCTTCCATCGAGAGCGCGCGGACCGCCTCGCCGCCATATTCGATGACATGGCCGTTGCCGCCGGCGGTGCCGATCTCGCCGATGATGGCGAGGATGATGTCCTTGGCGGTAACGCCTTCGGGAAGCGCGCCGTCGACGCGCACCCGCATGTTCTTCGCCTTCTGCTGGATCAGCGTTTGGGTGGCGAGCACGTGCTCGACCTCGCTCGTGCCGATGCCGTGGGCGAGCGCACCGAACGCGCCGTGGGTCGAGGTGTGGCTGTCGCCGCAGACGATGGTGGTGCCGGGCAGAGTGAATCCCTGCTCGGGCCCGACCACATGCACGATGCCCTGGCGGTGGTCGAGCTCGTCGTAATATTCGATGCCGAATTCGCGTGCGTTGTCGGCGAGCGTCGCGATCTGGAGCGCCGATTCAGGATCGTCGATGCCGTGGCTGCGGTCGGTGGTCGGCACGTTGTGATCGACCACGGCGAGCGTCTTTTCGGGCGCGCGGACGTTCCGCCCCGCCATGCGCAGGCCCTCGAAGGCCTGCGGGCTCGTCACCTCGTGCACTAGGTGGCGGTCGACATAGAGGAGGCACGTGCCGTCGGGCGCCTCATGCACGAGATGGGCGTCCCAAATCTTATCGTAGAGGGTGCGCGGGCTGGCCATGGCAAGGGTCGCGATCTAGAGGCAGAGATAACGTCTCGGCGCCCGGTTTACAAATCCCTGAGCCAACCCGGGGGGCCGGCAGGGGGGTAGCGCTAGCCCTTCTTGGGCTTTTTGGCAGGCTTGGCCTTGGCCTCTTTGGTCGCTTTGGCTTTAGCGGCCTTCTCGCCCTTTTTCGCCTTTGCGGCCTTGGCGTCGGTTTCGCCGGCGCCTTCGGCCTCCTCCTCTTCCTCGGCGGGGACTTCGCCTGCCGTGGTCTCGGCCATCAGCGCGACGGACTTGGCCACCCAGTCGTCATGCTCGATGGCGCCCTTCAGCGACAGCTCCTCGTCGAGCCAGCCAATCTCGTCGTCGGAGAGATTGGCGATCTGCTCGAACTTGATCAGGCCGAGCTCGTTCAGCTTCTTCTCGAGGTCCGCCGAAACGCCGGGGATCAGCTTGAGATCGTCGGGCTCGCCTTTCGGCCTCTTGAAGCCCTTGAACGCCTCGGCCTTCTTGCCCTTGAACTCCTGACGTTCGGCGATACGGGCCGCCTTGCCGCGCCGGCCGCGCAAGTAATAGAGCTTGGCCCGGCGCACGCGTCCCCGCCGCACCACCTCGATCGACTCGATCAGCGGCGAATGGACCGGAAAGACGCGCTCAACGCCCTCGCCGTAGGAAATCTTGCGCACGGTGAAATTCTCGTTCACCCCGCCGCCCGAGCGCCCGATGCATACACCCTCATAGGCCTGCACGCGCGTGCGCTCGCCCTCGACCACCTTGACGTTGACCCGCAACGTGTCGCCGGGACCGAACTCGGGGACTTCGCGTTTCTTGGAGAGCGCGGCAGCCTGCTCTTTGTCGAGCTGCTCGATGATATTCATGGCAAATACCTTTCGGTGGGCGCCTGCCTCGGCTCAAAAGCCTTCCGGCGAACGCCATTCTTTTTGATTGATCCTCAAGAGTCCTTGAGCGCGCGAAGCATCGGGAAGCGCCCGCGCACGGCCCGCTTCCTAGCCTAGCTTTCCGCCCTTGTCGATGGATTTGCGCGCGCCGGGCAAGCCGCTCAGCGGCATGCATAGAGCGTGATCCAGTCCTGGCTCTCAGGCAACGTGATCCGCATCCGCTCGGGCTTCCCGGAGAGGTCGAAGGTCACCTTGCCCAGGCGCACCTCGCCTTTCTCCCTGCATTTGGCCTCATAGGCCTCTTGCCCCGCGCTCGCCTCTTTCGGCGCGCCGAGGATGCAGAGGACGTTCGGCCCCTCGACGATGCCTCGCCTGATCTCGAAATCCTGGGTGGATTCGTCGCGGCAGCCGTCTTCGATCGTGGAATATGTGCTGAGTAAGTGCTCCATCTTGACTTGCGCCATGGCTGGAACGGCGCAGATGAGGGACGCGCACAACGCCCAACGCATACTCCAAGTCATCGCTCTCTCCTGGCCGCGCTCGAGGCTGCGAATATAGGCGACAACGCTCCGCAGGCGAGAGTCAATCCAAGTCCTGCGTCATTGCCGGGCTTGACCCGCCTACGCGGGCCGAAGCCTCGTGGCCACTCCCGCCAGCCATCGCTTCGGCGGGCGAAGGCCCGGCAATCCATTCCATTGGCGCTTCATCTTGCCGAGACGAAACGGCATGGATGCCCGGACAAGCTCGCGCCCGGGCCGGCGAAGCCGGACCCGGGTGTCCGGGCATGACGGGTGCGTACTGTTCCCGCAAGGGGAGAGCAAAGGCGATCAAAGTTTTCGCTTGTCGCGGCGGTCCCACAAATCGGGGCGGCGCTCCTTGGTCAGCTTATCCGCCTGCTCGCGCCGCCACTCGGCGATTTTCTTGTGGTCGCCGGAGAGCAGCACCTCGGGGATCGCGCAGCCCTCCCACTCGCGGGGCCGCGTGTAGTGCGGATATTCAAGCAGGCCCGATGCGAAGCTTTCCTCGGCAAGCGAACTCTCATTGCCGGCGACGCCCGGCAAGAGCCGCACACAAGCGTCGATCAGCACCTGCGCGGCAAGCTCGCCGCCCGACAGGACGTAGTCGCCGATGGAGATTTCCTCGATTTGGCGCGTATCGAGCACGCGCTGGTCGATCCCCTCGAAGCGGCCGCAGAGCAGGATCGCGCCGGGACCTTGAGCGAGCGCACGCACTTGGCCTTGCTTGAGAAGGCGCCCGCGCGGGGAGAGGTAGAGGGCAGGCGTCCCGGTCTCGGCGCGCGCGCGGGCGGCGTCGATCGCAGCGGCGGCGATGTCGGCGCGCATCACCATGCCGGCGCCGCCTCCCGCCGGCGTGTCGTCGACGGAGCGATGCTTGTCGGTGGCGAAGTCGCGGATGTCGATGAGGTCGAGCGCC
>DASUQP010000257.1:0-6985 GCA_036280475.1 Methyloceanibacter sp. | reverse complement strand
CGGATCTCCTCGAGGAACGAGTTCTTGGTGAGGAACGTCGTGGTGGCGAAGGCCGACAGCGCCATCGCGATCAGCGGCAGAACAAGATGCCAGAAATAATCGGCGATCTTCAGGTACCAGGGCAGCTCCCACCAATTGTCGGATACGAGGCCTCGCAGCGGGAAGATCTGCAAGAACGATCCGCCGGCGAACAGCACGATCAAAAATACGGCGAAGAGAAAGCCGGGGATGGCATAGCTGATGACGATGAGGGTGCTGGTCCAGATGTCGAAGCGCGAGCCGTCGTGCACCGCCTTGCGAATACCGAGCGGAATCGAGATGGCATAGGAAAGCAGCGTCATCCAAAGACCGAGCGAGATCGAGACGGGCAGCTTCTCGGCGATCAGTCCGAGCACGCTCGTATCGCGGAAATAGCTCTCGCCGAAATCGAACAGAAGGTAGTTCTTGACCATCAAAAAGAAGCGTTCATAGGCCGGCTTGTCGAAGCCGAACTGCTTCTCGAGGTTCTTGATGAATTCGGGGTCGAGCCCTTGCGCCCCGCGATATTTCGACGGCGCCGACACATCGCCGGGCGCCGCCCCTTGCCCGGGCTTTCCCGCGAAGTCGCCGCCCCCGCCGCTGAACATCGAGGTGGCGCCGGGATCGGTGCCGGTGAGCTGCGCGATCAGCCTCTCGACCGGGCCGCCCGGCGCGAACTGCACGATGACGAAGGTCACGAGCATGATGCCGAACATCGTCGGGATGATCAGCAGGAGGCGGCGAAGGATATAGGCGATCATTCGGTTCGGGCGGACCTTCTCAATCGCGCGACAAAATAGACCGCGAGCATAAGCCCAATCAGGGCGGCGAGGATGAGCCACGGGCTCCGGCCGGTCGAATCGGCCGGCGCGGCGCCGGCTTGGGCCAGTTTGGCAGCTTTGGCCTCGTCATACCACCACGTGTCGAGGATGCCACGATCGAAGCGCGGCTTGGTTCCGGGCCGCGAGAACTTGTCCCAATAGGCCACGTTGTTCGAGGCCTTGTACCAATGCGGCACCCAGTAGTGACCGACCCTGAGCACGCGGTCGAGCGCGCGTGCCGCGGTCTCGAGCTCTTCGCGGCTCTTGGCGGCGAGAATGCGCTCGATCAGCGCATCCACCGCGGGATCGGCGATGCCGGCAAGATTGAGCGAACCGTCCATCTTGGCCGCGTCCGAGCCGAAATAGCTCCTGAGCTCGACGCCCGGCGTGCTGCGCATGACGTAGCGCTGCGTGGTGATGTCGAAGTCGAAATCCTTGAGGCGCTGCTGGTATTGCGCGGCATCGACCATGCGGATGCGCGCATCGATTCCGAGCAGCTTGAGATTCTTCACATAGGGCGCCATCACCCGTTCGAAGACCGGCTCGAATGTCAGGATCTCGAGCGTGAACGGCTCGCCCTCGGCATCGACGCGAACGCCGTTCTTGACGGTGAACCCCGCTTCATCGAGAAGCTTCCCCGCTTGCTGAAGGAGATTGCGGTCCTGGCCCGAACCGTCGCTCTTGGCAGGAGAGTAAGCCGGACCCAGCGCCTCCTCCGAGACGGGCACGCCGAGGCTCGTCAGCAGCGAGCGCTCGGCCTCCGGCGGCTCGCCCATGGCCTCCATCGGCGAATTCTCGAAGAAGCTCGTGGTGCGGTCATAGAGTCCATAGAAGACGTTGCGATTGGTCCACTCGAAGTCGAAGGCAAGATCGAGCGCCTTTCGCACGCGCGGGTCCTTCAGCTTCTCCCGCCGTATGTTGAGGAAGAAACCTTGCGTTCCCGAGGGCGTCTCGTCGGGAAGCACTTCTTTTCTGATCTTTCCCGCCCGGATCGCCGGAAAGTCATACTCGGTCGCCCAGACCTTCGAGGTGAACTCCTCGCGGAAGTCGTAGGCGCCGGCCTTGAACGCTTCCATCCCCGCGGTGCGATCGCGGAAATATTCGTAGCGGATCTTGTCGAAGTTCCACCGCCCGCGGTTGACGGCCAAGTCCTTCGCCCAATAGTCCGGGTTGCGGCGGTAGACGATGCTCCGCCCCTGCGCCACCCGATCGACGACGTAAGGGCCCGAGCCGAGCGGCGGCTCGAGCGTGGTCTCGTCGAACGGCCGGCTCGCATAATAGGTCTTGGAGAAGATGGGAAGCGTGGCGACGGTGAGCGGCAGGTCTCGCACCAGCTCGCCGCTAAAGCTGTAGCGCACGGTGACGGGATCGAGGGCCTCGGCTTTGACCACGTCTTGCAGCATCTGGTGGAAGAGCGGGTGGCCTTTCGTCTTGAGCGCGTCGAAGGAGAACACCACGTCGTCGGCGGTGAGCGGTGTTCCGTCGGCGAAGCGCGCCTCGGGGCGCAGATGGAACGTGACCGACTTGCCGTCGGGTGCGATTTCGGCGCTTTCGGCCACGAGCCCATAGACCGCGTCAGGCTCGTCGACTGCCCGCGTCATCAGCGAATCGAACAGGAGCTCGAGCCCCTGCGCCGCATCGCCCTTGAGGATATAGTTGTTGAGACTGTTGAAGGTCGTCACGCCGCCCCAGCCGACGAGCGAGAAGGTGCCGGCTTTCGGTGCGTCTGGATTGGCATAGGCGAAATGCTTGAAATCGGCTGGGTAAGTGAGGTCGCCGAAGGCTGAAAGCCCCTGCTTGCGCTCGTCGGCGGACGCCGAAGCGGCACAGAGAACAAGAGCGAGAGCGGCGCAGCCTGCGATCGACCGGCAGGACGGGAGGCGCGCCATCAGAGCTGCGAGGAGCCCGGCAGCCGCGCGGCGAGCGTCTGGTCGAACCACCAGACCTGAAGGAACCCCGGCGTGAGCCCCGGCAACACCTTGGGCTGGCCGTAGCGGGCCCAATAGGCGATGCGCACGTTCGGCGAATACCATTGCGGCACCACGAACTCGTTCCACAAGAGCACGCGGTCCAGAGCGCGCGTGGCGGCGACAAGCTCGGCGCGATCCTTGGCGAAGATGATGCGATCGATCAGCTTGTCGATCGCCGGGTTCATCACGCCGATGAGATTGGTGCTGCCTTCGCGGCCGGCGGCCTCCGATCCCCAGAAGTCGCGCTGCTCGTTTCCGGGCGAGTCGGATTGGGGGAAATTGCCGACCACGATGTCGTAGTCGAACCCGTCGAGCCGCCGCGTGTACTGCGCCGAATCGACCATGCGGATCGTGCCCTTGATGCCGAGCCGCTCGAGGTTGCGCATATACGGCTGCACGATGCGCTCGAACAGCGGCGACACGAGCAGGAACTCCACTTTCATCTGTTGGCCGGTCTTGACGTTGGTGAGAACGCCGTTCTTGACCTCCCAGCCCGCCTCCTTCAACAGCGTCACCGCCTTGCGCAGATTGACGCGCATCGCATCGGGATTGTCGTTCACCGGGTTGCGATGGATTTCGGTGAACACTTCCGCCGGCACCCCGTCTTTCACCTCGTTCAGGATCTCGAGCTCGCGGCCTTCGGGCAGCGCCTTGGGCGCCGCGAGCTCGCCGCCTTCGAAATAGCTGCCGACACGCGCATATTGGTTATAGAACAGGTTCTTGTTGGCCCACTCGAAGTCGAAAGCGAGATTGAAGGCTTGCCGCACGCGGCTGTCCTGGAATTGCGGACGCCGCAAGTTGAGAACGAAGCATTGCATGGCATGGGTGCGCTCGACCGGGACTTCCTGACGCCGGACGAAACCGTTTTTCACCGCAGCGAAACCGTAAGCCGTCGCCCAATTCTTGGCGCTCGTCTCCTGCCAGTAGTCGAGGTTCCCGGCCTTGAAGCTCTCGAAGGCGACCGTCTCGTCCCGGTAGTACTCGAAGCGGATCTCGTCGAAGTTCCATTGCCCGGCGTTCACCGGCAGATCCTTGCCCCAATAGTCCGTCACCCGCTCATAGCTGATCGATCGTCCGGGCTTGACGTCCTTGATGCGGTAAGGGCCTGAGCCGAGCGGCGGCTCGAGCGTCGTCTTCATCGGATCGCGCTGATTGCCGCTCGCGTCGGTCCCGGTCCAGTAATGTTTGGGCAGGATCGTGAGTTGCCCCATGATCATCGGCAGCTCGCGGTTGTTCTTGACGTCGAAATAGAAGGTGACCTCGTTCTCGCCCGTGGCTTCGGCCCGCGACACGTTCTTGTAATAGAGGCCCACGCGCGGGTTGGCGGCCTTGTTGACCTCGAGGCTGTAGATGGCGTCCTCGGGCGTGATCTTCTTGCCGTCGTGCCACCGCGCCTCGTCGCGCAGCTTGAACGTGACCGAGGAGTAATCGTCCGGGTATGACGCCCATTCGGCGATCAGCCCGTAAGACGTCGATGGCTCATCCAGATTGTCGGACATCAGGGTTTCGACCACGAGGCCGATCCCTCCCGCCGCCTCGCCCTTGTAGAGCACCGGGTTGAGACTATCGAAACCGCCGATATCGCTTAGGCGCACGACGCCCCCCTTGGGCGCGTCAGGATTCACATAATCGAAATGCTTGAAATCGGCCGGGTAGCGCGGCTCCCCGATGAGCGAGAGCTGGTGGCGGCGGGGCGCGTCCTCGGCCAGTGCGAGATATGGAAGGAGGCCGGCCAGAAGGACCGCAAGCGCGAGGCGAGGCAAACTCATGAGCGGCGGCATGGGCTCCACCTCAATGGAATGGCTTGGGCGCGAAACCGTCCCCCGCAGGAGGGGGCGAAAGGCGAAGAAAAGCCGCCAAAACCTAGCATGGCGGGCCCTTCGGCCAAATGAATTATCGGTCAGGAATCAGGTGCCAGGTGTCAGGTGTCAGGTATCAGGTGTCAGAAATCAGAAGGAGTCGTGGGGCTGGTGCCAGGTACGATGTGGCAGGAGGCAGGTGCCAGAGCGTTATTGATTTTCTGTTTCTGATTTCTGACACCTGATAGCTGACACCTGCCTACGGCGGGCCCTCGGGATAGACCGGCTGCGGCTGCGAGGGGGAGGGTGGCTCGCCCATCGATGCTGGCGCCTCAGCCGCGGCGTCTTCGGTCGCGGCCGGTTCCACATCGGGATAGACCGGCTGCGGCTGCGAGGGGGAGGGTGGCTCGCCCATCGAGGGCTCGGACGGCGTCGGCTCCGCTTCTACCGCGGGCTCCGGTTCTGCCGCGGGTTCTGGTTCTGCCGCGGGTGTCGGTTCAGTTGCCGCCGGAGCTTCGGGCGCTGCCGCCGGCGGTGTCTCGGCCGCGGGAGGCGCCGGTTCAGTCGGGGCCGGCGGTGTCTCAGCCGCGGGAGGCGCCGCCTCAGTCGGCGCCGGCGGTGTCTCGGCCGCGGGAGGCGCCGGTTCGGTCGGGGCCGGCGGTGTCTTGGCCGCGGGAGGGGCCGGTTCAGTCGGGGCCGGCGGTGTCTCGGCCGCGGGAGGGGCGGGTTCAGTCGGGGCCGGCGGTGTCTTGCTCGCGGGCTTGGCCGCTTCGCCGGCAGCGTCGGGCAGCGGTACCGGGCTGTCGCTCTTGCTGCGCATGAAGGCGACGACGTTGGCGCGCTTCTTGGCGTCGAGCGCAGCCGGCAACATCATGGTCGTGCCGGGCGCGAAGGCCTGCGGGTTTGCCAACCACACATCGAGGGTCTCGTAGGTCCAGTCGCCTTCCTTGGCCTTGAGCGCAGGCGAGTAAGTGAACCCTTCCCGTGCGGCGATTTTCTTCCCGACAATGTCGTAGAGATTGGGGCCGATCAGAGTGGCGCCCCCCTTATCGAAGGTATGGCAGACCTTGCAGAGCGCCGCTTCGGCCTCGCCCTGTGCCGGGTCGGCCGTGGCGATCAGCGCGACGATCTCTGCTCCGCCCGCGGGCGCCGCCGGTGCTTCCGCCGCGGGAGGTGCCGCCTCTGTCGGCGCCGCTGGTGCTTCCGCCGCTGGAGGTGCCGGCTCCATAGGTGCCGCTGGTGCTTCCGCCGCTGGAGGTGCGGCCTCCGTGGGAGCCGCTGGTGCTTCCGCCGCGGGAGGCGCCGCCTCTGTAGGCGCGGCCTTGTCTGCCGCCGGAGCAGCCTGCGGCAACGGCTCTGGCGTGTCGGCTTTGCCGCGCATAAAGGCGACGATGTTGGCGCGCTTCTTCGTGTCGGGCACGCCGGGGAAGGCCATCGTCGTTCCGGGCGCGAAGGCCTGCGGATTGGTCAGCCAGACATCGAGATGCTCGTAGGTCCAATCGCCTTCCTTGGCTTTGAGCGCGGCCGTGTAGTTGACGCCCTCTTGCGAAGCGATCTTCTTGCCCACGATGCCATAGAGATTTGGGCCGACCAGAACGGCGCCGCCCTTGTCGAAGGTGTGACACACCTTGCAGAGCGCCGCGTCGGCCTCACCCTGCTTCGGGTCGGCCGTGGCGAGGAGCGCGAGAACCTCTGAACCCGCCTTGGCTTCCGCGGCCGGCGCCTCCTCGGCGGGAGCGGCCGTGGGCTCAGGCAAAGGCGGGGGACTGTCGTTCTTGCTGCGCAAGAACAGAATCACGTCGGCCCGCTGCTTGGCATCGGGAAGGCCCGGAAACAGCGCCATCTTGGTGCCGGGCGCAAACGCGTTGGGGTTCTCGATCATATGATCGAGATTGGCATAGTCCCACACGCCGCCTTTTGCTTTTAGCGCCTCGGAATATTCGTAGCCCTCGTGGCTCGCCATTTTAGCGCCGAGCACGCCAAAGAGATTGGGACCGATCAGGTTGGCGCCGCCTTTGTCGAAGGTGTGACAGATGGCGCATTTCTTGGCGACCTCTTGGCCGCGCGCCGCATCTGCGCCCGCAAGAAGCGAGGCAAGCTGGGCACCGCCGTCCGGTTTTCCTTCGTCCTTCTTCTTTTCGGTGCCCGCGACCTCGTAGCCGGGCTTTTCCGGCTCATGTTCCTCCTGGAGGATCTGGATAACGGTCCTCGCGCCGAAGAACAGCAGCAGCGCACCGAGCACCGCCATGGCGATCTGATTCAAGCGGTAATAGTTCATGATCGAGGGTCCCCCCAAGCAGAGAGGCTACTTCCATGTAGCTCTTGCGGCGGGGCGGGAGACTATAGGGCCTACACGCTTGTTGCAACTCGGACATTT
>DASUQP010000256.1:0-10172 GCA_036280475.1 Methyloceanibacter sp. | reverse complement strand
TTCTCCGAAAACGAGGGCCTAAGCGCGCGCACACGAGCGCCTCCCGGAACAAGGTGTTGGACTGCGTTATTTTCCCGATTCTACTCTTGGGAGCGAGCCAGTGCCAGCGCTGGCGCACTGGCAGGGGCTGCGACCTAGCTGAAATGGCCCGCGTTCGAGTGGTCCTTTTAAATCCTCTTTGCTCCACCCCGACCATTTATCTTCGGCATCCGGCTAGGCCCTTTGGATTTGAAGGCTTGCCCGAGGATGCCGAAGATTTGAGGCCGGGATCCTGCACATAGCGATCGAACATAGCGACGAAGAGGCACCTGGGAATCGATTTTGCGGCAAGGTTTGGTGAGGGTAGGGGCAGCGGCAAACTGTCGAAGTCCATGCCGAGTTGAGCGAAAACAAGAAATATTGTGTCTGGATCATCGACCGCCGTTGGCGCAGCATCCAGACAGGTGGTGCGACTGGAACAGCAAGGAAGAAAGGCCACGCCGTGCAGAAGCTCTCTGAATACAAGGCTCAGGCGGATGAATGCCGAAGAATGGCTGCCCAAGTCAGCAATCCAGATCACAAACGTTCATTGATCGAGATGGCCGACACTTGGGATACGCTGGCCGAGACGCGCAGCCGGCATCTCCAACAACAGGACTTGGACAAATTGCCTGAATAGGTTGGTGGCGTAAGGTGACGCCGCCGCGATCGATGATTATGAGACGGTCCGTCAGCGCAAGGATGGAAGCAGGTCCCGGTGCCGGCCGGAGCGTAGGCTCTTCCCGTGGCAGCGTTTTGGGAGCAGCGGTGCGCCGGCCGCCGCTTTTCGGGCGTGGCCCGCGCCATGTCGGCGCCGGCGGTCACGCGGGCGAGGGCCTCGGCGTCGTCGTGGCGCGCGATCATGGCGCGGCCCGGGATCTCCGGCGGATAGATACCGGGCAGCAGAAGAAACTGCCCGTGCCACATGGCGATGATCTGGGGGTGTTGGGCCTTCGCCCGCGCGATGAAGTCAGGCGGATCGGCGATTTGGTTCGAGGTGTTGAGGACAAGATTGATGTAGTTGGCGAGCGCGGGGCTCGCGAGCACCTGCAAGGGGCGCCTGAGGCGCTGCCTCTGGCGCCGCAGCCACGGATTCTTGAAAAGCCCTGCCAAATGAGGTTCCCCCGTCGCTGCGAGCACGCCCTCGGGTGCTTGGCCCGTCTCAGTAGCATGCAGCGATTTGACGTTGAAGCCGTCGTATCGGGCGGTTTTGCGGCCGACCCTTGGCGCTCTCGGGCTTAAGCCGCGTTGGCGGTGGCGAGCCTTCGCGTATGGGCCGCGAGGAGGTCGGCCTCGACCTCGGCACGCGCATCGGGCGTATCGGCGAGGAGATGGATATGGACCTCGTTCGCTCCGCATTTCGCGCCTTGATGGCGGAGATGAGCGAGATTGAGGCTCGCCGTCTCATCCTTGGTCTGGCCAAAGGCCAAGGCAGCCCGGGTCCCGTCGTCGTAGCGGCGAACGAGAATGTAGTTGGCCCGGGGCAAAGCAGGGCAGCCGATGAGGCTGTAGACGCTGTGGAGATAGCGCCGTCCGGAGGCACCGCGCCAATAGTGAAAGGCCTGGGCGAAGGCGGCTTCGGAGCACACCAGGGCCGGCTCGTCCGCAAGTCCCATTTGCGCCGTTTCAACTTCGACTTTGCGCGTCCACATAGGATCCCAACCCGTTAACCAGTAGATCGCTTTGTGAAATGGGTTCCGTGACGAGGAATTCAAGACGGGGCCTCGAATCGTAAGAACAAAGGTAGAACAGGGGTGCGGCTCTAGTCAAGCATTCAAAGGTTAACAGGCCGCCCAACACCATGTTCCTCGGCCTTTGCTTCTGCGAGGAGCCGCGCCGAGGCGGTCTCGATCGTCGCGATCAGCCGCGGCAGGAACTCGGCCTTCGGCAGGCCAGGCGGGATTGGGTCGAGGATCTCCACCACGATAATCCCCGGGTGCCGCACGAAACTCCGGCGCGGCCAGAAGGCGCCTGAATTGAGGGCGAGCGGCACGCAAGGGATGCCGAGCGCCTCGTAAAGGAGGACCACGCCCGTCTTGTAGTCGGGCGGCGCGCCAGGCGCCCGCCGCGTCCCTTCCGGGAAGATGATGATCTCGCGCCCTTGGGCGGCGCGCTTCTTCGCCTCGCGGACCATGCGCCGCAGTGCCGCGGGTCCCTTGTCGCGGTCGACCGGGATCATCTCGAATTTGTGCGAGAACCACCCGTGCAGGGGGATCCAGAACAGCTCGCGCTTCATCAGGAGCGCGGGGTCGCGGAACAGCGGGATGAGGCCGAAGGTCTCCCATGCCGACTGATGCTTGGCGGCGACGAGGCAGGCACCATCAGGCACCTTGTCGAGCCCGCGCACTTCGAGCGTCGTGCCGACAATGCGTTCGAGCAGCCAAAGCTCGAAGCGACCGTGGATGGCGAGAGCGGCCATGGCCCAGCGTCTCGGGCCGAACAGGAGGGGACTCCCGAGCACGAGGAACAACACGGTCGTCGCATAGAACAGAAGGTTGAACAGCAGCGAGCGCGCCATCTCGCGTGACACCGCTACGGCTCGGGAACGTCGCCGGTGAGGGGATCGCCGCCGAGAAACCTGCGCACGAGCTCGGTCGCGCCAAGCCGCCCCAACGCCGGCAGATATTTCAGGTACTCGGAGAGCAAGAGCTTGGTCGTGCCGGGATAGGTCCACCAGCGGTCGAGATGCACGTTGTTGTCGACCACCGAGTAGGGGATGAAGGTGACGCCGGGCATCACCCGGGCAAGCTCGGCGAGCGCGCGCGGCATGTGATAGTTGGAGGTGACGACGATAACCGAACGATAGCGGTGGAGCGCGACCCACTCGCTCGTCTCCGTGGCGTTGTCGATCGTGTTGCGCGCCTCCTTGTCGATGTCGACGCAGCAGGTGAAGTACTGGCCGCCTTGGCTTGCGAGCTGCTTCAGCTCCTCGACGGTCGTGGTGCGGTTGACGCCGGTGATAAGGACGCGCTTGGCCTTGCCTGCGGCGAGCAGCTTCATCGCCCTGTCGATGCGGGATGTGCCACCGGTGAGAACGGCGATGCCGTCGGCGGTCTCCTGCGGCTCGCTCTGCTTGCGGTCGATACCGTTCGCAAAGACGATGAACCCGATGATGAACAGCACGAAGAGGAAGAGCACGCCATCGAAGATGAGCCGCACGCCCCCCAAGAAGCCGCTAAACCGGCCTCTCCGCTCTTCCTGTTCCGCCCTCACCGCCGACTCCAGCACGTGCCAGTTGGGCGGAAGAATAGGCACAAATCGCGCATGCGTGAAACCTAGCTTTAGTGCGCGCAACGGCCGCAATCCACAAGCCTCAAGCGTAATTCTTGAGGACGCGGATCACCCCGAGCCGCGACGTGATCATGCAGAGCGAGGCCACCACGATCACCACGAGAACGCAAAGGAGATAGCCCTTGAAATCGAGGGCGCCGGAGCCGATCAGGCGCTGCGTCTCGGCGGTCGTGACGATTCCGCCGCCGAGCATGTCGATCATCGCGGGCAAGAGCAGAAAGGCGAGCGCGGCCGCGGCCGCTCCCATCAAACCGGCGCGGACGCCAAGCCCAAGGAAATGGCGCTCGAACTCGCGGCTGATGAACCGTTCATTGGCGCCGACAAAGTGAAGGACCTCGATGATCTCGCGGTTCGAGGCCATGGCGCTTCGCGTCGCCGACACGATGACGGCGATGGTCGCGGCGGCGACAAGGGCAAGCACGGCGAGCCCGCCGAGTGCCGCGGAGCGCGTCAGCGTGCGGATCTCAGCCTGCCAGCGGCGGTGGTCGTCGAGCACGACGCCTTCGAAGTTCTCCGACAGCGCCGTCTTGATGAGCTGAATGTCGGGCGGATTGGAGCGGTCGATCTCCACCGCGATCAGACGCGGAATGGGGAGCGCTTGGAGCGCGCTGCTATGCCCGAGCCATGGCTCGAGCAACCTTGCGCTGTCCTCGGCGGAGAGCGGCTTGACGTTGGTGATGCCCTTCTGCTTGGCGAGGAAGAGGGAAACCAGCGTCATCTTCTTCTCGATGTCGGCGGCGTTGACCGGATCGAGCTCGACGGTGATTTCGCTTGCGATGTCGTTGACCCAGGCATTGGCCGATTGATTGATCATGTACACCGCGCCCAAGGTCAGGCAGGCGAGAAAGGACATGATCGCGATCACGACGGTGAGCGCATTGCCGGCGACCGAAGCGGGCGGCACGATCTGCGCGCTCTTGGTCTGAAACCGTTGCGGAAGCAAGGCGGCAAGCCGCGCCGGCAAGAGCCCGGCGAGAAGGCTTTTCCACGGATAGTCTTTGATGTCCGAGAGCAGGGTCACGGGCGTCTAGCGGATCTGCAAGTGGCCGTCATAGAGCACGAGCCGTGGGGCGTCGAGTTGCTCCATTAAGCCGTAATCGTGAGTGGCGATGATCACCGAGGTGCCGAGCCGATTGAGCTCGACGAACAGACGCAAGAGGCGATTGCCGATTGCCGGATCGACATTGCCCGTGGGTTCGTCGGCGAGCAGGAGCTCGGGGCGCGCGATCACGGCGCGCGCGATCGCCGCGCGTTGCTTCTCGCCGCCGGAGAGGACTTCGGGATAGGCATTGATGCGGTCGCCGAGGCCGACCCAACGCAACAGGTCGGTCACGTCCTCGCGGTAGTCGCCCTCCTTCTTGCCCATCACGCGCAAGGGGAGCGCCACGTTTTCCCACGTGGTGAGGTGATCGAGCAGGCGGAAATCCTGGAACACGATGCCGATGCGCCGGCGGAGCGCCGACCGTCCGGCCGGGGAGAGCTCTGCCACATTTTCCCCGAACACGAAGATCAGCCCTCGCGAGGGCTTGAGCGACATGAACAGGAGCCTTAAGAGCGTGGTCTTTCCGGCGCCCGAAGGCCCCGTCAGAAAGTGAAAGGACCCCGGATGCACATGGAAGGTGACGTCGCGCAAGATTTCCGGGCCTGTGCCGTAGCGCAGCCCGACATTGTCAAAGCGAATCACCCGTGCTCTCTAAGGCTCTTAAAGTTGCGGAAGGCTGGCACTTTATGCTGAACTCCCGGTTGGGTATCAATGGGTTTGGGCGGCGTATGGCGCCCGGGGCAAAGTCCAGGATAAAAGGCCATTTTGGCTTTTCAGATGGCAACACTCATTATCTGTCCGGCTTGCGGGACGCGTTACGAGACCAAGGCGGTGTTTCCGCCTGAGGGCCGGAAAGTCCGTTGTTCCAAGTGCGCGCATGTCTGGCAGGCGTTCCCTGTCCAGGCGGCCCCGGCCGTGGGCGCTCCTGATTCGGCGCCTGGCTTGAGGCCGCCGGTACCCCCCGCTTCGGCTCCGATGCCGCCGCAGGCCCCTCCGCCCCCGCCGCGGCCCGCTGCGGTCAATGCGGGGATGGGAGGGTTCGCGGGAATTGCGCCGGCAGCGCCCGCTCCGCCGCGTTTCCCGCCGCCGCCGGTGAGCGAGGCCGAGCTTGCCGCCCAAGTGGCGCGGATCAACGCCGAAGCGATGGCCGAGGAGCCGCCGGCCGCACAGCCAGAGAAGCGCGGGGGAATCTTTTCGCGGCTCACGCGCAAGCGCGAGCCCGAGCCTCCGGCTCCGCCGCCGGCTCAAGCCGGCTTGGGCGATGCCTTCAAGCCCGATGCCGGTTTCGCCGGTGACGCCAGCATGGATGAAGGGCCGACGGCCGACGCCGGCATCGGCGCCGGGCTGGACGCCGCCATGAGCGATGCGGGCATGAGCGATGCCGGCATGAGCGATGCGGGGATGGGTATCGATGCCGGGCTTGCCGAAGAGGCGCTGCCCAGCGAGCAACCGCCACGCAAAGGCTCGCGCGTCACCATGGGCTGGCTCTTGCTCCTGCTCGTCGTGGCGGGTGTCATCGGCACGCTCGCGCTCGCGCCCTCAACGGTCCTGTCGGTCCTGCCCGGCGCGTCCCGTCTCTACGCTCTCTTCGGCATGCCGGTCGGCGCCCGCGGGCTCGCCTTGGAGAGCGTGCGTTATGGCTGGACCAGCGATGGCGGGCTCGAAGTTCAGGGCGACGTCGTGAACCTCACCTCGAGCCCGGTCGCCGCGCCGACCGTGGTCATCGCGCTCCGCGATCAGGGCGGCGAGGAGATTTCCGAATGGACCACCGAGATCGGCGAGGAGCAGCTGGCGGGCGGCCAGCGTGCGCCGTTCCTGCGGCAGATTCCCTCGCCCCCGAGCAATGTCCGGAGCGTCGCGGTGCGTTTCGCCAAGGCCAAGTAGGAATGGCCGAGGAGCCGGCGGCGGCTCAAACCATCCGCACGCTGTTCAGCGCCGAAGAGATCGCGGGAAGAGTCGAGAGCTTGGCCCGCGCGATCGCGGCCTCCGCCCCGCGCGATTTCGTCATTGTCGCCATCCTCAAGGGCAGTTTCATCTTCGCCGCGGACCTCATCAGGGCGTTGCATCGTGAGGGGCTGAGGCCCGAGATCGACTTTATCTTCCTTGCCAGTTATGGCGCGGGAACGGTTTCAGGCGGCGCGGTCCGCATCCTGCGCGACGTCGAGGTTGCTCTTGCCGGGCGCGAGGTCGTGATCGTCGACGATATTCTCGACTCTGGGCAGACGCTTCACTTCGCCAAGACGCTGCTCGAGGAACGCGGCCCCAAGTCGGTCAGGACATGCGTCCTGATCGACAAGCACGTGCCGCGCGCTGCGGCGATCGTGCCAGATTTCTCGGGGTTCCGCTGTCCGCCGGTTTTCGTGGTGGGCTACGGCATGGACCTCGCCCATCGCCATCGCGAGCTGCCCTTTATCGGGGAGGTGGCGAAGCCGTGATAGCCCAATCCATTCGGTGACGGCTGCGATCAGAACGGCGTGATCAGGCGCTCCAGGTAATCGAGCTCGAGCGCCGGCCGCGATGGATCGCCGAGGCGGCGACGAAGCTCGTCGAGCACTTCGCGTGCGCGCTGAATGTCGATCTCGTCGGGAACCTGCACCGACAGGCCGAGATCGGGTCGGTTGGAGCGGTCGGGCCGCCCGAGCGGATCGCGGCCGTTATTGCCGGGGCCCTGTCCCGCTTGCGTTTCGGCGCCCTCCATCATCTGTTCGGCCATGGACTGGGCGCCCTGGCGCAGGCGATCGAGCGCGAGGCTCTGCTGTTGCGTGGCGCGCTCCAGGTCGCTCTCGCCGATCGCCTCCTTGGCGTCGCCCATGGCCTCGCCTGCATCCTGAAGGTCGGTCGGCGCGTCGCTCCCCTCGATGCGGAAGCGGTCGATCAAAGTTTGCAGCCTGTCGAGAAGCTCCTGTTGGCGCTCGGCAAGCTTGCCGTGCTCGCCCGAGCGCGCGGCGTCGGGACTGATCTCGAGCTGGCCCCCCTCGCGCGGGCCACCCTGACCGCCCGATTCGCCCTGTCCTTTCATGAAGCCTTGTTGAGCCTCGCCGGGCAGCTCCTCAAACAAGGGCGCCATGCCCGGGCCGAACTCCATCGGCTGGCCGGGAGGGCTCACTTCGAACTGCTGGCTGTCGCCGCCGCTTCGCGCGGCCTGCTGGCGCTTGGCGGCGAAGGTATCGTCGAGCAGCTTCTGCTGGTTCGAAACGAGATCGCTCAAGTCCTTCATCATGCGTCTTGCGCGCTGCTGCTGCTCGGTCTCGGCCATCGTGCCGGTTTCGAGCCTCTCCAGCAGGTCCTTCAGCTCAGACAACATGCGCTCCGCGAGATCCTTCGATCCCGACTGCGCCAGCTGCTGGATGTTGCTGAGGATCTTCTCGAGGTCCTGTTGTGACACGAGCTGGTCGCCGTCCTGCTGGGCAAGCGGCGATGTCTCGCCTTTCTCCTGCTGCTGGGCGGCGAGCGCTTGGAGATAGCGTGACAAGGCCGAGCGCAGCTCATCGACGAGATTCTTGATCTCCTCCGGCGACCTCTCCTCCTTCAGAGCCTGCATGAGCGCGTCTTGCGCGGCACTCAAGGCCCGCTCGGCCTCTGGCAGATCGCCCTCCTCGATGCGGAGCGCCGTGGACCAGAGCTGGTCGACGACGCTTGCGATCCCCTCGGCCGAGCGGTCGCCGCGCAGCCGCCAATAGGCGTTGCGCAAGGCGAGATAGACCACGCTGTCGTCGATCACCTTGTCGCCGCCGAGCGTGAGCGCATCGAGCGCATTTGCCACGCCTTCCGGAGCGCCGGGATCGCGCACGAGTTTCTTCCGCTGCTCGACCACGGCCCGCGCGAGAGGCTTGGTGAACGTCCGCTCGGGCAGAACGAACTCATAGGGCACGCTCTCGCCCGATTGCCCGGCCTGGTCGCGGGCCATCAGCGTCATGCGCACCTTCAGTCCCGCCCAAGGGTGGGCGGTGAGATCCTGGGTGGCACGACCGTCGACGCGTTTGGCGTTGGCGCGTGGCAATTGCAGCGGCATGACCGGCGGCTCGAGCAGGGGATCGGCCTCGACCTTGGGGGAGGCTTCGGAAGGGATCGGCGCGAGATTGCGCTCCTCGCCTTCGCCGAGCGCGAAGCGAGCTTCGGCGCTTGCCACGCCGTTGTCGTCGTCGGCGCGGAACACGAAACGCAAGGCACCCCGCGGCGCCTTCGTCGGCGTGCCCATGAGATTGATGGTGGGGACCGTGTCCTCGATCAGATCGAACCGCCATTTGGAAACGGTCTGGCCGCCGATCTCGACCGCTGCGCTGAGAGGAGCGTTGAGCGCGACGTTGAATTCGACGAGCCCTTCGGCGCCGCCTTTCTTCGGGGCCACTTTCGTGGCTTCGGTGGCGCCGTCGCGGCTCGTGATGAGACTTACCGTCTCGCCCTGCGGCGCGTGAGTGCGCACGATCAGTTCGCTGCGCTCAGGGACCGAGAGGGCGCGAAAGGACTCGGCACCCGCTCCAACCTTTTCGCTGCCGTCGGCGAGCACGATCGGCGCGATGCCGGTATAGACGGGCGGCGTGACCCAGGCGTCGAGCCTGAGCATCGCGGGTGCGCTGGTAGCGGCCGGCGCAAACGCGGCGCGCAGGCGATCGGAAACATTGCCGCCCGCGGCAAGCGCGGCCGCGACCACGCCAAGCAGCAGCGCCGCCCGGACAGCGTAAGGGTCCTTGCGGTCGGTGCGCGGCGCGGGCCAGGACGGCTTGAGCTTCGCGATCAGACGAGACAGGCGCTCGCGGTGCGCCGCCCACAGCGCCGCCGTCTCCTTGGGCGACGGGGCGCCGAGACTGTCCTCATAGGAGGAGGCCGGCCGGTGCTTGATCCCGGCATGGCGCTCGAGACGCCGCAGCGCCTCCTGGCGCGTCGGTAGCAATATCCTGAGCAGTGGCAGGAAGGAGACGATCAGGGCCAATCCGAAACCGCACAGGAGGATGCGATGCGCCAGAGGCGGGAGCAGGCTCCACAGCTCGAGCAGCGACACCACGAGAAAGGTGAGGACGACGAGGAAGGGCCACAGCAACGCCTCCCAGACCCGCTCGCCGAGAAGGGCGAGCCAGCTCAATCGCACGCGCCTGTCGAAGCGCTGCGCGAGTGCGCCGTGCTCCACCGGTTCGGGGGAGGGCGTCTTGGGTCGAGAGGCGGAACGCATGATCTTCATCGAGCTCGGGGCCAAACGGGCGATAAGTTTAATCTGGTGAGCGAAGCGGGCGAAAGCGAGGCTCATCGCCTGTTCCGGAGGCTCACAACCACTCCGGCAGCTGCTCCTTGGCCAGCATATCGCCGTAGCTTGGCCTCGGCCGCGTCACGCCGTAGCGGTTTCCTGCCACCAGCACCTCGGGGACCAGAAGCCTGCTGTTATACTCCGAGGCGAGCACCGCGCCATAGGCGCCGGCCGTCATCACGGAAATGAGATCGCCGGCCTGCAGTTCCGGCAGGGTCCGCGCAAGCGCGAGATAGTCGCCCGTCTCGCAGACCGGCCCGGCGATATCGGTCACGACGAGGGGCGCGCCGGGCTTCGGCTCCACGACCGGCAGGATCTCGTGATGAGCATCGTAGAGCGTCGGCCGCAAGAGGTCGTTCATCGCCGTATCGACGATGGTGAAAGTCTTCGATGCGCCACGCTTCACATAGAGCACGCGGGAGACGAGGATGCCGGCATTGCCCGCGATCATGCGGCCGGGCTCCAGGAGGAGCCTCACGCCGAGATCGCCCACTTCCTCCTTGACGAGATCGGCATATTCGGCGGGAAGGGGCGGTGGCGGCTGATCGCTTCGATAGGGAATGCCGAGCCCGCCGCCGAGAT
>DASUQP010000255.1:0-2659 GCA_036280475.1 Methyloceanibacter sp. | reverse complement strand
AACGTCCGTTAAGCGCTTCGGAAAACTTCCATGGCAGGATCGCGCCAATCAAGGCCGCCTCAAGGCAGCCAGCCGAACGGGGAAGCTAACAGCAAGGCGTCATCCGGGCCCCTGGGCGATAAGCCCCGGGGCCCGGTGCTTTTTTGCGCTTTCGCCCGGCTCATCGCAACTCAGAATATTGCCGCAAGCGCCGCATCGACAAGGATGGCGCCGAGCACGAGCGCGCCGAAGTCGCGGTTTGAGCGAAAGCGCTCAAGACAATTCTCCGGATCGTCGATGTTGAGAGTCGCGACCTGCCAGGCAAGATGCGCCCCGGCCGCAACCATGCCCAAGAGAAACGCCGTCCCGGCATTGGCCATGAGCCCCGCCGCGGTTATGGCGAGAAAGGCGAGCGCGTAGAGGGCCGCGAGCCAGGCGCGGGTGGATCGGCCAAAACGAAGCGCCGTCGATTTCAGCCCAAGAACGCCGTCTTCGTCACGGTCCTGATGGGCGTAGATCGTGTCATAGCCGATGGTCCAGGCCACGGCTCCCACATAGAGCACGACGGCCGGCCAATCGAGCCGGCCCAAAACGGCAGTCCAGCCCAACAAGGCTCCCCAATTGAAGGCGAGCCCAAGCACGGCTTGCGGCCAGGAGCTGAATCGCTTGACGAAGGGATAGAGCGCCACGATCGGCAAGACGCCGAGTCCGAGCCAGATGGTGAAGCTGTTGAAGCTCAACAACACGACAAAGCCGATCAGGCTGAGCGCAACCATAAAGAAGGTGGCGCTTCTGACGCCGACCTGTCCGCTCGGGATCGGCCGCGCCCGCGTGCGCGCCACCTGCGCGTCGATGTCGCGATCGACGATGTCGTTATAGGTGCAGCCCGCGGCGCGCATGACGAGCGCGCCCAGCGCGAACAGGGCAAGGAGCCTCGGATCGGGATAGGCTTCGTCCAGGCTGCGCGACGCGAGCGACACCGACCAGAAGCAGGGGAAGGCGAGCAGGAAAAAGCCGACCGGGCGATCGGCGCGGGCGAGCCTGAGATAGGGAATGAGGGGCTTGGGCGCGAAGCGGTCCACCCAATTGCGCGCGCCCGCGTCCGCAATCGCGCTCGCCTTATCTTGGGGCAGGGACGTTGTCATGTGCTTGACGCCTATGCTCCGCCGTCCTTCACTCGCGAAACCGCCATGTCTCCGAAACTCCAGCGCCTGTTCGTCACATCCAAGCTAGGAGCGGGCGCTACCGTCACGCTGAGGAAGGACCAGGCGCATTACCTCGGAAATGTGTTGAGACTCAAGCAAGGCGACAACCTCCTTCTGTTCAACGGCAAGGACGGGGAGTGGTGGGCCGAGCTTGGGGCCATTGGCAAGAAGGAAGCGCAAGCCCGCCTCGATCACCAAACCCGGCCGCAGGAAGACGGCCCCGACCTGCATTATCTTTTCGCGCCGCTGAAGCGCGCCCGCCTCGACTATATGGTGCAGAAGGCAACAGAGCTTGGCGCAAGCGCGCTCCGCCCGGTCATCACGCGCCACACCGTGACCGAACGGGTCAAGACCGGACGGCTGCTTGCAAACGCCATCGAGGCGGCCGAGCAATGCGGTATCTTGCGCGTGCCGGAGATCATGGAGCCCGAGAAGCTGACCAAGCTCCTCGATCACTGGGACGAGGGGAGGCTTCTCATCTTCGCCGACGAGTCGGCCCCTCATGCTTCGCCCATCGAGGCACTCAAGACCCGAAAGCCCGGGCCTCTTGCCGTCCTGATCGGGCCTGAGGGCGGGTTCGAGCGCGAGGAGCGGGCGGCACTGCTGACGAAGCCCTTCGTCCTTCCGATTTCGCTCGGGCCGCGGGTCATGCGGGCCGACACGGCGGCCGTCGCCGCTCTCGCCCTTGTGAACGCAGCACTTGGCGACTGGCAATAAGGACCGCTTGTCAGGCGCATAGGGAGAGCGCCATAAAGGCCGCGCTTCGCGGTTCCCACCCGCGCCCCAACCCTGCACGGAGCTCCCCTTCATGTCGACAAAGGTGAGTGGGCCTCAAGGGCCCGTCATCTCTTCACGGGACGAGCTCGTCGCTTATCTCGAGCAGGGCTCAAAGCCGGCGCATGAATGGCGCATCGGCACCGAGCATGAGAAGTTCGGCTTTTACCGGAAGGGGCATGACCCGGTCCCCTATGACGGCGAACGCGGCATTCGCGCGCTGCTCGAGGCGCTCGGAGATCGCTTCGGCTGGGATCAGGTCAAAGAGCACGGCAACATCATTGCGCTCCGCCGCCATGATTGCCCGAAAGGCGGCGCGGTCAGTCTCGAGCCTGGCGGCCAGCTCGAGCTCTCGGGCGCGCCGCTGGAAAATCTGCACGAAACATACGAAGAGCTGCGCCAGCATCTCTTCGAGGTCGGCGAGGCTGGCGGGCAACTCGGCATCGGCTTTCTCGGCTTGGGTTTCTCTCCGAAATGGACGCTTGCAGAGACGCCGATGATGCCGAAGGAGCGCTACCGCATCATGGCGCGCTATATGCCGAAGCGCGGACGCCGCGGGCTCGACATGATGTTCCGAACCGCGACGGTGCAGGTGAACATGGATTTCGGCGACGAGGCCGACATGGTCGCCAAGATGCGCGCAGGCCTCGCGCTCCAGCCGGTGGCGACCGCATTGTTCGCCAATTCGCCGTTCACCGAGG
>DASUQP010000254.1:0-2800 GCA_036280475.1 Methyloceanibacter sp. | reverse complement strand
GCTTTCTCATGGGACTGGTGGGCAGCGGGGACCGCGCAGGCGGGCCTGATCACGGACGGCGAATGGTGGCGGACCCTGACCGCCCTCGGGCTGCACGCCGATGTCGGTCACCTTGCAAGCAATCTCTTCTTCGGCAGCGTGCTCGGTCTTCTTCTCGCCCAGGCGCTCGGCAGCGGCTTTGCCTGGCTGGCCATTCTGCTTGCCGGAGGCCTTGGCAATGCCATGGGCGCGCTGCTGCAGCCGGCGACCCACGCCGCCGTGGGCGCCTCCACGGCGGTGTTCGGAGCGCTGGGTATTCTCGCGGCGCTCGCCTGGAAGCGTCAGGCCGCCGTCTGGCGCCTTCGGCTTCGTCGATGGCTGCCCTTTGCGGCGGGCTTGATGCTCTTCGCCTATCTGGGCGTCGGCGGTGATCGGACCGACGTCGTTGGCCATATTGCCGGCCTTGCGGCCGGCGGCGGGATCGGCGTTGCGCTAGGCGCGCGTAAGTCTCCCAAGGGACGGCGCGTCCAGTGGGCCTGCGGCACGGCCGCTGCGGCGCTGTTCGCGCTCGCATGGGCGCTTGCGCTCCGGGCCCATGGATAAGTCCCTCGTTCCGCCCGCTCTCGCCTCAGTGACGGCATGAGGTGGCCCAGCAAGCGTGCGGCTGATTCTTTCATCATTGATCGCGGCGTACCGAACGCAGCAGTACCTGAGCGCGAAATGCCTGGGACCTGAGATCCAGCATTGAGCCGATAAGGCACCGTTCACCGACGCCTCCTGGTGTTGCTTCGACGATTGGCGATGTGAGATGGTGCTACGAACTAAGGGTCGCGCGTTTCTTTGCGTAGGACCCGCGCCCAGGGCTACTATGACTGCCACACCGGCTTGTTGTGTTCTGCGAGGGCGGTGACATCAAAGCGCGTGCGAACACATGAAAAACGCGCGGTCGGATTGAATTTCAGGTAGCGCATCTCCCTGCCTAAAGACTGTAGAAGTGGGCCGGCTGGATGAGTAGGAAACGGTCTCGCGCCCCGAAAAGCCGTACGACAAGGAACGCGAGAACCGGTGCTTTGACGACGGTGTTCCTCTCGTATCTGACCGTCACCAAACGACACTTTCCGGGAACGCGTTGGTTCGAAATCCATCGTCACGTATCTAATAATTGCCAAACAAAGCTGGACAGTTTATGTCACGGCAAGGTTAGGTGACGAGGGGAGTTGAAAATGAGCGAGCAGTTGGAGCGATCGAAGATCGCCGAGCTGACGACCGAGATCGTCGCAGCATACGTTTCCTACCACCAGATCCGCCCGACCGACGTTCCAAACATAATCAACGCAGTCGGGATCGAACTGGCGGCGCTTGGAAGAGAGACCGAAGCCGGAGCGCCGAAGAAAACGGAGCCCGCCGTCTCCGTGCGCCGATCAGTTCGACCAGACCACCTCGTCTGCCTGATCTGCGGTAAGAAGCAGAAGCTGTTGAAACGGCACCTCACGGTCGAGCATGAACTGACGCCCGACGAGTACCGGCAGAAGTTCGGCTTGAAGCCCGACTATCCGATGGTGGCTCCCGATTATGCGCAACAACGGCGCGAACTGGCGTTGAGCATCGGGCTCGGCAAGCCAAAGAAGCCCGCCAAGCGCAGGCGCAAGTCAGCCGCCCGCTGAACCGGTCTGCGCGCTCGAAGCTGAGATCGCCCCGGGGCGGGCATCGAGCGCGCGCGGCCCCCCTTGCCTCGGGGCGGCGCCGAGGTCGCACTCGCCAAGCATCGCGACGTCGGCCAGACTAGGATCGATATCGCGAGGAGATCGCCAGCGGCCCTTTTCGGGTCGGCCATTGGAGGCTGGCTGATCGGGAGATGTGGCCGACGATCGCGCCTTGACCGCCGCCAAGGAGCGCTGCGCTTGGCCTTACTCGACGCCACGGAGGGAGAGCTCCTTACAGAGGACAGCGGCAGCGCCGGCGCGCGCATTCCTCGCCAGCCTGTGGAAGCCGCATCGAAACAGTACGATCTCGTCATCGTCGGCGGCGGGATCTATGGCGTCGCGCTCGCTTTCGAAGCGGCGCGGCGCGATTATCGTCCGCTGTTGCTCGAGCGTGATGACTTCGGGAGCGGCACCAGCTGGTCCAGTCTGCGCATCATTCACGGAGGGCTCCGCTACTTACAGACTTTGGACCTGAGCCGCTTTCGCGAATCGGTGGCCGAGCGACGCTGGTTCCTGCGTCACTTTCCGGACCTGGTCCGGCCGCTGCCCTGCCTGATGCCGCTCTATGGCTACGGTCTCAAGCGTCCAAGCTTCTTTCGGATCGCGCTCGCCTGCAATGATCTGCTCTCGCTCGACCGCAACTGGGACCTCGAGGCGCGTGCCCGGCTCGCGCGCGGCGAGGTTCTCAGCCGTGGGGAAACGCTTAGGCTCTTCCCACAGGCCCGGCGCCACGGCCTTCTCGGTGGTGCGCTCTGGTGGGATGCGGTCATGCTCAGCTCCGAGCGGGTGCTCATGGAACTTCTGGGCTGGGCCTGCAGCTGCGGCGCGACGGCGCTCAATTACGTGGAGGTCGAGCGCATCCTCATCGAGCATGGCAGGATCACGGGCGTCGAAGCGCGGGACCGCGCTGCCGACCGGGTCCACCGCTATGCGGCGGGCAGCGTGGTCAACGCCACGGGGCCGCGCGCGCGGGCTTTTGCGCAGCGCATCGATCCTGCCGCCCCCGCGCTCTTTTGGCCCACGCTGGCGTTCAACCTGCTGATCGATCGAGCGCCGCCGGCCGAGGTAGCCATTGCCGTCCAGCCCCGCCGCGAGGGGCAGATCTATTTCGTTCTGCC
>DASUQP010000253.1:0-15203 GCA_036280475.1 Methyloceanibacter sp. | reverse complement strand
GGGTCCTTGCCCTTGTCTCCTGATCACGCTCATGGCCTCGAGCCCTGTCCTCTATGTCACTGCCGGGCGCTACGGGGCAATGCCGCAAGCCGGCACAAGCCACAATCCGACGATCGATGGTTACTAGATTCCGGCATCCGCGGGAATGACAAGTACAGAAATCAACCGGAATCTCCGGCCGCTGGGCTAGATCGCGGAGCGGGCCCCGCTCCTCGCAAGCGCCCGGACCGCCGGCAATTCGTGGCCCCCGAGCCACTCGAGGAACGCGCCGCCCGCGGTCGAGACATAGGTAAAGCCCGATGCGGCGCCTGCCTCCTTGAGCGCCCGCACCGTGTCGCCGCCGCCGGCGACGCTGACGAGCTTGCCCGCCTCGGTGAGACGTGCCACCTCGCGGGCGAGCGCAAACGTCCCCTCGCCGAAGGGCGCCGTCTCGAAGGCGCCGAGAGGTCCGTTCCAGAGCACGGTGCGGACGCCTTTCAGGCGCTGCTCGAGCGCGGCGATGCTCTCAGGCCCAAAATCGAGAATGAGCGCGCCATCCGGCACTTCGCCGACGGGGCAAACCCGCCAATCCACGCCCTCCTTCAATGCATTGGCGATCACCACGTCGGAAGGCAGCACGATCTCACAACCGCTCCGCGCGGCACGCGCCATGACGTCTTTCGCCGTCGGCACGAAATCGGGTTCGCACAACGAGGCGCCGACCTTCATCCCTTGCGCGAGAAGGAAGGTGTTGGCCATGCCCCCGCCGACGACAAGAACGTCCATGCGGGACACGAGATGGGTCAGGACTTCGATCTTGGTCGAGACCTTGGCGCCGCCGACAATGCCCATGACCGGACGTTCCGGGTTTTCGAGCGCGCGGCCGAGGGCGGCAATTTCGGCCATCATCGTCAGGCCGGCATGGGAGGGGAGAAGATCGGCGATGACGTCGACGGTGGCATGCGCCCTGTGCGCGGTGGAGAAGGCGTCGTTGACATAAAGATCGCCATGCTCGGCGATGCGTCTGGCGAATTGCGGGTCGTTCTTTTCCTCTCCGGGATAGAAGCGCACATTCTCGAGCACGGCGATCTCGCCCGGCTTGAGCGCGGCCAAGCCCCGTCTTGGCTCTTCGCCGACGCAGTCGCCGATGAAGTGCACCTTTGTTCCCGGCATCAGTTCCCGCATCTTCAGCGCGACGGGCCGCAACGAGGTATCGACCGATGGACCGTCCTTGGGACGGCCGAGATGCGACAGCACCACGACCTTGGCGCCGGCTTGCGCCAGTCTCGCGATGGTCGGAAGCACGCGCTCGAGCCGCGTCGCGTCGGCGACGACGCCGTTCTCGATCGGCACGTTGAAATCGACGCGGATGAGCACGCGTTTCCCGCGCACGTCGATCCCCTCGATGGTCCTGATGCGGGAGAGGTCGAGACTTGAGCCGGCCCCCGGTTTCTGGGCGGCCGGTTTCGTCTCGTTCACAGCAGCCGTCCCATGGCGACGGCCGTGTCCGACATGCGGTTGGAGAAGCCCCATTCGTTGTCGTACCAGGCGACGACGCGGCAGAAGGTGTCGTCGACCACGTGCGTGCCGGTGAGGTCGAAGATCGAGCTCAATGGGTCGTGGTTGAAATCGGTCGAAACGAGAGGCTTCGCGTTCACGCCGAGAATGCCTTTGAGCGGACCGTTGGCCGCCTTGATCACCGCCTGATTGATCTCCTCGGCAGTCGTGGGACGCGCCGCCTGGAAGGTCAGATCGACCAGGCTCACATTCGGCACCGGAACCCTGATCGAGGCGCCGTCGAGCTTGCCTTTCAGCTCCGGCAGGACGAGGCCGACGGCCTTTGCGGCTCCCGTCGAGCTCGGGATCAGGTTGATGGCGCTCGCGCGCGCCCGGTAGGGATCCTTGTGCAGCGTGTCCACCGGCCGCTGGTCGCCGGTATAGGCGTGCACCGTGGTCATGTAACCGTGCTTGATGCCGATGGCCTGGTTCAGGACTTTCGCCACCGGGGCGAGGCAGTTGGTGGTGCACGAGGCGTTGGAGACGACGTGGTGCTCCTGGGTCAGCGCCTCGTGATTGACGCCGAAGACGACGGTCAGGTCCGCGCCGGAGCACGGCGCGGAGACAAGCACGCGCTTCGCGCCGGCCGTGAGGTGCTTGGCGGCGCCCTCCCGGTCGGTGAATCGGCCGGTGCATTCCATCACGATATCGACGCCAAGGTCGCGCCAGGGAAGTTTTTCGGGCGTGGCTTGCGACAGAACCGCCACATCTTGCCCATTGGTCTTGAGGTGCCCGTCGACGACATCGATCCTGCCCGGAAAGCGCCCATGCACGCTGTCGTACTGGAGCAGGTGGGCGTTCATCTCGGCCGAGCCGAGGTCGTTGATCGCGACGAAATCGAGATCGTTGCGGCCGGACTCCAAATAGGCCCTGAACGTGAGCCTGCCGATCCGGCCAAATCCGTTAATGGCAACGCGCTTATTCGACATCCCCTACTCTACCTCTTCTCAATCAGCTGACGAGCCGCGGCGGCAACCGCCTCGGCGGTAATTCCGAAATGCTTATATAGGTGTTGCTGCGGCGCGGATGCACCGAATCCCTGCATGCCGATGAAGGCGCCGTCAGGCCCCAGCCATCTCGACCAGCCGAACGGGCCGGCGGCTTCTACCGCAACCCGGGGAGCAGAGCCCAGGACGGAATCCCGATAACTCGCGCTTTGCTTTTCGAACAGTTCCCAACACGGCATCGACACGACGGCGGCGCGGATCCCGTTCCCTTCGAGCGCCTTTGCCGCTTCGACCGCCAAGGCGAGTTCCGAGCCCGTGCCGATCAGCGTCACGTCGCGCCGCTCGCTGGGCTCGATCAGCACGTAGGCGCCCTTTGCCGAGAGATTGTCGCCGGTTGACGCGGTGCGCAGCAGCGGAACACTCTGGCGCGTCAACGCAAGGATGGTCGGCGTCGTCTTTGCGAGAAGCGCAAGCTCCCAGCACTCGGCGCATTCGACCTGATCGGCGGGGCGCATCACATTGAGATTCGGCATGGCGCGAAGCGCCGCCAAATGCTCGATCGGCTGGTGCGTGGGCCCGTCTTCGCCGAGCCCGATCGAATCGTGGGTCATCACATAGATCACCCGCTGCTGCATCAGCGCCGAGAGGCGGATCGACGGACGGCAGTAATCGGTGAAGACGAGGAACGTGCCGCCATAAGGAACGATGCCGCCATGCAGCGCCATTCCGTTCATCGCCGCGGCCATGCCGTGCTCGCGCACGCCGTAGTGGATGTAGTCGCCGGAGAAGTCGCCCGGCTTGACCACGGTGTGAAGCTTGGTGAGCGTTCCGTTCGATCCGGTGAGATCGGCGGAGCCGCCGATCAGGCCGGGGATCACGGGCAGAAGCTTCTCCAGCACTTTCTGCGAGGATTGCCGCGTCGCAAGCTTGGCGGCTTCGCGGGAAAAGTCGGACTTGATCGCGCCCATCGCGGTCACGATCGCCGCTTTGACTTTGTCGTCGATGGGATCGGTCAGTCCGGGGCGGGCTGACGCATCGAGCCGCTTTGCGGCGGCGTTCCAGGCGTCATACGCGGCGCGGTTGCGCGAGCCCAGAGCGCGCCAGCGCGCGAGGATCGGCTTCGGCACCTCGAAAGGCTGGTGACGCCAGCCGAGCTTCTCGCGCGCGCCCTTGACCTCCTCTTCGCCGAGGGGAGAGCCGTGGGTCGCGGCCGTGCCCGCCTTGTTGGGCGCGCCGTAGCCGATCACAGTGCGGCAGGCGATGAGCGAGGGGCGATCGGTGACCTGCTTCGCGTTCTCGATGGCAAGAGCGATCGCTTCGGGATCGTGACCGTCGATGCGGGCGGTGTGCCAGTGCGAGGCCTTGAAGCGCTCGATCTGATCGTCGGAGACGGCGAGGCTGGTGGGACCGTCGATCGAGACGTGATTGTCGTCGAAGAGGACGATGAGCCGTCCGAGCTTGAGATGGCCGGCGAGAGATATCGCCTCCTCGCTCAAGCCCTCCATGAGGCAGCCGTCGCCCGCAAGGCAATAGGTGTAATGGTTGACGATCCCGTCGCCGTAGCGGCGATTGAGGAGCCGCTCGGCGAGCGCCATGCCGACGGCATTGCCGAGCCCCTGGGCCAGGGGGCCGGTGGTGGTTTCGATGCCGGGCGCATGGCCATATTCGGGGTGGCCCGCGGTGCGGGAGTGCAGCTGGCGGAAGTTCTTGAGCTCCTCCAGCTCCATCTTCGGATAACCGGTGAGATAAAGCAGCGCGTAGAGCAGCATCGAGCCGTGGCCGGCCGAGAGCACGAAGCGGTCGCGGTCAGGCCAATCGGGGTGCGCGGCGTCGAACTTGAGGAAGCGCGTGAACAGCACGACGGCGACATCGGCCATGCCCATCGGCATGCCGGGATGGCCGGAATCGGCCTTTTGCACCGCGTCCATGGCGAGCGCCCTGATGGCGTTGGCCATGGCCCGATGAGACGCCTCCGGTAAGGCCTGACCCTGAATCAGGTCCGTTGTAGGCTCAATTGTGTCCATAGATCAAAGGCTTGCTGTGTGTCGCTTTGCGCTCGCCCGCGGCAACGGGTTCGGTAAAAAACGCGAGGACTCCGCTGCCGTCTCCTAGCACACCATATGGGGCGCGCCAGCGCTCAATTGACGCCATCCACATGGAGGGGGGTGCAGCCAGTACCAAGGGCCGCCGCAGCAGTCGGTGGGCGAGAACTTCTGATGCAGAGGACTTTCTCTAACCTCCCCCTCGTGGGGAGGTCCGGCGTCGCCCGTGCGCCGCCGGGGTGGGGGGACGACCAGTCCCGAGCGCGTGAAGTATTCGATCGAAGACACCTTCCAGGTTTGTATCGACCTCATTGTTCCAAATGCGGATGATTGTGAAACCGTCAGCCTCCAGTTTCAGGTCGCGCGATTTGTCTCTTAGCGATTGGCGTTCCTGCGGTGCTGGCTGCCGTCGAGCTCGACGATCACTCTTGGGTAATAGCAGGCAAAATCGACGATGAAGTTCTTGGTCGGAGTCTGCCGCCGAAAGTGAAATCCGAGCTGTCGGAGTTCGCGCAGATGTCGCCAGAGCTTGAATTCCTGGCGGGTCATGCTTTTGCGCATCTTGCGCGCAAACTCATTGGCCATGCCGCCGATTATACGATCCCCCAACCCGGCGCGCCAAAGCGCGCCGACCTTCCCACGAGGGGGAGGTTGCTAATCAGCGCGGACGCCCATCGCCGCCTTGACCGCATGATACCCGACGAGGAGTTGGGTCAGCGCCAAGGGGTGGCTCTTGGCTCCATTGGCGATATCGATGCGGCCGACCTCATCGCGCAGATGCCCCGCCTCCGGGATCAGGTTCCACAGCAGATCCTCGATCCGCTCGGCCCTCTTGTCGGAGATGTTCCCGTTGATCTCCAGCACGTCGACCGGCTTGCCGTCGCGGTCGCGGGCAAGCTCCAGGTTCAGCCCGGCGTTGCTCGACCCGTCGAACAGAGGGGTGAAATCGGGATGGGGCAGCGTGGGGCGCAAGATATGGCGGACGTCGAGATGCGTGTCGGAGTCGTTGGCATCCGCGCTTGGCTGCTGAAACCTGATGACGATGTCGGCAAAGGTGCGTTGCGGTTGGATGAAGTTGGGACTGTCGATCTCGCGACGCGCGAGTTGCGCCAGAACCTGCTCCTCGGTGTAGCCGCGCTTGGTGGTGTCGCGGTGCATCTTCCACTTCACGCGAAGCTCCTCCTCGGGGTCGAGATAGATCTTCACGTCATAGCACTCGCGCATGCCGCGCGTGGCATAGCCGAGCAGGCCTTCGGCGATGACGAACGCCTTGGGCTTGACGTATTCGGGCGGCGCAAACGTGCCGTGCCGGTGGTCATAGACCGGCTTCAGGATCGCCTCGCCGCGGCGCAAGAGCCGCAAATGCTGCTCCAGCACGTCGATGTAGTTGGCGCGGGGGTCGAGCGCCGACAGGCCGAGCGCGGCACGGGCGCTGCGATCGTAGCGATGGTAGTCGTCGGTGCAGATCACTGTGCAGTGTTCCTCGCCCAGAATCTGGGCGACGCCCACTGACAGCGTCGACTTGCCCGACGCCGAATCACCGACGATGCCGAGTATGATCGGATGCTCGACTCGCTTCGACATTTAGCACTCCAGGCACGTCTCCCCGGGCGTCAAGCGACGTCGCGCGCGGCAATGCTCGCCATGCGTTCGATCGGCATGTAGCTCGTCAAGATCTGCCGCTCGCCGCTTGCGCCCGTGATCATCATGGTCTGCACCTTGTAGTGTGACTTGGACCGCTCCACGCCCTCGAGCATGAGACCGGTGGTGATCCCGGTGGCGCAGAAGAACACGTCGTCCGAGGTGATGATCTCGTCGCGTTGGTACCATTTCGCAGTGTCGATTCCGGCGTCCTTCACCGCTTTTGTCTCGGTCTGCAGCTGGGGATCCAGGCGCGCCAGGAATTCGCCGCCGATCGCCCTGATGGCGCATGCCGACATAACGCCTTCGGGGGTGCCACCCGTTCCCATCAGGGCATCGATGCCGGAGCCGGGGATGGCGGCCATCAGCGCGCCGGCGACGTCGCCGGCGGGATAGAGCGCGACGCGGGCGCCCGCCGCCAAGATGCGATCGACGAGTTCGCGATGGCGGGGCTTCTCCAGCACGAAGACGGTGAGATCGGAGACGTCCTTGTTAAGAACGTCGGCAAGCGTGGTCAGCTTCTTTTCCACGGGCCAGATCGGATCGATCTTGCCGAGCGCCGGAGCGCTCGCCACGAATTTCTCCATGTAGAAGGCGGGCCCCGGATTCATCATGGCGCCGCGCGCGGCAACGGCGAGCACGGCCAGCGCGTTGGTCTGGCCGCGGACGAGATAGCTCGTGCCTTCGACCGGATCGACGGCGACATCGGCCTTGAAGGCGGAGCCCGGATGCCCCAACCGCTCGCCGCGCTGCGGCTGAGGCGCCTCGCCGCGCGTGGCTTCGCCGATGGCGACGACCGCGTCGATATCGACCTCGGCGAGCGCGGCCCGCATGGCATCGAGCGCGGCCCGGCCGGCATCGAGACTGTCGCCGCGCCCGATCCAGCTGAAAGCGGCGCAGGCGGCGGCCTCCGTCACGCGGCGGAGGGAAAAGACAAGCTCCGGATTGGCCGCACCCGACGTGGTCATAGACGCTCCTTAAACGACGATCCCGGCCAGGACTGCGCCGGTGACAAGGCGAGAGGACAAGGCACTATATCTTATGGTTCGAGGCTCACCTAGTTTTCAAGGGATGCGGGCATACGGCGGTGCACAAAACGATTTCAGGCCGACCGGCGCCTCGGATTCAGCGCATCACGCAAGGCATCGCCGAGCACATTGACCGAAACGAGGAGGCCGATGAGCACGAGTCCCGGAATGACCGTCACCCACCACGCGCCCGCGAACATCAGATCGTAGCCCGAGCGGATCAGCGTGCCGAGCGACGGCTTGGTCACCGGCATGCCGAGGCCGAGAAAGGAGAGCGCCGCTTCAGCCATGATGGCGCCGGCGATTTGCGTTGTCGCCACGACGATCAAAGGCGAGGCGATATTGGGGAGAATGTGGTGACGGAGAAGGCGCGGCGTGCTGGCGCCGAGCGCACGCGCCGCCCTGACATAATCCTTTGCCGCCTCGACCTGGGTTGCGGCGCGCGCGGTGCGGGCGAGATAGGGCCACTCGGCAAGGCCGATCACGACGGCAAGGAGCGGCACGGCGAAGCGGCCGAGGCTCTCTCCGCCGAAGCCCGCGCGAAACAGAGCAAGCGCGATGATGGCCATCATCAGGGTGGAAAGCGAGAGCTGGATATCGGCCGCGCGCGTCACAACCGTGTCGACCCTCCCCCCGGCATAACCGGCAAGGAGGCCCAGCGGCACGCCGACCGCCGCCGCGATGACCACGGCGAGCAGGCCGACGGAGAGCGAGATGCGCGTGCCAAAAAGGATGGCGCTCAAGAGGTCACGCCCCTGCGCGTCGGTGCCAAGCAGAAAGCGCGGATCGCTTGCCTCGAGGAAGGACGGGGGCAGGCTCGCGTCGAGCACGTCGAAACTTGCGAGATCGAACGGGTCTTGCGGGGCGATCAGGGGGGCTGCGGCGGCGGCGAGGGCGATCGCGCCGAGCACGATTGCGGCGATCACGCCGCCAGGATGCTCCGCCGCGAGAACGCGCAACGCGGATCGGCGGTTCGGCACCGCCTCCGTGCTCATCGCGTCCCTTCCAGGCTGACGCGGGGATCGAGCATGAGGCTCACGATGTCGACGAGCGTGTTGGTGACGACGAAGATCAGGCCGACGAAGACAAGGTAGGTCGTGATCAGCGGGATGTCGGCGCGGGTGACGGCCTCGAGAAAGAGAAAGCCCATGCCGGGCCACTGGAACACCGTTTCGGTCAGAAGCGTGTAGGCGATGAGAGTCCCGACCTGGAGACCGCCTATCGCCGTGAGCGGCAGAAGCGCGTTGCGCAGCGCGTGCGCGAGCCACACGCGGAGCGGCGATGCCCCCTTGGCCCGCGCGGTGCGCACATAGTCGTGGCCGAGCTCCTCGAGCATGGCGCCGCGCACGAGCCGGATGAAGAGCGGCAGCATGATCGATGAGAGCGCAAGCGAAGGAAGAATGAGGTGGGCAAGCCCGTCGCGGGTGACGAGGCCGGTTTCCCAGGGTCCGAGGCGGACCGTGTCGCCGCGGCCAAAAGCCGGCAGCCAGCCGAGCCAGACCGAGAAGACGGTGATGAGAAAAATCCCGGTGAGAAAAACGGGGATGGAGATGCCGAGAACGCTGAGATTGAGAGTGAGACGCGCGCCGAGCGAGCGCGGGCGCACGGCGCAGTAGATGCCGGCCGGAAGGGACAAGAGAAAGACGATCACGCTCGCGCCGAGGACGAGCTCGAAGCTCGCCGGAAACTTGGCGAGGATGATTGCAAGCGTCGGCCGCTTATAGATGGTGGAGGTGCCGAGATCGCCCTGAACCGCGCCGCCGAGATAGCGCGCAAGCTGCACCGGCCACGGGGCATCAAGCCCGAGCTTTTGCCGGAGAGCCGCGCGCTCGGCGTCTGGCACCGCTTCGCCCATGATCTCGCGCAAGGGATCGCCGAGAGCCGCGCGCACGGCGAATGCGATGACCAGAATCGCGAAGATGACGAGCGCCGCCTGGGCGAAACGGCGCGCGGCGAAGCTCAAGCCAGCGGCGATTAAGGACATCGTCACGCGAGGAGGCTCATGCCGCGGGGCGGGTCAGAGCATGGGCGATCAAGCCGGCGACCGCGGCCTGCCAGGGCACGAACAGAAGCGCGATCGCGTTCCAATGGGCGGCCGGATAGAGGAGAAGGCCAAACAGCGCGCCAGTCGCGACGATGGGAATCCAGGCTTTGGCGCGCCTGATCGGGTCCGCGGCGATGCCCGCGCCAAAGGCGGTGAGGCCCGCTCCGATCGCGCCCGCAATGAGACCGGCCAGCACGCACCCAACCACCTCACGGTTCGCCTTGGCGCCTTCGGCCGTACCGAACAAGTCTGAGCTCACCGTCACCGAGATCACGTCATTCGCGGTGTTGGCCGCGACAAGCCAGCCCACGATCGTGAGCGCGACCGCGAGCAGGCATTTGCCAAGATCCCGGGTGACCCAAAGCCATAGCATGATAGCGATGCCCGCGCCAAAGGCGATGCCCGCATGGAGGGGAACGTTCTTCGCGTTGATGAGGAACTCCGGCTCCACGAGGCGGAGGTCGGGCAGCGGCGACGGCAGGCTCGAGATCAGGCCGGTGAGAATGCCGACGCCTGCCATGAGCGTGACGGCACGAGTCCGCATGGGCGGCTTCGGTACTGTCGCTGCGCCGGCAATCAGTGAGCTCATCCCAGCCCCCCGCGAGGCGAGCGGATAAGTTCGCCTATCGTAGCAGCATGGCGGGCGCACCGCCATGCCGCGCTCGGAGCGCGTGGCTCTGTCCGGTTAGTCCAATGACCAAGCTTGGTTAATTGCTCGCCGTCTTGGCCGCCGATTTCATCTGGGCCAGGCCCTTTTCGATATCGTCGCCCATCATCTTCTCGCCGTTCATCACCAGGCAGAACGCCTTGCCGATGAAATTGTGCTCGCCCGACATGATCCAGGTGACGGCGGTCTGGTCGCCCTCGGGCTTGAATTGGAACTCCGACGTGTTGGTGCCCTCGAACGGCTCAACGAAATCGACCTTGACCTTGACGAGCTCGTTCGGGCGGCTCTCAACGATGGTCAATTTTCCTTCGCCGACCTTGTCGTTGCCGGCCCAGTTCATCACCGCGCCTTGGCCTGAGTCAGGACCCTCGAAGGTGATTTTGGCGGCGGGATCGAGCTTTGCCCAGGGCGACCACGTCTCCCATTTGTGGAAGTCGTTTACTTGCCCGAAGAGATCGGCCTGCGGCGCCGCGATCTTCGCCGTGCGCTCGATGCGGTACGACGAGGGCTGCATGGCGACGATGGCGACGAAGATCAGAATCAGCGCCGCAAGACCGATGATGATTTTCTTGAACATCGTGGTTCCTCCTGCCGGCAACACCGCTTCATTCGGCTACTCGATGACGAGATCACCCAGATATGGCATGTCGATGACATTGACGACCGCATCGATCTTCACGCCGTTGCGCGCGGCCCAGGAGAGATGCTGCCAGTGCAGGGGCATGAGCGCCGCGTCGTCATAGATGAGGCGCTCGATCTTTCGCAGCACCGCGGCGCGCGCGTCGCTGTCGGTCATGGCTTGGGTCTCCAGCGTCAGCCGGTCGATTTCCGGATTGGAATAGCTGCCTGCGTTGTACTGGCCGTAACCCTTGTCCTTGTCGGGCGTCATCACCAGGAACTCGTAGAAATTCGCCGAGTCCTGCGTATCCGACTGCCAGCCGATCATCATGATGCCGGCGGCGCGCTCGTCGAAACGTTGCCAGTACTGCGCCTTGGGCATGGTCTGCAAGTCGACCCTGATGTTGATCTTGGCGAGCATGGCGGCGACGGCCTCGGCGACCCGCGCGTCCTCGATATAGCGATTGTTGGGCGCCATCATCGTCACGGAGAATCCGTCCTCGTATCCCGCCTCTTTCATCAGAGCCTTCGCCTTGGCGAGGTCGTAGCGGGGCGTCAGTTCCGGATCGTGGCCGGCGTAACCGGGCGGGCTCAACTGGCCCGCCGCCGTGCCGAGGCCGCGCATGATCTTCTCGGCGATGCCTTGGCCGTTCACCGCAAGGACCATGGCGAGACGCACGCGGCTGTCCTTGAACGCCAGCACGCGCTCCTGATTGAGCTCGAAGGTCAGAACGCGCGTGCTCGGCATGGTGATGAGGGTGCAGCATGACGCCTGCTTGAGGCGGGCAAGATCGGTCGGCGGCACCGGCGCGATGAAGTCGACATCGCCCGCGAGCAGCGCCGCCACCCGCGTCGCCGGCTCCTTGATCGGCGTGAAGACGATCTCATCGACATTGCCGGGCGAGCCCTCGTCCCAATAGTCGGCGAAGCGCTCGAGTTCGAGGCGCACCCCCTGCTCGCGTTCGGTGACGATGAAGGGCCCGGTGCCGCTCGCATGCGTGGAGGCAAAGGAGGCGCCGTGCTTGACGATCGCATCCTTGGGCCGCCCGCGTTCATCGGGCCCCGAATAGAACACCCGATCCATGGGGAAAATATAGGTGGCGAGATTGAGAACCAGCGGATACGGGCCTTTGGTCACGAGATCGACGGTGAGATCGTCGACGGCACGCGCCTCGCTGAAGGGCTCGAACAGCGCCTTGAAGTCGGCGCTCTGTTTCAGCCGGTTGAAGGTCCACACCACGTCCTCGGCCGAGAGCGTGCGCCCGGACTGAAACTTCACGCCTTCACGCAAATGAAAACGCGTGGTGCGCTCGTCGATCTTTTCGAAGCTCTTGGCGAGCCGCGGCTCGATCGAAAGGTCCTGGCGGAAACGGATCAACGGATCGAACAGGAGATGCGACATCTGGAGGGTCGCGCCCGACAGCTGCTCGTGCGGATCGAGCGAGGTGGGGTCGGCGTCGTAGGCCATGCGCAGCGTCTTGGCCGCGAGCCCTTGAGGGGCGAAAGCCGCGAACAGGGCAAGTGAGACAACGGCGAGCAGGCGGCGCATGGGGCCGCTATGTCGCCCGAAAGGCGCGGTGGCGTCCACTCCCCTTTGCTTCGGCCGATTGGCCTCTATACAGTCTCGCCTCAAGAGGAGCGCCTTGAGGCTGGGTGAGTGGTGCAGGGTTTTTTCGTCACCGGAACCGACACCGATGTCGGCAAGACGGTCGTCGCGGCTTGGCTCGTGGCACGGCTCGGCGCCTGCTACTGGAAGCCGGTCCAGGCCGGAACCCATCCCGAGACCGACTCGGCCACCGTGCGCCGCCTCTCCGGCGCAAACCCGGACCGCATCCTGCCCGAGGCCTATGTGCTGGCAGAGCCCATAGCCCCGCATGAGGCGGCGCTGCGCGAGGGCATCGGCATCGATATGGCGAAGCTCGTGCCGCCTCCTTGCAACCGCCCGCTTGTCGCGGAAGGCGCGGGCGGTCTCATGGTGCCGCTCAACGACCAATCCTTCGTGATCGACCTTGCGCGCGAGCTCGACCTGCCGCTCATCCTCGTCGCGCGCTCGACGCTCGGCACCATCAACCACACGCTGCTCTCGCTCGAAGCCATCAGGCGGCGCGGGCTTGCTCTTGCCGGCGTGGTGATCAACGGGCCCGAGACCCCGCATAATCGCGCGGCCATCGAGCGCTACGGGCGGGTGGAGGTGATCGCCGAGATTCCCTGGCTCGAGCAGGTGACGCCGGATGCGCTCATGGCCATCGAGCCGGAGATCGACCTCGCCAAGCTCGCAAGGTCCGCCGCATGAACGACGATCGGCAGATCCCACGGCAAGGAGCCTCGACCGCCGCGGAAGTGCTCGCGCGCGACCAGCGCCATATCTGGCATCCCTATACCCAGCATGGGACCGACAACGCGCCGATCGTCATCGCGCGGGCCAAGGGGGCGTCGCTGTTCGACGCGGGCGGCAGGGAGATCCTCGACATCGTGTCGTCGTGGTGGACCTGCACCCATGGACATTCGCACCCGAAACTGAACGCGGCGCTCGCCGAGCAAGCGAGCCGGTTCGAGCATGTGATGTTCGCGGGGTTCACCCACGCGCCCGCGGCCGATCTTGCCACCGCATTGGCGGGGATCCTTCCCGGGGATCTGAACAGGGTCTTCTTTTCCGACGACGGCTCGACCTCGGTCGAGGTCGCGCTCAAGATCGCCTATCAATATTGGATCAATCGCGGAGAGACGCGGCGGCGCGGCTTGATCGCCTTCGACGGCGGCTATCATGGCGACACGCTCGGCGCCATGTCGGTTGGACGCGGCTCGCAGTTCTTCACGCCGTTTCGCGATCTGATGTGCGAGGTCACGGTGCTGCCTTATCCCGCGACGTTCGAGGGCGACGATGCCGTGGACGAACGCGAGGCCGGCGCACTGTCGGCCTTGGCGGCGACGTTGACCGACCGGAGGACCGGGGTCGCCGCGCTGATCGTCGAGCCTCTGCTGCAAGGCGCGGGCGGCATGCGGCTCTGCCGCCCGAGTTTCCTCAAGCGTCTCGTCGAGTCGGCACGAGAGGCGGGCGTGCTGATTATCTTCGACGAGGTCGCAACAGGGTTTGGGCGGACGGGCACGCTGTTCGCCATGGAGCAGGCCGAGGTCGTTCCCGACCTCGTCTGCCTGTCGAAAGGGCTCACCGCCGGCTATATGCCCCTCGGCGCAACCGTGGTGCGGGAGGCCCTGTTCGAGGCCTTTCTCGGCGAGAGCTTCGAGCGGGCGCTCCCCCATGGACATTCGTTTACCGCAAATCCGCTCGCGTGCGGGGTCGGGCTCGCTTCACTTGCGCTGTTCGGCGAAGAGAAAACGCTTGAGCGGATCGCGCGTATCAGCCGATCGCATCGCGCCTTCATGGCGGAGCTTGCCGCGCGCTCCGACGTGACGCGGCCTCGCCTGATCGGCTCGATCCTTGCGTTCGACGTGAAGGAGGCGGGCGCCTATCAGTCGGCCGCGAGCCGGCGTCTCTGCGACTGGTATCTCGCCCGCGGTCTCAACATCAGACCGCTCGGATCGACGGTCTATCTCATGCCCCCTTACTGCATCACCGATGAGGAGCTGGGGCGCACCTATGAGGGAGTGGCCGCGGGCCTCGATGCGCTCGCCTCGGCGGCCTTAAGCGCGCCATAGACGATGTGCCAGGTGACGCGGCCGCCGAAGCGCATGTCGGTCGCACGGATGGCGCGGCGGAGCGCCCCGGGCGAAAGCGGCGCATAGCCTTCGCGCGGCGTCAATCCGCCGACCCCCTTCATGCGGCGGAGGAACGAGAGCGTGTCGGTATCGGGCGTAAGCCGCTCCTCTTCGACCACGCCGGGAAGCGATGGAATGTCGGCAAGCCCGCTCGGAAGTCCTTCGCTTGAAAGCGCGGCGCGCCACTCGGCGAAGCTTTCCGGCCCGAGGGTTGCATAGAGCAGGAATCCGCCAGGGCCAAGGAACCGGCGCAGGCGTTCGAGGCTCAAGACCGGATCGGCCAGCCAGTGAAGCGTCATGCTCGACACGATCAGGTCGAGCCCGGCATGGCCGCCTGCCTCGCCCGCGTCCATCACCTCGTAGCTGATATGGGCTGCGCCCGAGGGCGTAAGGTTCCGCCGACATTCAGCGATCATGGCCGGGGCGACGTCTGTCAAAACAAAGTACCCTTGCGGGTAGCGGCGCACGAGATGGCGGCTGAACAGGCCGGTGCCGCAGCCAAGCTCGAGCACGCGGGGCCGTTCGAACGCGGGCAGAAACCGCGCGAGCCTCCCAGCGATGGCGCGCTGGAGCCCGGCATGAAGTTCATAGCTCTCCGCGCGCGCGCCGAAGCTTGCGGCGACCTCCGCGCTACGCCGGGAGAGAACGGGCGAATTCAAGGACATGACGCGCGCACCATTGCGGGTGCCTCAAGGGAAGGACATGGCCGCCGTCCGGCGACCAGACGAGCCCCGGTTTCCGCCATATCGCCTCGCTCATGGCCGCCGGGACAACGGCATCGTCGCGAGCGGCAAGCGCTAGCATGGGGCGCGCGAGCCCGTCTTTAGCGTCTCGCACGTCCCATTGCATCAACCAATCGAGCCCTTCATGGAGGCGGGGAACATCGAGCGCTTCCACCGGCGCAAAGTCCGGCGCGCCGCAAGAGCGCCAAAAGGCTTTCACCGTGGCATAAGGCTCGCGCTC
>DASUQP010000252.1:0-4760 GCA_036280475.1 Methyloceanibacter sp. | reverse complement strand
CAGGGCGCACAAACACCAGAGGGGCCAATCGCAAAGCCGACTTAGTTACCGGGTGACCGGCGTAGCCGTCGATAGCCCTGAGCAATGCTCCAATATCCGCCGGGTCAACGATAGCCGGCCGGTGAGTGACTTTGGGCGAGGTCAGCGCACCGCGCAAGTCGGCTGCCGGGTCGCGCTCGGCCCGGCCTGTAGCGAACGGTCCCCAAGGTGCTGCGCAGCCGCCGGGCGGTTTCATAGCAGCCCCGCTCCTCAACTTTACGCAGAACCGACAGCAGTTCCGGCGCTGTGATCTCGGCAATTGGGCGGTGACCAAGCGACGGATAAGCAGATTGGAGCAACCAACGCTTTTTTGTGAGGGTCGCATCCGCGCGGCCTTCCCTTTCAAGCTTCAACATTAGCTCGTCGGCAACGTCCTTGAATGTGCTGCCGAGCGTCCGGGCGGCTTGCCTTTCAAGTCGGCGCTGGGCCGAAGGATCAATGCCTTTGCCCAGCAATCGTTTGGCCGCATCACGCTTCTCGCGCGCGTCCTGCAAACCTACTGTCGGATAGACACCAAAGGCTAAGGTCTTTTGCTTGCCCACGAACCTGTAGGCCATGCGCCAAAGCTTGCTGCCGTGTGGCTGGATCAGCAGATAAAGGCCGCCAGCATCCGAGAGCTTGATCGCTCGCTGAGTAGACTTGGCGTTGCGCACACGAGTGTCGGTGAGCATGTTGGTATCCTATGAATCAGAATCGAGGAATACCAACTCAGGTACCAACAAATTGCTCGGATGCCAATACGTCACCGCACATCGCTGCGAACACTTAACTGCAAAAAATACGTGGCTATGTAAGCTGAATCCGACCGTGGAAGGATAGAGGCGAACAACGGCGAACATTGAAGGTGGTGCCCCAGGCCGGACTCGAACCAGCACGCCCTTGCGGGCAACAGATTTTGAGTCTGCCGCGTCTACCAATTCCGCCACTGGGGCTAGGGGCGGAACATGGGGTAAGCGCGCGGCGCGGTCAACCGGGGCACGCGGCGGGACCCCGGACAAGATGGACAAGACCGTGCCGCCCGGCTAATCAAGCGGCGATGCTGCGCAATATGTACGACAGGGTCATCGCGCTCTCCGAGAGCCGCCACGCGTTGCCCACGCTTGCCGTGGTCTCCTTCGCCGAAAGCTCGTTCTTTCCGATCCCGCCCGACGTGATTTTGGTGCCCATGGCGCTCGCCAGGCCGGAAAAGGCGAGGCTTTATGCGCTCGTCTGCACCATCGCCTCGGTCGCGGGCGGCGTCCTCGGCTATGCCATCGGCGCCTTCCTCTACGACACGCTCGGCAAATGGCTGATCTCGCTCTACGGCTATGGCGACAGCGTCGAGGCCTTCCGTGCGGCTTACGCCGAATGGGGCGCGTGGATCATCCTGATCAAGGGCATGACGCCGATCCCCTACAAGATCGTGACCATCGCGTCCGGCTTTGCCGGCTACGACTTTTTTATGTTTGTGGTCCTGTCCCTCATCACCCGCGGGGCGCGGTTCTTTCTCGAGGCGGAGCTGCTCCGCATCTATGGCGAGCCGATCCGCGGCTTCATCGAGAAGCGGCTGACGCTCGTCACCACCGGCTTTCTCGCAGCCATTGTCGGCGGCTTCCTGATCGCTAAATATGCTTTCTAGGATGGACGCAACGGCAAGCCCGAGCTTGGCGAGGACGCCAAGATTGGCCGTGACCGCGAGTGTGCTCGTGCTCGCGATCGCGAGCGTGACGATTGTCGCGGCGCTCGCCTTCGAGCATCTCGGCGGTTACGCCGCTTGCCCGCTCTGCCTCGAGCAGCGCTACGCCTATTATTTCGCCGTGCCGGCGAGCGCGCTCGCGCTGCTCCTCGCGCGTGGCGAGGCAACCGGCATCGCGCGGATCCTGCTCGCTCTCATTGCGCTTGCCTTCATCGCCAATGCCGTCTTCGGCATCTATCACGCCGGCATCGAATGGAAATGGTGGGAAGGTCCCGGCGCATGCGCCGGAGGCTTCGACCTCGAATGGCGCGAGGGCGGCGTCGTCGAGACTCCCGTCATTCGCTGCGACGAAGCCTCGTGGCGCTTTCTGGGACTGTCCTTCGCGGGTTGGAACGCGGCGATCTCCGCCGCGCTCGCCGGCATTGCCGCCTACGGCGCAGCAAAGGGCGCGCGCCGAACGGCTGACGCGGCTGACCACAAGTTCTGACGGGGATACGGCTTACGGCTCGAGCTCGGTATCCCAGTAGAGATAATCGAGCCAGCTCTCATGCAGATAGTTCGGCGGGAACAGGCGCCCGTTGCGGTGAAGCTCGAACACCGTGGGACGGTAGGGCTTCTGCGACGGATACATCTTCGCTTCGTTGGGCAGCTTGCCGCCTTTGGAGAGATTGCAAGGCGCGCACGCCGTGGTGACGTTCTCCCAGCGCGTCATGCCCCCGCGCGAGCGCGGCGTTAGATGGTCGAAGGTCAGGTCCTGGTCGTCGCCGCAATATTGGCAGGTGAATTTGTCGCGCAGGAACACGTTGAACCGCGTGAAGGCCGGATAGAGCGCGGGCCGCACGTAAGTCTTGAGCGAGACGACGCTCGGTAGCTTCATCTCGATGGAAGGGGAGCGCACGGCACGCTCGTATTCCGAGACGATGTTGACGCGGTCGAGGAATACCGCCTTCACCGCGTCCTGCCAGCCCCACAGCGAGAGCGGGTAGTAGGACAGCGGCCGGAAATCGGCGTTCAGCACCAGCGCGGGAAACGTGCCGGGGGCGGCCGATGCGGTGGCGACGTTCAAGGCGCGAGATTCCTTACCCTATTCCCGTCGCACGCGGGGACCATCCTCCTTGCCGGGCCGGATACTATCGGGGCATGTCAGGAATGTGAAGGGGGGCCATAGGCTGTTGCGTGCGGACCCTTACGGTGGAGAAGAAAATGACTGAACGCAGCAAAAGCGGCGATGGCCGCATCATCCCCGCGCTGCGCTATCGGGACGCCGCGGCCGCCATCGACTGGTTGTGCCTGGCATTTGGATTCGAGCGGAAAATGGTGGTGCCAGGCGATGGCGGCACCATCGCGCATGCCGAACTCACCCTCGGCAACGGCATGATCATGATCGGCAATGTCGAGACGAAATATGGCAGTCTGGTCAAAGCGCCTGTGCCCCCCGACTATGTCAACACGCAAGGCATCTATGTGGTGGTCGAGGATGCCGACGCGCACTACGCGCGGGCGAAGGAAGCGGGCGCGGTGATCCTGCTCGACATCACGACGCAAGACTATGGCGGGCGCGACTACACGGCACGCGATCCCGAAGGTCACGTCTGGACCTTCGGGACCTACAATCCCTGGGCCTAGCTGGGCCCAACACTGATAAGCGCGGCGCTGCCTGTTCGGCCTTCAGTCCTGAATATTCCCTCCGTGTGGTGCGATGTCGGATCGTTACTTCGGAAGCGGACGCTTCCCGCATCGCGGGCGCGGCTAAGGAATGGCTTGAGCGGCGGCAAAAGCCTGGCGGAGAAAGGTGCCGCCGAGATTAAGCCCGTGCGGGTCGATCCCGTGACCGATCCCTTCCGCAACGTGCCACTCCACGGCCAGCCCCGCCCGCGCGAGCTGCTCGCGGGCGATGAACATCGCGTCCACGGGAATGACCGCGTCAACATCGCCATGAACGAGCAGGATCGCGGGCGCCGCGGCTTGGTCGTTTGGCAGTGCCTCGACATTTGCCAGCGCGCCGGAATAGCCCACGATCGCGGCCGGCGCGGGCCGTCGCTTGAGACCGACGCCGAGCGCCAGCATCGTGCCCTGGCTGAAACCGACGAGCGCAAGCGCGCGCGCTCCGAGGTCATGCCGTTTGAGCTCGGCATCGAGAAAGGCATCGAGCGCGGGCGCGGCCTGCGTGACGCCGCGGAGGAGCTCGCCGGCGTCGCGGAAGGTGAGGTTGAACCATTGCCGGCCCATGGGCGCGGCACCGCAAGGCTCGGGCGCATGGGGCGAGACGAAGGCGGCATGGGGCAGGAGCTTCGCCCATTCGCGCCCGAGGCCGATCAGGTCGTTCCCGTCGGCGCCGTAGCCATGCAGGAAGACGACGAGCTGGCGCGCCGCACCGCCTGCCGCCGGCGGAAGACGCGGTCCGTCGATCGACAGCAAGCCTAGTGCCCCTCCTCGGGAACCTCATCGGCGGAATGGGCATTGAGCTGCCCGTAATTCTCCTTGCCGATGTCCTTGAGCAGGTTGAGCTGCGTCTCGATGAAGTTGATGTGGCCTTCCTCGTCGCCGAGCAGCTCCTCGAACAGATCCATCGTCACATAATCCTCCTCCTCGCGGCAGGCGGCGCGTGCCTCCATATAGAGGGCGCGAGCCGAGTATTCGGCCTTGAGGTCGCATTCGAGGACTTCCTTGACGTTCTGCCCGATCATCAGCGGATTGAGATGCTGCATGTTGGGGAAGCCTTCGAGGAAGATGATGCGGTTCACGAGCTTGTCGGCGTGCTGCATCTCCTCGATCGATTCCGCCCGCTCTTTCTTGGCGAGCTTGGTAAATCCCCAATCATCGAGCAGCCGGTAATGCAGCCAGTATTGATTGACGGCGGTGAGTTCGTGGGTCAGCGCCTTGTTGAGATACTCGATGACCCGCTTATTGCCCTTCATTCTTCTGTCCTCCTCTCAACCTGTTAGGTGGATCATGGCCCGTTCTTTGCGCCGAAGCTAGGTACCCTCGACCGGCGGGCGATGGGCGAAGGTCGAGCCCGAGCTTGACCCCTTCTCATCGTAGGCGA
>DASUQP010000251.1:0-10005 GCA_036280475.1 Methyloceanibacter sp. | reverse complement strand
CGCGTGCCGCTGTCGCTGCTCAAGGGAATCGACCGCATGCGCGACACGCTTCTTGCCAATACGCTCCGCTTCGCCCGGGGGCTTCCCGCCAACAACGCGCTGCTCTGGGGTGCACGCGGCATGGGCAAGAGCGCGCTGGTCAAGGCCATTCATAACGAGATTGCCGGGCTCAAGCTCGTGGAAATCCACCGCGAGGATCTCGGCTCATTGCCGCGGGCGCTTTCGCATTTGCGCGCGAACCCGGATCGCTGCTTCATCCTTTTTTGCGACGACCTGTCCTTTGAGGCGCTCGACACGTCGTACAAATCGCTGAAGGCCGTGCTCGAGGGTGGCATCGAAGGGCGCCCCGCCAATGTGGTGTTCTATGCCACCTCGAACCGCCGCCATCTGATGCCACGGGAGATGGTCGAGAACGAGCGCTCGACCGCCATCAATCCCGGAGAGGCGGTCGAGGAGAAGCTTTCGCTGTCGGATCGCTTCGGCTTATGGATCGGCTTCCACAATTGCAGCCAGGACGATTATCTCGCCATGGTGCAGGGCTACGTCCATCACTACCAGATCGCGGTTTCGGACGCGGTTCTGCGCGATGAGGCGCTCGCTTGGGCGCGAGCGCGCGGAAGCCGCTCGGGGCGCGTCGCCTGGCAATATGTGCAGGACCTCGCCGGCAGGCTCGGCACGCGGCTCTAGCGGCCGGGCGGTCAGCGGCTATTCGGCGTTGGCCGCCTGATTGCTCATATATTTGGTGGGGTCGACGGGGCGCGATCCCTTGCGCAGCTCGAAATGCACCTGCGGCTGGCTGACCGCGCCGGTGGCGCCGGCCTTGGCGATGATCTGGCCGCGGCGCACCTTGTCGCCCCGCTTGACGAGAAGTTCGGCGTTATTGGCGTAGGCCGACACCCAATTGTTGGCGTGCCGGACCAGCACGAGATTGCCGTAGCCCTTGAGCTCGTTGCCGGAATAGGCGACGACGCCGTTCTCGGCGGCTTTGACCGAGGTGCCTTGCGGGACCGCGACGTCGATGCCGTCATTGTGGCCGCCATCGGGGCGCGTGCCAAAGCCGGCGATGATGCGGCCCTGGACCGGCCAGCGGAAGCTGTTGCCCGACATGGGATCGGGCGCCGGCAGCTGATCGACGCCGGCCACGCGCTGGGCACCCGGGCCGGTGGTCTCGGGCGAGGCGGCAATCTCGCTCGCCTTGTTCTGCTTCTTGTTGCCGGCAGCCTCGGCCGCTTCTTCCTCGGCGAGCGATGTGCCTTTCGGCGCGGCGATCGGCTCTGTCTTCACCACGCGCACGTTGGGCGCAGGCTTGGCGACGGCGGCCGCTTTGGCGGCCGTGACGCCCGGCAAGACCAGCTCCTGACCTACGGCAAGACGCCCGTCGGGCAGATTGTTGGCGCTGACGATCGCCTCGACCGGAACGCCGTAGCGCCGCGATACGCTGGAAAGCGTATCGCCCTTTGCGACCTTGATGCGGTGTCCCTTCGCGGGGGATTGCGCATAGGGTGCGGGAGTTGCGCCCATCCGTCTGTTCGGGGCCGGCGAATAGGCCGGGGACGGCAAGGCGGTCCGCTGGAGCCGCGCATCGGCCCCGGACCCCTGGCTGTAAACCGACTGTTCGGGAACGGGCAGCGCCGAAGTCGTCGCGACGTCGGCATTGCCGCTGCTGTCAGAGGCGGTGGAGCTGAACGACGGAAAATCGAAGCGCGATGCGGTTGAGCTGCACCCTGCGGCGGTCAGGCCCACGCACGCCGCCATGAGCGCCAAGCAGGCGCCCCGGCCCGAGTCCGACAAGAACGACGCCCGCCGCATTCCCCCATACGCCCCTAAAGATACCCGTCGCCGCCAAGTAAAGCGCGGATGCGGTTAACAAGCTGTTAGCCCTGGGTTTGGCGCGGGAGATTCGGGCTAGAGGTGCCTATTCGTCATCGGACTCTATGGTGCGCGTGTCCTTCTGTCGGGCAGCGACGCCTGCCCTGCCGTGCACGAGCGGCACGAACCGGACCGGCAGCAACGGTGTCTCGGCGAGCCCCGCCTCGGTCTTGTCGATCTGCACGAGCTGCTGGGTGTCGCGGGTCTCGCCCAAAGGGAGGATCATGCGGCCGCCGACCTTCAGCTGCTCGATGAGCGCCGGCGGCGCTTCTTTCGCCGCGGCGGTCACGATGATGCGATCGAACGGGGCTTGCGGCGGCCAGCCCAGCCAGCCATCGCCGATGATCGTGGTCACGTTGGTGATGCCGAGCCTGGCGAAGCGCCGCTCGGCCGCCTTCTGCAACTCCCGCCAGCGCTCGACGGTATAGACCCGCCGGCAAAGATGGGCGAGCACCGCGGCCTGGTAGCCTGAGCCCGTGCCGATCTCCAGCACCTTGTGCCGCGCGTCGAGCTCGAGCCTCTCGGTCATGAAGGCGACCACGTAAGGCTGGGAGATGGTCTGGCCGCAATCGATGGGAAGCGCGATGTCGTGGTAGGCGTGGTCGGCGAAAGCGGGATCGACGAACAGATCGCGCGGCACTCGCTCGATGGCGCGCAGCACATCATTGTCGCGGATGCCGCGACGCCTGAGCTGCATGATCAGACCGATCTGGTCGTGCGCGGATGCCATAGCCCGATTCCACCCGCTCGGTGGCGATATCAAAGATAGCCGAGGATTGTCAGCACCGGGTGCGGAAAGTGCAGCTTGGCTGTGCCCGGGCTCGCGTCACTTCGGCGGCGCCGCGATCTCGGTCAGGCCGCCCATATAGGGCTGCAACGCTTCGGGGATACGGATCGAGCCGTCGGATTCCTGGTAATTTTCGAGCACCGCGATCAGCGCGCGGCCCACGGCAACCCCCGAGCCGTTCAGCGTGTGCACCAGCCGCGGCTGCTTCTCGCCCTTCGGCCGGTAGCGCGCATTCATGCGCCGGGCCTGAAAGTCGCCGCAATTCGAGCAGGAGGAAATCTCGCGATAGGCCGCCTGCCCGGGAAGCCACACCTCGATGTCATAGGTCTTCTGCGACGCGAAGCCCATGTCGCCCGTCGAGAGCACGACGGTCCTGAACGGAAGTTCGAGTCGTTTCAAGACCGTCTCGGCGGATGTTGTCATGCGCTCGTGCTCCTCGGCCGATTGCTCCGGCGTGGTGATGGAAACGAGCTCGACCTTCGAGAATTGATGCTGGCGGATCATGCCGCGCGTGTCCTTGCCGGCGGCGCCGGCTTCGGCGCGGAAGCACGGCGTCCAGGCGGTGACGCGCAGCGGCAGGCTCGCTTCATCGACGATGTCGTCGCGCACGAGATTGGTCAGCGGCACTTCCGCCGTTGGAATGAGCCAGAGGTTCAGATATCTTCGCGCGGCCTCCCGAGCGAGGTCCTCCCAATAATCCGTGCGAGGGATGCCCTGTGCATCTGAAAGCTCCTCCGTCCACGAGCCTAACCTTTCAGCGAGCAATTCCCTCATTTTGAGTGCCTCGACCCGCCTTATATCGCTGCCTTCAATGAGAGGTTTTTGCTCAGCAAAGATGCCTTCGATTACAGGCTTTAGTCGGCTCAATAGATCATCCACTGTCTCTGGCCGCCCAGTCCTGAATTGATCCTCGGCGAATTTCGGCAGTTGCGCCGTGCCGAACATGGCGTCGTCGCGAACGAGAATCGGCGGATTGATCTCGATATAGCCGTGCTCGCTCGTATGCAGGTCGAGCATGAAGGAGGCAAGCGCGCGCTCGAGCCTGGCGAGTGCCCCTTTCAGCACCACGAAGCGCGCGCCCGAGAGCTTGGCGGCGGTCTCGAAATCCATGAGCCCGAGCGCCTCGCCAAGCTCGAAATGCTGCTTCGGGGTGAACGCGAATGTCTCGGGCTTGCCGACCTCGCGCAGGACCTTGTTGGCGCGGGCATCGGGTCCGACCGGCACATCCGATTGGGGAGTGTTGGGAACCGTGGCGAGCAGCGCGTGAAGCTCGCCGTCAAGCCGCTTCTCCTCGGCCTCGCCCGCTTGTATCGTATCCTTGAGGGCTGCCACCTCGTCCATGAGGCGCTTGGCGGCCGGCTCGTCCTTCTTGGCCTTGGCGCTGCCGATCTCCTTCGAGGCCGCGTTGCGCCGCGCTTGCGCCTCCTGCAATTTCTGAATCGTTGCGCGGCGTTGCGCGTCGAGGCTCAGCAGACGCTTCAACGTCGCGCGCGGATCGTCGTAGCCGCGATTGGTCAGCCCCTTGACGAAGGCCTCCTCATTGTCGCGGATCCATTTGATGTCGAGCACGATGTGAACTTTTGCGCTTCAGCGATTCAGGGGGCCTCTATAACCCGTCAGGTGGGCAAAGCGAAGCGTGCCCCTCCACGCTGCTCGTCATTGCCGGGCTTGACCCGGCAATCCATTCCCATGGCGCTTCATCTTACTGAAACGAAACGGAATGGATGCCCGGATCAAGTCCGGGCATGACGAAGGGTATTGGGAGGGATTCCTCCTCATCAGGCCGGCTTGCCGGCGGGCTTCGCGGCCGAGGCCGTGGCGGCGGCGGCCGTGGCGGCGGCGGCCGAGGCGGCATGCTTCTTCTCGGCGAGCTTCACCGCATAGATCGACGCCTCGTAGAGCAGCACGGTCGGCACGGCGAGCGCGATCTGGCTGATCGGATCGGGCGGGGTCAGCACGGCGGCAACCACGAACACGGCGAAAATCGCGTGGCGGCGGTAGCGCTTGAGCTGAGCGGCGGTGATCATGCCTGCGCGGGCGAGAAGCGTCAGAACGACGGGCAATTGGAAGCAGATGCCGAAGCCGAGGATCAGCGCCATGATCAGCGAGAGATACTCGCTCACCCGCGCGGTGAGATGAATCTGCACCTGCTGGTCGCCGGTCTGCTGCATCGACAGGAAGAACTTCATGGCGAGCGGCATCGCCATGAAATAGACGAGCGCGGCGCCGAGCAGGAACAGGAGCGGGGTGGCGACCAGAAAGGGAAGGAACGCCTGGCGTTCGTTGCGATAAAGTCCCGGCGCCACGAACATGTAGATCTGCGTCGCGAGCACGGGGAAGGCGATGAAGATCGCGCCGAAAAGAGCGAGCTTGACCTGGGTGAAGAAGAATTCCTGCGGCGCGGTGTAGATCATCTCGATGGGAGCGTCCAAGCCCGCCGCGAGCCGGTATGGCCAGAGCAGAAGATTGTAGATCGGCTTGGCGAACCAGAAGCAGACAAGAAAGGCGACAAATATCGCAAGCAGCGCCCAGACAAGCCTTTTCCTGAGCTCGATCAGGTGCTCGATCAGAGGAGCCTTGGTCGCGTCGATGTCTTGATCGGTCATGGCGAAGGTTCAGCGCCGCTCTTGGCGCGCTTGGCGGGCGATTTGGTCTTCGGAGCGGCGCGTTTTCGCGGCGGCTTCGGCGGAGGCTTCACCGCCTCGGGCTCAACCAGTTGCGGTCTTTCCTCCAATGTCGGCGGCATGAAACGCTTGTTGAGTGGCGCTTTCTCGTCGAGCGAGGCCGTCTCGGTCCGAACGCTCTCGATCGCCTTCTTCACTTCCTCAAGCTCGGCCTCGCGCATGGCATCGTCGAACTGGCGGCGGAATTCGGCCGCGGCGCGGCGAAGCTTGCCGGCGTAATAGCCGAAGGTTCGCAGGAGCTTGGGCAGCTCCTTCGGCCCGACCACGACGATCGCGACCACGGCGATGACGAGAAGCTCAGACCAACCGATATCGAACATGTGCGCCCTTCAGAGGAGGGCCGCGGGCCCCAAACTTGCCGGCAGAATCGCGCGGGCGGTTAGCCCGCTTTCTGCTTGTGCGGGGCTTTGGCGCGGGAGGCCGACTTCGTGGCAGGCTTGGCCCTCTCGTGCTCGATGGCTTTGGTCTCCGTGGCTGGGGCCTGCTCGTCCTCCGCCATGCCTTTCTTGAAGCTCTTGATGCCGTGGGCGACGTCGCCCATGAGCTCCGAGATCTTGCCGCGCCCGAACAGCAGCACGAAGAGCACAAGAACGATCAGAATGTGCGACCAGCTCAATCCCATTACAAATCTCCATCGCGCCGAGGCCGATCAGCCTTCAGGCATACTCCGGTTTCTTGGAGACACTATGGCAGCAAAGGCAGGGCCGTCGCAAGCCAGCGATCCGCGACGCTCAGGGGGCCGGCCGGTTGCCATTGCCGCCCGCGAACACGAGGACCGCGCCGGTTTCGATGACGATGCCGACTTCCGCACCTTGCGGCGGAACGTCGCTCTCCCTGACACGCGCGAAGAGCGGCGCGTCGAGCCCTTGGACGGCCACCTCGACCAAGGCGACGTCGCCAAGAATGCGGGCATCGAGAATGCGGGCCGGCACGCCCTCCCCCGGCGCAAGCAGGCGCACCCCCCGCTGGCGTACGCAAACGATGGCCTCGGCGCCATCGGGCAGGCCATTGGCGGCGAAGCGGCCAAGCGGGGTTAAAGCACTTCCGTCCTCGATCCGCGCGGCAAGCTCGTTCAAGTCGGAGAAGGTGCGCGCGGTGAGGATGTCCTTGGGCGCGCGGTAGAGATCGAGCGCCTTTCCGGTTTGCACGACCTTCCCCTGATGCATCAGCGCCACGCGATCGCCCATGCGCATGGCCTCCTCCGCGTCATGGGTGACGACGATCGCGGTGGCGCGCGTCTCATGCAGGATGGCGAGCGTCTCCTCGCGCATCTTTTCCCGAAGGCGCGAGTCGAGCCCCGAGAACGGCTCGTCCATGAGGAGGACGCTCGGCCGCGGCGCGATCGCGCGCGCCAGCGCCACGCGTTGCTGTTCGCCGCCGGAGAGAATGTGCGGGTACTCGCTCGCATAATGCGCGAGACCGACACGCTCGAGCGCGGCGCGGGCCTCGGTCTTGGCTTCGCTTCGCGTCAGCGATTTGAGGCCGAACGCCACATTGTCGAGAATGGTCAGGTGCGGGAAGAGCGCGAAGTCCTGGAACATCAGCCCGATCCCGCGCTTCTCCGGCGGCACGAAGCTATCGGGTCCCGCGACCTCCTGGCCGTCGAGGAGGATCCGCCCCGAGGATGGACGCTCGACGCCTGCGGCGACCCTGAGCAAGGTCGACTTGCCGCAGCCCGAAGGCCCGAGCAGGCAGAGGATCTCCGACGGCGCGATATCGAGGCTGACGCGGTCAAGCGCCAGCGTTTCGCCATAACGGCGCGACACCTCTTCCAAGGTGAGCTGGGCCGCGAAGGTGACCGCCGCCTTGCCGCGACCGGCGCCTCTTGCCGCCCTACCGTTGCGGCCATTGGCGCCGCCCGCGCGCGCCTTCAGAAATCTCAGCATAGCGCTGATCTACGCACTTGGCGCGGAAAGGGCAACCGCCCCGGGGGAGCCTGGGCGCCCTATGGCCTAGCGCAGGCGAACATCACTCACCGTGTTCTGAAACGAAGCCCCGCTGCTCATCGTGACTGAACCAATAGATTTGCCAACGTTTCGGGCTCTTGCCCTTTCGCTCTCTCTCCATTCGGAAGGCAATGGCGAGGTGCTTTCCATCGGTCCGGAGCGTGATTGCGCCATAAATCTCGACATTGCGTTCGGCCAACTTGCTCTGAAGCGCCGCCCTTTCCGTTCTCAGAGGCTTCTTGTCGGATTCCGGGGTGTTGGGAATCTCGATAAGAGCGTCGAGCGCTTGCAGTCGGCGCAGCAGTTTTTTGTCTTCCGTCTCGCGGGTGGAGCGCAAGATCTCGGTGCAAAGGATGAGCGGCGCCTCGCCACGTCCGTGACGGCCGAGACGGCCGAGCAAGTCCGGCCGCGGATGCACGTGACTCTCCTCATCGCCCGACGAAACCCCAAATGCAAATGGACTGACGGCTCGTAGAAACTCATCCGTCACATCGGCGGAGCCGTGATGGCAGCTCTTGATGACGTCGGAGCGAAGCCGCTTGCGTGCCTTCTCCACCGCGTCGGCAAGTGGCGGTCCGTCGCCGATCCCGCCATAGTGTCGCAGGAGGAAATCCTCGGCAGGGCGATTGAGATCTCCTCCAAAAAGCAGGGTGAAATTGCGGTAGCAAAGCCGCAGCAGAACAGAGTGGCCGTTCTTGGTCTTGCCCGGATCCTTTCCGAGAGATCCAACCGTGTCGCCGAACCAACGGAGTCGCGGCGTGTCGTGAGTGTCAGGCTCTACGACAGGCCCAAGGATCTCGATCGTAAGTTCCGGACTCGCATCGGGATCAAAGCCAGGCATCCAGCTTCGACCATCTTGTTCACGGCCATGCCGCGTCGAAAGCATCTCGACCGCGCCCACGCGGCCGCCGGTCAGCGCCGTGTGCACAAGCTTCGGATATAGCTTCCTTCCCCGCACTTCCGCGTCAGCATAGAGGCTGCGAATTGACACGTCGGTTGGCCTCAAATCGGTGAGGTAGCGGCCGGTCGCATCGCTCGGACCAAACACATCGGCTCCCTCGCGTTCGGCGATGCCGTTGTGATAAACCCTGTCGAACGAGAATTGTTTTTCCTCGAACAGCTTCTGGAATCCTTTGTAGTGGTCCTGATCGGGATGTGTGACGATCGCCGCATGGAAATTGAATTTCTTCTTTAGCTTGCCGAAGCGCCACCTAATGAAGCGATACATGTTGTCGCCCTCGCCGGCATCAATCAGGATGACCCTCTCATCGGGCGGCGATTTCGGCGTGACAACCAGGCAACCGTCCCCTTGGCCGACATCGATAAACATGACCTCTAGCGGTCGCTCGTGCTCACAATCGCTCGTCCTGATCCAATAGCGGTCCTTCCCCCATTTGACCTTGGACCAGCCGTCCTCAGTTTCTGCCTCGATATTGAGCCAGTCGCCCCACAGAATCTGTTTGACCGTCTTTTTCGGGTCGGCGATGTCTCGAAGATAGACATCTCCCCGCGCAGCAAACCGTGGCATCGCTACCTCCAAATCTCTAAGGCAAACGGAGGCGGTTGAGCTGCAGCGCGCCGATCAAGCGGGCCCGTCGCTCCCCTCGCCCTCGTCGTCGTCGCCGAGCGGCTCGTCCGCGAACGGCTCGTCCTCGAGCGGCTCCTCGTCTTCGCGCAAATCGGGCGCATCGTCGGGGTTCGGCATGGAGAAGCCGGGCGGCAGGTTGGAATCGAGGAGGCCCGCGCCCTTCAGCTCGTTAATGCCGGGCAGGTCCTGAATGGAGTCGAAGCCGAAATGGGTGAGAAAGGCTTCCGTCGTACCGTAGGTCACGGGCCGACCGGGCGCGCGGCGGCGCCCGCGCATCTTGATCCAATCGGTCTCCAGCAACACGTCGATCGTGCCCTTCGACGTGCTCACGCCTCTGATCTCCTCGATCTCCGCGCGCGTCACCGGCTGGTGATAGGCAATGATGGCAAGCGTCTCCAGCGCGGCGCGCGACAGGCGGCGCTGCTCGACCGCCTGCTTCTCGAGCAGGAAGGACAGATCCTCCGCGGTGCGGAACGCCCATTTGCCGGCGACGCGCACCAGATTGACGCCGCGGCCGGCATAGACGCTGCGCAGCTCTTCGAGCAGCGCCTTGACGTCCTCGCCCTCCATGAAGTGCTGGGCCAAGGCCTGCTCGTCCAGCGGCTCTGCGGCAGCGAACAGAAGCGCCTCGACGATGCGCAGCTTCTCGCGCCGGTCGGTCGACTGCAGCTTGATGACATTGGAGGGAAATGGCAGCGGAAGGCGCGGGCGGCCGCGCTCGCGCTCCCTGTCGTCTTCCGGCATTGCCTCGACCCTACTCAGTTGCTTCGCTGTCATCCCCGTGCCCTCTTGTTGGTTGTCAACACATCACATCATGCTGCGCGCTCGCGGCGGCGAACCAACAGCGGTGCAAACGATTTCGATTGGCGCAGCTCCAGCGTCCCCTCGCGCGTCATCTCCAAGCTCGCAGTGAAGCTCGACGCCAGCGCCGTACGCCGGAGTTCCGGCTCGACGAGGAACTCGGCGAGCAGCCGATCGAGCGGCGCCCAATCGAGCGTCATGCCGAGCAGCCGCTCCAGTTCATCGCGCGCGTCCTTCAACGACCACACCGCCCGCGGCGGCATCCGCAAGCTGCGCACCGCCATGCGCTGGCGCTGCTGGGAGTAGGCCTTGAGCAGATCGTAGACATTG
>DASUQP010000250.1:0-5257 GCA_036280475.1 Methyloceanibacter sp. | reverse complement strand
GAAGCGCGTAAGGCGGCGCGCCCGATGGGTGATGCACCTCGAACGGGATGACGGTGACGCCGCCAGCCACGAGGGGCTTCCGCTCCTCGTATTCCAGGAATGTGAGGTCGAATTTCCGCTTGATCTTGGTGATGCCGGGATAGAGCGCCTCAGCGGCGGTTGCGAAACGCCGAGCGATGCTCTTGGGGCCAGTGACAAGAAGCGGCCGCTTTCGCTCGCTCGCGTAGATGGCGTCGACGAGAAGCCAAGCGAGCCCGCCGAAATGATCGCCGTGGAGATGGGTTACGAACACGGTGTCGACATCGTTCGGCTTAAGCCCGAGCCGGCGCATGCCGATCAGCGTCGAGGTCCCGCAATCGATCAGAAAGGTGGAGCCGGACCCCCGCACCAGGAACGAGGTCTGGAGGCTGCCTCCGGCGCCGAAGGCATCGCCGCAGCCGATGATGGTCAGTTGCATCGTCCCGATCTTATCGCCGTCCCAGCACGGAGCGAGAGTAAACGCACTGTTAGGGATTTCGGCTGATAGTTCGAGGCCGGCCTTTGCGAGGCCGGGTGGGGCATCCCGAAGCTATGTCTTTGGGAGGTCTTGTTTTTTGTCCGTCAGGGCGTTTGCGGGTCGCCTAAGCATGTCAGCGCGCGCGTCAGCCGAGGCTCAACCGTCGGTTCCGGCAGCTTCGAGCAGCAAGCGGCGAGCCTTCCGCAGCGTGCAAGCGGCCCGCGAAAAGCTCGCCTCCAAATCGGGAGCAAAGCCGGAGTTCGAGTACGAGCTCCTCTCCATGTTCGTGCGCAACGAGCTGTCGGCCGCGGTTGCGACTCCGCTCCTTGCCATCATCGTCGCCATGGGCGCCATGTTCTGGGCGCCGTCGCGCGAATTGCTGCTGTGGCTTGCCACAGTGTTCGTGGCCAAGGGCATCCTCGTCGCATTGTGCCGGCAATTCGCCAAGGCGCCGCGTGACGACGCCGAGACGCATACCTGGCGCGCCAAGATCACCGCCGCCGAGTTCCTCTATGGCGTCTGCTGGGCGGGCGTCGCCTTCATCAGTCCCGACACGCAGAGCGAAGCGGCGCATACCTTCATCTTCGCCACGCTGATCGTCGTCATCTCGATGCGGGTGCTGTTTGCCTCGACGGTCAAGTCGATCGTCTACGCCGGCACTTTGCCCATGACCGCCGCAATCGTCATTCGCTTTGTGCTCCTCGACAACCCGTTCTATTGGGCGATGGCGGCGATGGCGGTCGGCGTCTACATCTATTTCATCTGGCTGATGAAGGGGCTCAACACGACCGTCGTTGCAATGCTGGAGTTCCGCGCCGAAAAGGACGCGCTGATCGCCGAGCTCGAGCAGGCGAAATCGATCTCCGATGAGGCGCGCTTCAGGGCCGAGGAGGCAAACCTGGCCAAATCGCGCTTCCTCGCCACCATGAGCCACGAGCTCCGCACGCCGCTCAACGCCATCCTCGGCTTCTCCGAGATCATGCGCGCCGAGATTCTCGGTCCACACGCCAATCCGACCTACAAGGAATATGCCGGCGACATCCATCAGAGCGGGCAGCATCTGCTCAACCTCATCAACGAGATTCTGGACATCAGCCGCATCGAGGCCGGGCGCTACGAGCTGCGCGAGGCGCCGCTCGACCTTGCGCGGGTGGCGGAGGACTGCCAGCGGCTCTTGCGGCTGCGCGCGGAGAACAAGGGCTTGAATCTCGTCGAGGACTTCGAACCGGACTTGCCGCAGCTCTGGGCCGACGAGCAAGCCGTCCGCCAGATTTGCCTCAACCTCTTGTCGAACGCCATCAAGTTCACGCCGCGCGGCGGCACTGTGATGTTGAAGATCGGTCGCAGCGCGGGCGGCGGCCAATATCTGAGCGTGAAGGATACCGGCCCCGGCATTCCGGAGAGCGAGATCCCGCGCGTGCTCAAGAGCTTCGGGCAAGGCTCGCTTGCGCAAGAGAACGCCGAAGGCGGCACCGGGCTCGGGCTTCCCATCACCAAGGGCCTGACCGAGCTGCATGACGGCACCTTCGAGCTGAAGAGCAGGCTCCGCCACGGCACCGAGGTGATCGTCGCCTTTCCGAAGAAGCGCGTCATGGAGGCCCTTCCCCGTGTGCCGGAGCCGCACGAGATCGAGGCGAAGCCGGTCCGCGCGACCTGGCACGCGAGGGAACGGCGCTAGGACGTGTCCTCATAAATCTCGCTGCCGCCCAGAACGCTGACGCGTCCGCTATCGGGGGAAGCAGTGGTAGAATGGTGCTGTGAAGAGAGTCCGCTTTTGACCCAAAGCGGACGGCTTGCGACTTCAGTAAATGTGTCTAGGGCAAAATCCCTCAGCTTCAACGTCGCGCGTCTTCACCCATCGGAGCAAGCCGCCACGAAATAAGATATTCGTCCAAATGTGCTTGGGGTACTCGTGCCCGACAATCAACAGCGCTTGTCCTCGTTTTCAGCCTTTAACATGATCGGCTCGCACAGACATTGGCTGCTGGACAAGATCATTTTGTAGCACGCTGGGCAGTCGAAGAACTGGCGACAGGTGTCAAGCCCTCCCATTGAAGTGCCAATACCTCCGCTTCCACCACCGTTGCCACCACCTCCAGGTCGCTTGCCACTGTCGCGTTCTACACACCAACAGCTTGGCCATTTGCCGGTGCCCACGAGCACGTCCGTAACGCACTCCCAATTAGCTTCGCAATTAGGAGGCTCGGGCAATTTCTTCTGGTCTATCGGGCAGAAGCAGTCGGGAAACTCACCTGAACCGATAGTTCCTTCAGGGCAAGTATAGTTTGCTTCGCACGTGGGTGGTTTCGAGCAAACGCAGTCGGGAATGGTGCCCAACATCTTTCCCCCCTCGCCGGGAAACCAGTTCGAGCATGCATCACCGGCATCCTGCCCGCGTGACTCCCCAAAGAGAAGCTGAATAAAGCCAGCTGCCTTTGTCACGGCTCTTGTCATGGCACTCTCCTTACTACTAACCACGACATCTGATCGGCGTCTCACTTCCTCGTTCACAATATCAGTTATTTGTTAAAGTAGCAGAGACACTTGCTAGGCTTAATGGCCGCGCCCCTTCAGCAACCACTCATAATCGACGAACGGAGGGAGGCCGGCGAACAGGACGCACCGTGAAGTGCACCTTCAATGTGGCCCCAATGCTTTTCGGTTGGGTCGCCTCAATGTCTTTTGTTGGCAATTGGCGGACTCTTTGAGCGGGCGGCCGCACGTCCGCTATTGGGGGCTAAGCAGACATTCCGCGCCACGACTCAAATAATGCCAATTTATGAATACACGACTTACCTGCTCGAAGCCTTGCGGCCCCGGTCGGCGGGCGATGACGGGGGCCGCCCAGCCTGCTAGACTGGGGTCTTACGGGGCCAATGTCGCGCGGGCCTTATCGCGCGGCTTTGAAAAACACGAGGGAACACGGAGATGGATCGTCTTCGGCTTCTTGCCGTCACCATGCTCGCGGCGGGCTTCGTTTGTGTTGCCGGCAAACCGGCCTCTGCCGCCGTCATGATCGTAATCGACAAGCCGAGCCAGACCATGACCGTCGCGGTCAATGGCAGCGTCCAGTATCGCTGGTACGTATCGACGGGAGCCACGGGATATTCGACGCCGTCGGGCTCCTACACGCCGTTCCGCTTGGAGGTGATGCATTACTCGCGGGAATGGGACAACGCCGGCATGCCGCACTCGATCTTCTTCACCTCGCGGGGGCACGCCATCCATGGCTCGGACCATCCCGGCCGGGGCACGCCGCGGTCGCATGGCTGCGTGCGTCTCTCGCTGACCAACGCCGCCACGCTCTTTCGGCTGGTCGCGGCGGAAGGCATGGCGAATACCAGGGTCGTGGTCAGAGGCGCCGATCCTCCCGGCGTCTACGCTGCCACCCAGATCCCGACGCGGAAGCGGGCCAAGCCCTTGCACAAGGGGTTCTTATTCCCGTTCATGTTCTGACAAGGGAATGGGCACAAGCGTGTCACTTGTGCCCATGGGGAGAGAAGGCGGTGATGGTCGCTTGACCATCGATTTCGACCCGGTTTAGCGGGTCATGTAGACGTTCGGGAAAGCGTCGGCCCAAACGGGGCTGGCAGAGGCGACCACGAGCGCAACGGCGATAATGAGCTTCTTCATAAGGGTTCTCCTTGAGCTTGGCCGGTTGAACTTGCGTTCGCCCGGCTGGCCAAATGTTCCGTTCGAACATCCGTAAGATGGGCGAATGGCGCGCCGCTGCCCAATAGCGAATGGCTATGGTTTCGCCGCCTCCGACGATCAGCGAACTGACGACCCGCAAGAGGGTCATCGACGCGTCGTCGCGGCGGCGATTGCTGGCAAGCCCGGCAATCCCTACATTCGCGCAGGGACCATTGGCCTTGCGGAACACGCTTTGGAAACGCCTTGCGTCAATATCTGCCTGCTCGACCCGGCGACCGGCACCTGCCTTGGCTGCGGGCGCACGCTTGCCGAGATCGCAAGCTGGGCGGCAATGAGCGATGCGGAGCGGCGCGCTGTGATGGCCGCGCTTCCGGCGCGTATGGAGCGACGGCAAAAAGGCGAAAGGCTGACCGCGTGACGACCTGGCTCGCCCTCTTCATCCTGGCCTTCGCCGCCATCCTGCTGGTCGCAGACGAGTCCGGCATGATCGCCGGCCTCGACGCGGCCACGTTCGGCTATGTGGCTCTTTTCCTCGCCCTCCTCGTCTTCATCGGCGGCGGCATGCTGGGGAGTTATCGCGGACGTGCGGGCACGATGGTGCGCGATGCGGTGACCTGGCTTGCGCTTGGGTTAGGGCTTATCGCCATCTATGCCTACAAGGACGAGCTGATGCCGATCGCGGCGCGCGTTGTCGGCGAATTGCTTCCCGGCAGCGCCATGACCGTGGAGCAGAGCTCTGGCGGCGTCACCGAAGTCCGCATCAGGAAGCGCCTCGACGGTCATTTCACCGCGAACGTTACGGTGAACGGAAAAGAAGTCTCCATGATCGTCGATACCGGCGCATCGAGCATCGTGCTCCGGCCCCAGGATGCCAGGAAGGCCGGTATCGACGTGAAACGCCTGACCTATCGTGTTCCGGTGCTCACCGCCAACGGCCGCACGCTCGCCGCGCGGGTGCGGCTCGAAGAGGTCGCCATCGGCCCGCTCGACCGCAAGAAGGTCGACGCCCTTGTCGCGCAGCCGGGCGCCCTGAGCCAGAGCCTGCTCGGCATGAGTTTCTTGAGCCGGCTGCGCTCCTACGAATTCTCCGGCGATTTCCTCACGCTG
>DASUQP010000249.1:0-5186 GCA_036280475.1 Methyloceanibacter sp. | reverse complement strand
TTTCGGGCCTGGGGCAAATCGGGCGCCCCGCCTTTTTCGCCGTATCTCCCCGTCAATACCACGAAACCATAGAGGCAGCCTTATGACCTGGGTTCTCTTTCTGATTATTGCTTGCGGGGCGCTTTCGATCGCCTATGGCGTCTGGACGACCAGAGCCGTTCTCGCCTCGGACCCCGGCACGGCGCGCATGCAGGAGATCGCGGCGGCCATCCAGGAAGGGGCGCAAGCCTATCTCGCGCGCCAATACACCACGATCGCCATCGTCGGCGTCGTCATCTTCGCGATCCTCGCCTATCTCCTCGGCATCCCGCAGGCGATCGGCTTCGCCGTCGGCGCGGTGCTGTCGGGCGTCGCCGGCTATATCGGCATGAACGTCTCCGTCCGCGCCAATGTCCGCACCGCTCAGGCCGCGACCAAGAGTCTTGCCGACGGCTTGAGCCTCGCCTTCCGCGCCGGCGCCATTACCGGACTTCTCGTCGCCGGTCTCGCCCTTCTCGGCGTCTCGATCTATTTCTTCATCCTCACGCGCATCGTCGGCTACGATCCCGCCTCGCGCGAAGTAATCGACGCCCTTGTCGCGCTCGGCTTCGGGGCATCGCTCATCTCCATCTTTGCCCGCCTCGGCGGCGGCATCTTCACCAAGGGCGCCGATGTCGGCGGCGATCTCGTGGGCAAGGTCGAAGCGGGCATTCCCGAGGACGATCCCCGCAACCCGGCGACGATCGCCGATAACGTCGGCGACAACGTCGGCGACTGTGCCGGCATGGCGGCCGACCTGTTCGAGACCTATGTGGTCACGCTTGTGGCGACCATGGTGCTCGCCTCCATCTACTTTGCCGGCGGCGAGGATCGCGTCATGCAGATGATGCTTTACCCGCTCGCCATCGGCGCTACCTGCGTCATCACCTCGATCATCGGCACCTATTTCGTGCGGCTGGGCAAGAGCCAGTCGATCATGGGCGCCCTGTACAAGGGGGTGATCGCCACCGGCGTGCTCTCGCTGATCTTGCTATGGCCCTTGACGGCCGCGTTCGTCGGCATGGACACCGCCATGAAGGTGGGGGAGGTGAGCTTCACCGGCCGCTCCCTGTTCTACTGCGGCGCGCTCGGTCTCGTCGTCACCGCGCTCATCATCGTCATCACCGAGTATTACACCAGCACGCGGTATCGCCCCGTCCATTCGATTGCCAAAGCCTCAGTCACCGGCCATGGGACGAACGTGATCCAGGGCCTCGCCGTGTCGATGGAATCGACTGCGCTGCCGGCACTCGTGATCATGGCTGGCATCGTCGGCGCCTATCTTCTTGCCGGACTCTTCGGCATCGCGATTGCCGTGACTACCATGCTGGCGCTCGCGGGCATGATCGTGGCGCTCGATGCCTTCGGCCCTGTCACCGACAATGCCGGCGGCATTGCGGAGATGGCAGGGTTGCCGAAGGATATTCGCAAGACCACCGATATGCTCGATGCCGTCGGCAACACCACCAAGGCGGTGACCAAGGGTTACGCCATCGGCTCGGCGGGGCTCGGCGCTCTGGTATTGTTTGCGGCCTATACCGAGGATCTCAAGTTCTTCGCCGCCAACGCCGACAAATTCCCTTACTTCGCCGGGGTCGATCCCACCTTCACCCTGTCAAATCCCTACGTCGTGGTCGGCCTCTTCCTCGGCGGATTGCTGCCTTATCTCTTCGGCGGCATCGCCATGATGGCGGTGGGCCGCGCCGGGTCGGCGATCGTCGAGGAGGTACGCCGCCAGTTCCGTGAGAAGCCCGGTATCATGAAGGGCACCGAGCGCCCGGACTATGGACGCGCCGTCGATCTTCTGACCCGTGCTGCGATCAAGGAGATGATCGTGCCGTCGCTGCTGCCGGTGCTGTCGCCGGTCGCCTTCTATTTCGTCATCGAATGGATTGCCGGAAAGAGCGCCGCCTTCTCCGCGCTCGGCGCCATGCTGCTCGGCGTGATCGTCACCGGCCTGTTCGTCGCCATTTCCATGACGGCGGGTGGCGGCGCCTGGGACAACGCCAAGAAATACATCGAGGACGGCAACTACGGGGGCAAGGGCTCCGAGGCGCATAAGGCGGCGGTGACCGGCGATACGGTCGGCGATCCTTACAAGGACACGGCCGGTCCCGCGGTCAACCCGATGATCAAGATCACCAATATCGTCGCGCTGCTGTTGCTGGCCGTGCTGGCCCACCAATAGAGACGGGCATCCCGTCGGCCTAGATGGGCGGCGCGCCAGTCGATGCCGGCGGTCTCATATCCTTGAACATCCCGCGATTGGAGATATTGCCGAAGATCTGCTCGAGAAAGCTGAGATCCTTGCCGCGGGCCGGCGTCTCGTCCTTCAAGTAATTGACGACAATCCCGTCCTTCAGCCCGTAATGGGCGACCTGCTGGACGTTGGCGCCGCCATCGAAATAGACCGCAACGACCTGGCGATCGATCTCGCGGGCCTTGAGAAAGGCGACCGTCTTCTGCGTGGTGGAAATGTAATAATAGGCCTCGCCTGCGATCGTGCTCGTGGTATCGGGAGAACCGAGCACGGCGGTGACCTGCTCCTTGGTCATCCCGGGTTGCACGGAGTTGATGTCGACATCGATGAACACATGTCCGTGCCGGTCGATCTGGGCCCCGCAACCCGAAAGAAGGCCGACGCCGAGCAGCACTGCGGCGAGCATCGGACGCGACGCCGTGACCGAGAGGAGCTTGAGCCGAGGCAAAGCGGATGTTCCCTCGATGATCCCGAATAAAACCAAAGGCCGATCGTGACGCCCCCGTCGCGAAAGGCTAGACCAAACGGCCCGTGCTTTGAACCCCTTCACATCCTTTACGACAAGGCGCCGCAGCCGATCCGACGCGGCGAAACTCTATGGCGCGATTGTGGCGCAGGCGCGGCTTCCCGTTTTCTATCAGCGGTTTGAGGTGCCCGATACGCTCGAAGGCCGCTTCCTGGTGTTGTTGCTGCATCTTTTCGTTGTCCACCACCGCCTCAAGGCGGAAGGCCAATCCGCTCTCGATCTGGCCCAGGACCTGGCCGACCGCTTCAGCGCCGACATGGAGACCGTGCTCCGCGAGATCGGGGTCGGCGATCTCGGCATTCCAAAGAAGGTGAGGGGAGTTGCCGCCGCGGGCGCATCCTTGCTGGAAGCATTGGAGCGCGCCTTGGCGTCGGGGGACGAAGCCGTCGTCGCGGCTGTCACCGGTGCGCTTCCCGCCGATCAACGCCTCAGCGAGGCCGCAAGCTTGCGGCTTGCGCACTATGTAAGGAGATCGGTACGCGCCCTCGAGGCAGAGAGCGTAACCGCGCTTGCCGCGGGCGCGATAAGGTTTCCGGGAACAAATGACAGGCCGGAAGCGTGAATAGGATCGACATGAGTGAGGACATTGGACGCCAGGTGCTGTCGCGACCGTTCAAGGTCGACGAGATCAGGGACGGCGCAAGCGGCGAGATCGCGGTGACCGAGTCCGAGCTTGAGGCCATCGCCAAGATGCTCGATCTCGCGGCACTCCATCAGCTGAATTTCGCCTATAGCTTCGAACACCGCGGCGGTGGGCGTCTGCTGCTGACCGGCACGCTTCGCGCCATGCTGACACAAACCTGCGTCATCTCTCTCGAACCCATCGAAGCGCGCCTGGAGGTGCCGGTTGAGATGGAATTCTGGCCGGCCGCGCTGATGCCCCATTCCGAGCGAAATGCCGCCGACCCTGGAACCTCAGGGCTTCTCGATTGGCCAGAGGCCATTGTCGAGGGTAGAATCGACCTCGGGCCGGTCATCTACGAGAGCCTCGCCACGGCGCTCGATCCCTATCCAAAGCGCGAAGGAGCCCGCTTCCGGTGGGCGGAAGACGAGGGCGAGGAGGCCGAAACCGCCAAGACTGGCCCATTTGCGGCGCTTGCCGCCCTGAAGCAGCGCTAGGCCCACCCACCCAAGCAAAATCCGGTTGTCACTGGCCGCCTTTTTGCGTCTATTCGGGTCCAGTTTTCCGGGGGTTGCGGCGGCCGTCCCGCCGCATAAATCGTTCTTCCTGAACGGCAGCAAATCATGGGTGCTCCAGTCACCATCGCGCTCGACGCCATGGGCGGGGACCACGGCCCAAGCGTGGTCATTCCCGCCGCGGCAATGACCGCGATCCGTCATCCCGAGGCGCGTTTCATCCTGGTCGGCGACGCCGCCCGGATCGAACCCGAGCTCAGCGCCCACCCTGCGCTCGCCGCGAAGTCGGAACTCCTGCACACCGACATTGCCGTCGCCATGGACGCAAAGCCGAGCCAGGCGCTGCGCAAGGGCCGCTGGAAATCGAGCATGTGGCTCGCGCTCGAGGCGGTGCGCGACGGCCGCGCCGACGCCGCCGTGTCGGCCGGCAATACCGGCGCGCTGATGGCGATGGCGAAGTTCTGCCTGAAGACGATCCCGGGCATCGACCGCCCCGCCATTGCCGCCATTTGGCCGACCATCGAGAGCGAGTGCATCGTGCTCGATGTCGGCGCCAATGTCGGTGCCGACTCGCGCCAGCTCGTCGAGTTCGCCCTGATGGGCGCGGCGATGGCGCGGGCGCTCTTCGGGGTGGAAAGACCCACGGTCGGGCTCCTCAATATCGGTGTCGAGGAGGTCAAGGGCGTCGACGAAATCAAGAAGGCGGCCGCCGTTCTCAAGGAGGCGCCGCTCCCCATTCGCTACCACGGCTTCGTCGAAGGCGACGACGTGGGCAGGGGCGCCGTCGACGTCGTGGTCACCGACGGGTTTACCGGCAACATCGCCTTGAAGACGGCGGAAGGAACGGCTAAGCAGATCGGCGAATATCTGCGCGCCGCCATGGGGCGGTCCCTCCTTGCGCGCATCGGCGCCGTCCTGGCGCAAGGGGCGTTCCGCGCCCTCAAGGAGAAGATGGACCCGCGCCAGCTCAATGGCGGCATATTCCTAGGGCTGAACGGCATCGCCGTCAAAAGCCACGGCGGAACCGATGCAACCGGCTTCGCCAGCGCCGTCGATCTCGCCTACGACATGGCGTCGAACGGCGTCGTCAAACGCCTGGCAAGCGATATTGCCGGGTTCCACGCGAAGCTCGAGCTCGAAGGGGCCGCATAAATTTTGGAGTGATGACGTTGGATATCGTAAGGACGGTGGTGAGAGGATGCGGGGGATACCTGCCCGAGCGGGTTTTGACCAATGACGACCTTG
>DASUQP010000248.1:0-6252 GCA_036280475.1 Methyloceanibacter sp. | reverse complement strand
ACCCGTCACCCCGGCGAAAGCCGGGGTCCAGGAGCAACAAGCTCTGAGCCAGCGGCAGCGGTCCTGGATTTAGGCTTACGCCAGAATGACGACAATGATGACTCTAGCGGCAGAAATCTTCGTACAGGTCATGCGAGTTCGGGTTTACACTCTCGATCAGTTGGAGCTTCCACGCCCTCTTCCATTCCTTGATTTGCTTCTCGCGCTGAATTGCGGCCGGCATCGTGTCATGCAACTCGATATAGACGAGCCGGTGCACGCTATATTTCTTCGTGAAACCCCGGACGAGACCCTGTTTGTGCTGCCAAATCCGCTGGGCCGGGTAGCGGGTGACGCCGGTATACAGCGTGCCGTTTCGCTTGCTTGCGAGAATGTAAACGCAAGGCTGAGCTTCCATGCCTAAGTCGTACTGGATTCCGGCTTACGCCGGAATGACGTACTGGATTCCGGCTTACGCCGGAATGACGAGGGCCCATCGACATTACCCGTCACCGCGGTGAAAGCCGGGGTTTGGAGCAACAGCTCTGAGCTAGCAGCCCCAAATTCCGCCTTACGCCGACTGACGAAACGGTTTGTTGCGAAGTTCGCGCTAGGTTCGCGCCGCTTGCCGCGGGTCCACCCTGCTCTTAAAAGAACTCCGTGTCTTTCAACAGTTTCGGCCATCTGTTCCGCATCACCACTTGGGGCGAAAGCCACGGGCCGGCGATCGGCTGCGTGGTCGATGGCTGTCCGCCCGGAATCTCCATCACCGAGGAGGAGATCCAGGCTTACCTCGACAAGCGGCGACCGGGCCAGTCGCGCTATACCACCCAGCGGCAGGAGCCCGACCGCGTGCGCATCTTGTCGGGCGTGTTCACCGACGAGTCCGGCGCGCAGGTCACGACGGGCACGCCGATCGCGCTCGAGATCGAAAATGTCGATGCCCGGCCCAAAGACTACGGCGATATCAAGGACAAGTTCCGCCCGGGCCACGCCGACTACACCTACCTGATGAAATACGGATTGCGCGATTGGCGCGGCTCGGGGCGCGCGAGTGCGCGCGAGACCGCTGCCCGGGTCGCTGCCGGCGCGATCGCGCGCAAAGTGGTGCCCGGCATGGTCGTGCGCGGCGCGCTCGTCCAGATCGGCCCTCATGCGATCGACCGGCGCAACTTCGATTGGAACGAGGTGGGAAACAATCCGTTCTTTTCCCCCGACGCCAAGGCGGCCGAGGTCTGGGCCGGCTTTCTCGATCAAGTCCGGAAGAAGGGTTCCTCGGCCGGCGCGATCATCGAGATCGTGGCCGCGGGCGTGCCGCCGGGCCTTGGCGCGCCGGTCTACGGCAAGCTCGATCAGGACATCGCCGCGGGGCTGATGAGCATCAACGCGGTCAAGGGCGTCGAGATCGGCGCAGGGTTCGTGTCGGCGGCGCTATCGGGCGAAGAAAACGCCGACGAGATGCGCATGAGGAACGACGGCACGCCCGAATTCCTGTCGAACAACGCCGGCGGCATTTTGGGCGGCATCTCGACCGGTCAGCCGATCGCCGCGCGCTTCGCGGTAAAGCCGACCTCCTCGATCCTGACGCCGCGCCGCACCGTGGACGCAAAGGGCCACGACACCGAGATTTCGACCAAAGGACGCCACGATCCTTGCGTCGGCATCAGGGCCGTCCCCATCGGCGAGGCGATGGTCGCGATCGTGCTTGCTGACCACTATCTCAGGCACCGCGGCCAGACCGGCAAAGGGTAACTCCCTGCCCGTTCTCGTTGTCATCGCCCGCTTGCCTGCCTTCGCCGAAGCGAAGCCGTCCGTTGATGGCGTTTTGATGCAGCAGGCGCTTCGGCTTCGCGCAGGCAGGACCGGGCGATCCAGTAGCTACCAGAGTGATCGATCACAAAGATCAGCGGGAACTGGATGCCCGCCTGCGCGGGCATGACACCGATGAGATTCGAGCACATCGTCGTCCTGACCGGAGCCGGGCTTTCGGCGGAAAGCGGGCTCGGCACGTTTCGCGACAAGGGCGGATTGTGGGAGGAGTTCGATCTTGAAGCGGTGGCGACGCCGCAAGGCTTCGCACGCAATCCAGCGCGCGTGCATGATTTCTACAATCTGCGCCGGAGGCGCCTCGGCTCGGTACAGCCGAATGCGGCGCATCTCGCACTCGCGCGGCTCGAGCGCGAGTATCGGGGCAATGTTCTCACCGTGACCCAGAATATCGACCCGCTGCATGAAGCGGCCGGCACCGAGAATCTCATCCACATGCATGGCGAGCTGGCCCGGGTCCTTTGCGCCGCCTGCGAAACGAGCGTCGGTTGGACCCACGATCTCTCGACCGGAACCGTCTGCGGCAGTTGCGGCAAGGCCGGCACGATGCGGCCCGATGTCGTTTGGTTCGGCGAGATGCCGCGCGAGATGGACCGCATCTACGCCGCTCTGACCGCCTGCGACCTGTTCATCTCCATCGGCACGAGCGGTAGCGTCTACCCCGCCGCGGGCTTCGTTACGGAGGCGCGCGCGGCCGGTGCGCATACGGTCGAGCTCAACCTCGAGCCTTCCGACGGCGCGAGCCTCTTCACCGAGGCCCATTACGGGCCTGCGACCGAGATCGTGCCGAGCTTCGTCGAGCGTTTGCTCCGCGCCTAGCGTTCGAGATGGGCAACCATCTCGACATGAGGCGAGAACAGAAAAGCATTAAGCAACCATCGGGGTTGATTTCCGTTCTAGCGGTATAGGGGACTCAATCGGGCGGCTTTTTGCGTGGTTGGAGAGGTAGACGCCACAAGAGTCATACGATGCTTCAGGTGATCGATCGAAGAGCGATACTGAGGTTGCTGGCGGCCTCGGCGGTCGCGACCGCCTTGCCCAGGCACGCATATTCGCTGACTGGGGTGAGCGAGCTGGACGCCAATCTGGAGAAGGCCCTGAAGGCCGGACGCACCAGGGCTAGTCGGATTGGTCGCGCGCGGCGACGACATCCACGTTGCCGCGTTGGGTCGCATGGCGGTGGATGGCCCGCCGATGCAACGCGACTCGATTTTTCGCATCGCCTCGATGAGCAAGCCGATCACGGCCTCAGCCACGATGATGCTTGTTGCGGACGGAAAGCTCAAGCTTGAGGAACCGGTCGATCGTTTGCTGCCGGAACTTGCGGATCGTCGGGTGCTGCGGAGGCTCGAGGGGCCGGTTGACGATACGGTCCCCGCACGGCGTGCGATCACGGTGGAAGACCTGCTGACGTTCCGCCTCGGTTGGGGCCTCATTACCAAGCTGCCCGGAATTTATCCCATCCAGAAGAAAATCTCGGAATTGGGCATCGTCGGTTTCGGACCGCCTGATCCCAACATGCCATTCAACGGAGACGAGTGGATTCAGCGCCTGGCGACCTTGCCGCTCTTTGCGCAGCCTGGCGAGCGCTGGCTGTATACGACCGGCTCGAACATTCTGGGGGTGCTGATAGCGCGCGCCTCAGGCATATCCTTCGGCGATTTTCTCGCCGAGCGAGTTTTCAGTCCGCTCGGGATGAAAGACACCGGGTTCTATGTCCCGCGGGACAAAATCAGCCGCCTGGTCACGGCATATCGTCCGAAGGACGGAACGCTGGAGGTCTCCGACGATCCGGCGACCGGCGGCTGGAGCCGTCCGCCGCCCTTCGAGCAGGGCGATGCCGGCCTGGTGTCGACCGCGGACGACTATCTGGCATTCGCTCGCATGCTGCTTGGCGGCGGAAAGTACGGCGAGCATCAGCTGCTATCGGCCAATGCGGCGCGAGCAATGACCACCAACCACCTTACGCCGGCGCAGCGCAAGGACGGCGTGATGATCCTTCAGGAGGGTCAGGGTTGGGGCTACGGCATGGCGGTCGCCGTGGAAAAGGCGCCGAGCGGCGCGCCCGCGGGCGCCATCGGCTGGGTAGGCGGATTCGGCAGCAAATGGCAAAGCGATCCCGCGCAGCATCTGACGGCGATCCTCCTGACGCAGCGCATGTTCGATGACGCCAAACCGGCGGTCATCTTCGACACCTTCGAACAGGACGCGAGAAAATCGGCTGAATAACACCCTCAGGCTCCATGGCGGGCGCCGATCAGGAACTCCTCGTTGCCGCTCCCGCCCCGGATCGGCGATGGGATTTCGCCGATGACGGTCCAGCCCGGCTGCTCTTCGATGAATTTCCGTATCTTGGCCACGGCCTTGCGCCGGTCGGCCTCGCTCCGCACGATCCCGCCTTTTCCCACCGCTTCGCGCCCGGCCTCGAATTGCGGCTTGATGAGAGCCACGAGCCAAGCCCCCAGCGCGGCCAAGCGCAAGGCTGCCGGAAGCGCCAAGGCAAGACCGATGAAGCTCACATCGGCGGCGATTGCCGTCACCTCCTCCCCGATCACGGACTTATCGAGGGCCCGGGCGTCGGTGCCTTCGAGCGCGATGACTCTGGGATTGGCCCTGAGCTTGGCATGGAGCTGCCCCTTTCCCACGTCCACCGCGTAGACCTTGGCGGCGCCGCGCCCGATCAGGACTTCGGTGAAGCCGCCGGTCGAGGCGCCGAGATCGAGCGCCACCCTCCCCCTAGGATCGAAGCCGAAGGCGTCGAGCGCGGCCGCGAGCTTGAGTCCGCCGCGGGACACGTAGGCGCAGGTCTCCGGGCTTACGGCAAATGACGCGCCGGGCGCGACCAGCGCGCCGGGCTTTAGCTGAGGCTTCCCCGCCACGCTGACGCAGCCGCGCCGGATGAGGTCCGCAGCGCGGGAGCGCGTCGGCGCCAAACCGCTATCCACCAATAATTGATCGAGGCGCGTTTTTTTGTAGATGGGCACAACAGCTTCTCTTATGCTCCTCCGCGCGTTGGGGAGTCTCGCGCGCGGTGTCGAGCCTGGGAGCGGCCGGGCACCGCTCACAATATACTGCGGAGCGCCCCGCTCGGCGCGCATACGCGGAGGTCTCGTGAGCCAGGGATCCACGGCTTACCTTACCGACAAATGTGAAGTCCAAAATCGTGACGTAACAGGCGGCAAAGCCGTCTACGCTCGGAACATCATCGAACCCGGCGAGCTTATTGGCGTCTGGAGCGGCCGCATCATCTCGGCCGAAACGCTCGACGAGCTTCCGGAACCGATCAGGCGGCATACGGTGCAGGTCGAGGAGGGACTTTATCTCGCCTCGCACTCGCAGGCTGAGCCGCCGGACTTCATCAATCACAGTTGCGAACCGAATGCCGGCCTCAATGGGCAGATCGCCATTGTCGCCCTGAACCGGATTCATCCCGGCGAGGAAGTCACCATCGACTATGCGATGTGCGACGGCAGTCCTTACGATGAATTCGAGTGTGCCTGCGGATCGGCCGCCTGCCGCGGCCGCGTGACCGGGGAGGATTGGCGCAATCCCGAGCTGTGGGAGCGTTACGCCGGACATTTCTCGCCGTATCTGGAACGGCGCATCAGGGCTCTGAAGCGGCGGCGCTTCCGGCGCAAACGCAGCCTGGTCGCTGTCGGCACGGAGGCCGCGGAAAGTACCGCATGAGTTCGCCTGCGCTTCAGCCAAAAAATCAAGGGGCATCGCGATGCTGACGGTCAGCACCTACCTTGCGCCGAGCGCCATCGACGGCATCGGCGTGTTCGCCGGCGAATATATCGAACGGGGGCGGCTCATTTGGAGCCTCAACCCGAAATTCGATATCTTCATACATCCAAGCGAGATCGGGGCCTATCCGCCCTTCCTGCAGGACTTCGTTGCTCGCTACACCTACCCGCATCTCGAGATCCCGGGGGTGGTGATTCTCGATAGCGACAACGGGCGCTTCATGAATCATAGCCTTAGCCCCAACACCGACTTCTGCATCTTCGATAAGGGCTACGCGCTGTTCGATGTTGCCCAAGGCGAGGAGCTCACCTGCAACTACCACGAATTCGATCCGAACTTCACCGGCTACTTCCCCACGGTGCAGGTGGTCATGGCGGAGAGCAGGCTTCACGCCGGTAGCCTCTAGGCCGGTCACGGTCCGGTTCGGGCTTCCCCCCAAAGAAAGCGTTCAAATGACACACCGCGTGAGGGTGCATCTCGTCCTTGTCGCTTGGCTTTTGTTGGCGGCGCTTGGAGGCGTGGCGCGCGCCGCGGAAAGCCTGATCTGGACCGAGAAGGCGAGCGACGGATTTGTGTCCTTGAGTTACGGACCGGTCGATCCCGCCAAGACCCCGGTGTTTTTCCTCTCCTGCTTCGATGCCATGGGTATTGCCGTGCTCGACTTGAGGCAGGAGATCGAAGGCGCCAAGGCCGGCGATC
>DASUQP010000247.1:0-3874 GCA_036280475.1 Methyloceanibacter sp. | reverse complement strand
CCCACAACCTCGCCCTCCTCAGCCATACGACCCTCTTCCACGGGCTCGGCGTGCCGCTCCTGAGCGGGGCTTCGCGCAAGCGGTTCATCCAGGGGCTGTCGGGCGGAGCCGAACCCCGCCGCCGCGACCCGGGTTCCCACGCCGCGGCCATCGCCGCTGCCGCTCAAGGGGCGCAAATTCTGCGTGTCCACGACGTGGAAGGCACCCGCCAGGCGCTCGGCGTATGGCGTGCTTCCGTCTTTGGCACTGAAAATTAAGCCAAATCGGTAACTCCGCTGCGCCGGGCCCTGGTGTAACTTTTGCTTACATTTTTTGAACTCAAGGGTGGTAGACCAGGGGCATAATCCCATGCGCCGGTCAGACCATAACAAGCCCCAGGCAGCGACCGGGAACACACGGGGGGGCAGCCGAATGCCTCGCAAATTCTTTGGCACGGATGGCATCCGTGGCAGCGCCAACGCCTATCCGATGACCTCGGAGGTGGCGCTCAAAGTTGGCATGGCCGCCGGCAGGCTGTTCACCAAGGGCTCCTACCGCCACCGCGTCGTGATCGGCAAGGACACGCGGCTCTCCGGCTACATGATCGAGTCCGCGCTCGTTTCCGGCTTCACCTCGGTCGGCATGGACGTGTTCCAGCTCGGCCCGATGCCGACGCCTGCCGTCGCCATGCTGACCCGTTCGCTCCGCGCCGATCTCGGCGTGATGATCTCAGCGTCTCACAATCCTTTCGGCGACAACGGCATCAAGCTGTTCGGGCCCGACGGCTACAAGCTGTCGGACGAGAACGAGGAAGAGATCGAGCGGTTGATGGAGGGCGACGGCGCCGATCTGCTCGCCGATTCCGAGAAGATCGGCCGCGCGACCCGCATCGACAGCGCGCGGGAGCGCTATATCGAATTCGCCAAGCGCACGCTGCCGAAGAACATCCGCTTCGACGGCGTCAGGGCGGTAATCGATTGCGCCAATGGGGCCGCCTACAAGGTGGCGCCGGAGGCGTTGTGGGAGCTGGGCGCCGAGGTCATCAGGATCGGCGTCGATCCCAACGGCCTCAACATCAACAAGGATTGCGGATCGACGGCGCCAGACGATCTGATCCGCAAGGTCAACGAGGTGCGCGCGGATATCGGTATCGCGCTCGATGGCGATGCGGATCGCGTGGTGATCGTCGACGAGAAGGGCCACATCATCGACGGCGATCAGCTCATGGCCGTCATCGCCGAGTCGTGGCAGAAGCGCGGGCGTCTCGCGGGCGGCGGCATCGTCGCCACGGTCATGTCGAATCTCGGGCTCGAGCGCTATCTTGAGAGTCTCGATCTCGGGCTCGCGCGCACCCCGGTTGGCGACCGCTACGTGGTCGAGCATATGCGCCAGCATGGCTACAATGTCGGCGGCGAGCAGTCGGGCCATATCGTTCTGTCGGATTTCTCGACCACGGGCGACGGGCTCGTCACCGCGCTGCAACTTCTGTCCGTGGTGGTGCAGAGCGGGAGGCCGGTCAGCGAGCTCTGCAATCGCTTCGAGCCGTTGCCGCAAATCCTGAAGAGCGTCCGCTACAAGAATGGCGGCCAGCCGCTCGACAATGTGGCGGTGCGACGCGCCATCGACAGCGGCAAGTCGAAGCTCGGTAAATCAGGCCGCCTCGTGATCCGTCCGTCGGGCACCGAGCCCGTGATCCGGGTCATGGCCGAGGGCGATGACGAGAAACTCGTCAAGACGGTCGTCTCCGAGATCGTCCACGCGCTCACCGACGCCGCCGCCTAGATCCGCGCCGCGGGATCGGGAACAATCGTTTCAATGTGTCGATGCGAACTGTGAGCACGCTTGTGAAACCCACGGCGCGGCCGAACAACCCGCGCTTCTCCTCGGGCCCCTGCACCAAGCATCCCGGCTGGTCGGTGGATCGCCTCGAGGGCGCGCTCGTCGGGCGCTATCATCGTGGGCCCGAGACCAAAGCGAGGCTCGCGCTTGCGATCGAACGCACGGCCGCACTGCTTGAGCTTCCCGCCGATTACCGCGTGGCGATCGTGCCCGCTTCCGATACCGGCGCGGTCGAGATGGCGCTGTGGTCTCTGCTCGGGCCGCGCGGCGTCGATGTGCTCGCCTGGGAGGCATTCAGCCGCGACTGGGTCACCGATATCGTCGAACAGCTTAAGGTCCAGAACGTCCGCGCGCTCCTTGCGCCTTACGGCGAGCTGCCCGATCTCGGCCAAGTCGATTGCGACCGCGACGTGGTGTTCGCCTGGAACGGCACCACGTCCGGCGTGCGCGTCCCCAATGCCGATTGGATCAGAAGCGATCGTGCGGGCGTGACGATCTGCGATGCAACCTCTGCGGTGTTCGCCCAAAGGATCGATTGGGCGAAGCTCGATGCCGCGACCTTCTCCTGGCAGAAGGTGCTTGGCGGGGAGGCCCAGCACGGCATGCTGATCCTCTCGCCCCGGGCGATCGAGCGCCTCGAAACCTACACGCCGCCCTGGCCTCTGCCGAAGCTGTTCCGCATGACCGCAGGCGGCAAGCTGATCGAGGCGCTGTTCGAAGGCTCGACCATCAACACGCCGTCGATGCTGTGCCTTCAGGATTATCTCGATGCGCTCGACTTCGTCGAAAGCGTGGGCGGCCTTGAAGGCACGATAACGCGCTCAGATGCCAATGCCGCGGTCCTTTCCGATTGGGCGACAAAGAGGCCTTGGGTCGATTTTCTCGCGCGGGTCCCTGAGACGCGCTCGAACACTTCGGTCTGCCTTAAGATTGTCGATCCCGAGGTCGCAGTGCTCCCGCCAGAGATGCGCGACGCCGTGCCCGGAGCAATCGCCGCGTTGCTCGACGCCGAGGACGCCGCCAGGGACATTGGTTCCCACCGCGCCGCGCCCCCGGGCTTGCGCATCTGGACCGGGGCCACGGTCGAGCGGAGCGACGTCGAGGCGCTTTTGCCCTGGCTCGACTGGGCCTTCGCCGAGGTGAAACGGGCGGTGCTGAAGGCGGCTTAACCCGCGCTTTCCCGCGCCTCGAGGCGAGGGATCAGCAGGCTCGCATCGGGGAGGCGAGCGCGCTATAAGGTGACACGGCCCCACCTGAAAGCGGGGCCGTTTCTGCGTCCCCGGCCTCGAATCGAAGGACTGTTCACGTGGCCAATGTCGTGGTCGTCGGCTCCCAATGGGGCGACGAGGGCAAGGGCAAGATCGTCGATTGGCTGTCCGAGCGCGCCGATATCGTCGTGCGCTTCCAGGGCGGCCATAATGCCGGCCATACACTGGTCGTCGATGGCACGACCTACAAGCTCTCGCTGCTGCCGTCGGGCGTGGTGCGCAAGGGCAAGCTCTCGGTCATCGGCAATGGCGTGGTGATCGACCCCTGGGCGTTGGCCGAGGAGATCGCAAAGATCGAGAAGCTCGGGGTCAAAATTTCCCGCGACAATCTCCGCATCGCCGAGAATGCGACGCTCATCCTGCCGCTCCACCGCGAGCTCGATTCGCTACGCGAGGCCGAGGCGGGAGACGGGCGCATAGGCACGACCAAGCGCGGCATCGGCCCGGCCTATGAGGACAAGGTCGGACGTCGGGCCATCAGGGTGATGGACCTTCAGGACCTCCCGTCGCTCAAGCCCAAGATCGAGCGCATCCTCGCCCATCATAATCCGCTCCGAAGGGGCCTGGGCCAGCCTGAAATTTCCGCCGACGAACTCTGCGCGCAGCTCACCGAAATCGCGCCCAAGATCCTCCCCTTTGTCGATACGGTATGGGCGCTGCTCGACGCCAAACGGCGGCAGGGCAAGCGCATCCTCTTCGAGGGCGCCCAAGGCGCTCTGCTCGACATCGATCACGGGACCTATCCCTTCGTTACGTCGTCGAACACGGTCGCGGCTCAGGCCGCGACC
>DASUQP010000246.1:0-3000 GCA_036280475.1 Methyloceanibacter sp. | reverse complement strand
GACGGACGCCGCCGGCTTCGAGACCTTGGGCGAGATCACGGCCCGCATGCACGCCCATGTGCGCAACTGGCAGCGGCCGCCCTGGTTCGAGCGCCATACCTGGGACTTCGAAACGAGTCTCGGGTCGCGGCCGCATTGGGGCCGGTGGCAGGACGGCATGGGCGTGTCTGCCGAGGCCCTCGAAACGATGGGTGAGACGGTCCGGCTTATCGACCGGCGCCTTGACCGCTTCGGCAAGAGGCCAGACCGGTTCAACCTCATCCACGGCGACATGCGTCTTGCCAACCTGCTCATGGACACCGGCACGATCAAGGTCATCGATTTCGACGACTGCGGCTTTTCCTGGTTCCTCTATGACTGCGCGACGACGGTGTCCTTTTTCGAGGACAGTCCCGAGGTGCCGTCGCTCATCGACGCGTGGGTGCGGGGCTATCGGCGCGCCGGCACGCTCTCAGCCGAGGACGAGGCCGAAATCGACACGTTCGTGATGCTGCGCCGTCTTCTTCTCGTCGCTTGGATCGGCTCGCATTCGGAGACGGAGCTCGCTCAATCCATGGGCGTCGCATACACGCAAGCCACGCTTCCCTTGTGCGAGCGCTATCTGTCGCGTTTCGGCGAAGCGCGCGGGCGGCAGGCCTAGGCTTGCGCGAGTGCGTCCAGGCTCTCAGGCAGAATCTGGCCGCCGTCGACGACGATCGTCTGACCCGTGATGTAGGCGGCCTCCTTGGAGGCGAGGAACAGGGCGGCATAGCCGATATCCTCGACCGTCCCGAGCTTCTTCAACGGAATTGATTCCGCCATCGAGCGCTCGTATTCCGGCCCGAGCGCGATCAATCCTTCGGTCAGGATATTGCCGGGCATGACCGCATTGACGGTAACGCCATACTTGGCGAGCTCGATCGAGACCGTGCGCATGAAGCCGAGCTGACCCGCCTTCGTCGCGCCGTAATGGGCCCATCCCGGAAAGCCCGTGACCGGACCTGTGATCGATGACGTTATCACGACGCGGCCCTGGTCCGACTTCTTGAGGTGCGGCAGGCAGGCCTTGATCGCAAGAAAGGTCCCCTTGAGGTTTGTCGCCATGACGTGGTCCCAGTCTTCCGGCGAGAGGTCCTCGATCTTGGTCTGCGGGAAAATACCGGCATTGGCGCACAGGATGTCGAGGCCCCCGTGCGCTTTCGCGGCCGCGTCAGCCATGCCTTGCATGTCTGCGAGCTTCGTCACGTCGGCGGCGTGGCCCTTCAACGTACCGCCGGCGCGGCGCAGCTCGTCGGCGCAAGCCTCGGCCTCGTCGAGATGTCGGGACACGACAAGCACCTTGCCGCCGTTCTTGGCAAAGACCTTGGCGATACCCTTGCCGATACCTTTGCTCGATCCCGTGACGATGACGGACCGGCCTGCGATCGATGTCAGCATTTTTCTCTCCGCAACATTAGGTGAACACCGCCTCTATGGACTAGCCGCGACCTCGGCTGCGAGCTCTCGCCTGCCCGTCGCCTCGACGGCAAGCTCGCGCTTGCGTCCCCTGATCAGGATCAGCACGTAACCGCCCAGCAGGATGAGGGTCGCGCCGATGGTCGAGACCGTGCCGAGCACCGGGACGCCCGGCGTATAGCCGGCGACCATCTTGGCATAGAGGTACTCAGGCACCGTCGTATCGGCGCCGGTCGTGAAGAGCGACAGCGGGAAGTTGCCCCACGACAACAGGAACGCGAACAACGCGCCGGAAAAGATGCCGGGAAAGAGCACCGGGAGCGTCACTTCGCGGAGCACCTGCCAGCGCGACGCCCCGAGGTCGAACGCCGCTTCCTCGAGCGCCGGGTCGAACGAATAGACCTGGATGGCCATGACGAGGGTGACGACCGGAACGATCCAGACGAGGTGGGCGAAGACCGCGGTCTTCCAAGATAGCTCGAGCCCGATCGCGTTGAACCAGAGCAGCATCGCAAGGCCAAGCACGGTCTGCGGAAAGAAGATCGGCAGGAGCACGATCTTCTGGTAGAGCGAGCGTCCGCGCCAGTCATAGCGGGCAAAGGCGAGCGCGCCCAGGAAGCCGATCGCCACGGCGATGACCATGACCACGGCAGCGATCGATAGCGACGTCGCAAGCAGCTGGCGCACCTCGAAGGAGGAGAACGTCTTGTCCCACCAGTCGAAGCCCCACTTGGGGATCGGGAAGGTGAAATAGCGGCTCGCCGTGAGCGAGGCGAGCAGGATCGTGACGCCCGGGAGGAACACGAACACGAGGACGGCCACCGTCCACACCGTGATAAGCCCGTGGCGAACACGCTCCGGAAAAGCGAGCATTGGGACTAGCGCCTCCCCAGGATTTGATCGAGGTCGAAGCGGCGCAGGGCGGAGATGACGAGCACGCCGACCAGTAGCATGAGAAGGACGGCAAGCGCCGCGCCGAGCGGCCAGTTCTGCGAATAGGTGAAGGCGATCTCGATGTCATGCGTGATCGGGATGATGCGCTGGCCGCCGAGAATCTTGGCTTCCGCGATGGCGCCGACCGCGAGCACGAACGTGAGCAGGCACCCGATCACGATGCCGGGCATCGAAAGCGGCAGCTCGACCTCACGAAACACCTGCCAGCGGCTTGCGCCGAGATCGCGTGCCGCCTCGCGCGCATCGTTCGGCACCATGGCGACGCCGAGCGTCATGGGAAACAGCATGAACGGCAGGTAGACGTAGACCATGCCGAGAAGGATCGCGCCGAGCGTGAACAGGATGCTACCCATCTCGATGCCGAACAGCGATTTCATGGTGCCGAGAAGTACGCCGTTCTTGATGAAGAAAAGCACCCAGCCATAGAGGCGGATGTTCTCCGAGACGAAGAGGGGAATGGTGAAGAGCAGCGTGAGGAGGGTAGACCAGCGGCCGAACACGTGCACGAGGCCATAGGCGATGGGGTAGCAGATGAGCGCAAGCAGGACGACGGTTGCGACCGCGAGCACCACCGACCAAAGGAAGGAGATATAAGAGGTCCCGGTGAAGATC
>DASUQP010000245.1:0-3859 GCA_036280475.1 Methyloceanibacter sp. | reverse complement strand
GAGATATCGATAATTTTGCGGTTGAAGGCTGCAGCATTTTGGCCGGCAGCGTCGAAGGTCTGCTCAAACGTCGCCACGGCCGCGTCGAGGGCATCCGAAGAGCGGTCATAGACTTGACGAGTCTGCGACACAGTCTTCTCGGCAAGGGAACGTACGCCCTCTGGAATGGCAGGGTTGAGACCGAGGAGACCGAGTTGGGCCGTCACATTGCGATACGCATCGCGGGCCTGGTGGGCGGCAGCGTGGGGATTGTGGGTGGCGTTCATGAGTAACTGTCGGTTCGCGGGCTGGCAACCGCTCGACCACGCTCCAAAAAGCGGCTCTCCGTTTAACAAAAAGCGGCTCTCCGTTTAAGGAGCGCTGGGTGCTGATTTGGGAAAGGGGGCGTGCACAAAGTTGCACGGTAGTCTTCACCGTCAGCGCGTAGGGTTCGGCGTTCCAGTAGTAGAGATATGGGGCTTGAACGGTCGCATTACAAGCGCTGCGCACAGATCATTACGATTGCCCGCACAAGTTGCACGTGCAAGAAGCTCTGCTCTGAGACCAAAGTAGGAGACACATGCGCGCCTAAAATGACTTTCATCGAGGTCGCGGCAAACACGAACCTAATCCTACCGCTGCCTACGTGCAGATCTACGTGAAGTCGAGCGCCCTCAGTCGGGCTCCGGATCTTGCAATCTCAGCGCACCCGATGACCGAAGCTGAAATCGATGATTTTATGAACGATGCAATCACCGGGAGTTGGAAGAAATCCGTTTAGATGCCAAGAAGGCTCTAGCCGCGAAGGCCGTTGGCTATGCATGCGAAGCCGAATGCCCCCCAAGAGCGCACAGATCTATCGCAAAGCCCTTTCCACCGGCAGTGACTACTGGTGGGACCGCTACTACCGGTGCGCCCGCTATTCGCGATACTACTGAGACCGCATCTCCTGCTAACGGCATCGGCTGCGCTTTCCAAACAGCGCGGCCAAGCCTGGCATGCTGGCGCGGGCATTCGTGTAGCCCCGACAGGAGCTAGAGGGGCGCGGGCGACACTCAAGTCATTGTCGCGGGCCACATTTTGCGCAAATTGCGATGGGAAAGTTAACGGTGCGACACGGGCGGCGCTTCCGCCGCTGATGCGCTCCGCTAGAATAGGCGTTCGACGAGAAGACCAACAGCCAAAGAAGATCATGTCGGCGGAGCTTGCCTTCAACCGCAACCAGGATGTCGATTATGGCGTGGCCCAGGAGGTCGGGCCCGGCATCCGGCGCATCGTGGCCAACAATCCGGGACCTTACACGTTTCTCGGAACCAACAGCTATGTCGTGGGGCACGGTGAGGTCGCCGTCATCGATCCGGGTCCCGCCGACGAGCAGCATCTGAGGGCGATCGCCGCAGCGATCAAGGGCGAGCGGCTGGCCTACATTCTGGTCACGCACAGCCATCGTGACCATTGCCAGGGCGCGCGCGGCTTGCAGGCGCTCGCGGGCGGAAGGATCGCTGCCTTCGGGCCGACGGGAACGCCGCGCGGCGCGGGCGCACCGGGCCTCGGCGATGCCTTCGTCGATCCGTGCTTCGTGCCGGACCGGAAACTTGCCGACGGGGACACGGTCAGGGGGAAGGGGTTCGCGCTCGACGTTCTGCATCTGCCGGGCCACGCACCCGATCATCTTTGCTTCGCACTCGTCGGCAAGCGCACCGTGTTCACCGGCGATCATGTGATGGGCTGGAACACGACGGTCATCGCGCCTCCCGAGGGCAACATGGCGCAATTCCTCGCCTCGCTCGAGCGGTTGATGCAACGGCATGACAAAATGTTTCTGCCGGGTCACGGCGGACGCATCCAGACGCCGCAACGGGTGGTGAAGGCCTATATGATGCATCGGAAGTGGCGCGAACAAACCATCCTCGCCTGCCTCGACGAGGGGGTGCGCACCGTCCCCCTCATCGTCGAGCGCCTGTACGGGACGCTCGACGCCGGGCTAAAAGAGGCGGCCGCGCTCTCGGTGTTCGCGCATCTCGAGCATCTTGCCGCCCGCGAGCTGGTCGCGTCGGACGGGCCTAGCGGCCTGTCGAGCGTCTTTTCTTCGCGCGCTTCTTGACTCGCTTCTTCGTAGCATCCTTCTTGTCGGGGACAGCCTCTTCCTTGGGCGAGGCCTGCTCGAGCACGGTCTTTTCGCCCTTCTCCAGCGCCGTGGTCACTTCCTCGAACAGCGCGCGGATACGCGCAGCATTGGCGCCGAGATCGTGCAGGCCATAGCGCGATACCGAACGGACGTCGACCACGGCGTGGGCGTCGTCGCCCTTGACCTGCACGACGACATCGTCGGTGAAGCCCATGACCAAGCTCTGGTCTGTCGCCTCGATGCGGCCGATGCCGGTTTCCCCGGGCGTCTCGCTCGACGCGATGGTCCAGCCTTGCCGCTCCACCGCCTCCTGCACCAGGCTGAACACCTCCGGCGCGGTTCGCTCCAGCACCATCGGTCCGAGATCGGGATAGGCCTCGACCTGCGCTTCGACGGCGGCAGCGTCGGGGTCCTTGATCGGGTTGGCGTCGACAGGGCGCTGGCTGAGGAGCGTCTTGAACGCGAGCGGCTCGTCGGGGCTCGTCGCGACATCGTTCAAGCGCGGCAGTAGAACGGTTTTCGAGAGATAAAAGGCGGGCACGGCAAGGCCAAGGCAGGCGATAAAGATTGCCGCGAAGGCCTGGGCTGCGCCTGTCTGTCCGCCGAACCAGATGCGAACGAGGGCAAAGATGGCGATCGCGATGGCGATGAAGAGCCCGGCAAGCGACACACCGATCAAGTTCAGCGCAACCGGCGTCGTCAACGACGTGAAGCGGTGCAGAAGCACCGTCAGAATCAGGAGCTGAACGAAGAAGAGGGCGATGCGCCGCGCCCAAGTGGCCTCGTGCACTTCCTTGACGGCGTACCGTGCCGTCGCATAGCGCGCCATCGAGAAGCTCAATTCGCGGCCCTCAAAAGCTCGTTGTCCCTCGCCGGGGACGCGCCCCGACCCTCGCTTATACTAGCTATCGCGCCCACGTGGCAGGTTTGTGGTCGATTCCGCCCTAGGGATAGAGGCGTGTCTTTGTCCAGGCCGCTTGCGGGGAGGTGCGCCGGAACACAATTCGGTCATGCAGGCGGAACGACCCGCTCTTCCAGAACTCGATTTCGAGCGGCTCAAGCCGATAGCCCCGCCAATAGCCTGGACGTCGCACCTCGCCACCGGCAAAGGTCTCGGCGAGCCGCGCCACTTGAGCCTCTAGCGCCGCGCGGCTCGCAAGCGGGCGCGACTGGCGTGAGGCACAGGCGCCGATCTGGCTCTCGCGATGGCGAGTGGCGAAATAGGCGTCGGCCTCTGCATCGCTCGCGGGCTCGACCGGCCCGCGCACGCGGATCTGCCGTCCAAGGCTTTTCCAATAGAAGAGAAGCGCCGCCTTGGGATTGGCGGCAAGCTCCCCGCCCTTGGCGCTCTCGCAATTGGTATAGAAGACAAGACCGCGCTCGTCGGCCCCCTTGAGCAGAATCATCCGCACATTCGGCAGGCCCGAGGCATCGACCGTGGCAAGGGCAAACGCCTCGGGGTCCACGGGCTCGGCCGCTTCCGCCTCCGCCATCCAAGCGTGGAACAAGACAAGGGGGTCGGCAGCTTCGGTAAAGTCTCCCACCAAAGGATCGCGCATGGCTCAGCCGCTCGGGCCCTTCCCGCGGCGACGAGGCTTGCGGTTCGATCCTGGCGCGGCACGGGCATTTACGTTTTGCTCACAGCGATAGCAAGTCAAAAATAACGCTAAAATACGCCATTTCTTCTTTGACTTCATAGTAGTTGGCCAACATTTGCCTAATATGAGGAAGGATGCTACAGTCGCGCAGCGG
>DASUQP010000244.1:0-7802 GCA_036280475.1 Methyloceanibacter sp. | reverse complement strand
AGCACAAGCAGTGGCAGACAGAGATGGAGACGGTGAGCGGCAGGGCCGAGATCATCATCGGCAAGCAGCGCCACGGACCAACCGGGACGGTCCACCTGCAATTCACGCCGGAATTCACGCGGTTCGGCAATCTCGCGGCGGAGGAGCGCCTGCCGGAGCGCCGCGCGTGAGAGCGATGCGCGCGGGCGAGGTCCCCTCGGGCGCGCGAGACGAAGGGCCGGGCGAGACCGCAATCCTCACCATCGATCTCGATGCGGTCGCCGCCAATTACCGCACTTTGCGCGACCTCGCGAGCCCGGCCGAATGCGCCGCCGTGGTCAAGGCCGACGCCTATGGGCTCGGAATGGTTCCGATTTCCTCCACGCTCTCACGCATCGGCTGCAAGACCTTCTTCGTCGCCACCCTCGACGAGGGAGAGCGACTGCGCGCGCTCCTTCCTGATGCCATCATCTATGTGCTCGCCGGACTGATGCGGGGCACGGCCGAGCTCTACCGCGCCCATCATCTCAGACCCGTGTTGAACAGCGCCGATGAGGTGAGAGAGTGGGCGGCGTTCTGCGAGACGCAAGGCGAACGGCTTGACTGCGCCGTCCATATCGACACGGGCATGAATCGCCTCGGTCTCTCGGCGGAAGATGTGGACCAGGTCGCGAGAGCAGCTGAACTTTGGTCCGCGCTGACTCTATCTTTGGTGATGAGCCATCTCGCCTGCGCCGACGAGCCGGAGCATCCCAAAAACGGCGCGCAGCGAAGCATGTTCGACCGCCTTCGCGCGCAGCTCCCCAAAGCGCCTTCGAGTCTCGCCAATTCCCCCGGCATCCTGCTTGGCCGCGCCTTTTTCTATGATGTGGTCAGGCCGGGTATTGCGATTTACGGCGGCCATCCCCGCGGTCACGGCCACAACCCGTTCCGGCCCGTGGTGCAACTCAAGGGCCGCATCATGCAGGTGCGCGACGTCCCGCGGGGAGAAACCGTGGGCTATGGCGCGACCCGCACGATCCGCGAGGCTGCGCGGCTCGCCGTTGTTTCTGTGGGCTATGCCGACGGCTTCGCCCGAGCGCTGTCTATCGCCGACGGCGAGCAAGGTTTTTCTGGTTACCTCGGGCCTCATGCCGCGCCGATCGTGGGCCGCGTCTCGATGGATCTCGTTGCGCTCGACGTGAGCCATGTGCCGGAAGAGCTCGCGCGACGCGGCGCTTGGGTCGAGCTGATCGGACCGAATGTTCCGGCTCATGTGCTCGCAGCGCATGCCGGCACCATCGATTACGAGGTGCTCACGCGTCTCGGCCAGCGCGCCTTCCGGCGCTATGTCGGAGGCTAAACCAAGCCATGGCCAAAGCCTCGCGCGCGTTCGTCTGCCAAGCCTGCGGCGCGGTCAGCAACCGCTGGTCCGGCAAATGCGCCTCCTGCGGCGAGTGGAATTCGATCATCGAGGAGCGGGCGCCCACAGGGTCGCCCGGACTGATCGCCATCAAGGGCGGCAAGGGGCGGCTTGCGGCGCTTGAGACCCTTTCCGCGGCGACAAGCGAAGCGCCGCGCCTTCCGACTGGTATCGCGGAGTTCGACCGGGTCCTCGGCGGCGGCCTCGTGCCGGGCTCGGCGGTCCTCGTCGCCGGCGATCCCGGCATCGGCAAATCGACCTTGCTGCTTCAGGCGGCGGCCGCGCTTGCCGCGTCGGGTGCGGCTGTCGTCTATCTTTCCGGCGAGGAGGCGCCGGCGCAGATTCGCATGCGGGCGGCGCGCCTTGGGCTCTCCGCCGCGCCTGTCGCCCTCGGAGCCGAGACCAACCTCGCCAACATCGTAGCGACCTTGGCGCGCGGGACACCCCCTGCCCTCATCGTCATCGACTCGGTGCAGACGCTGTGGTCGGAGGGCGTGGAAGCCGCACCCGGCACCATCTCCCAGCTCAGGGGTTGCGCGTCTGCCTTGATCGGCCACGCCAAGGCGAGCGGCTCGGCCCTCATCCTCATCGGCCATGTCACCAAGGACGGGCAGATCGCCGGTCCCAAGGTCATCGAGCACATGGTGGACAGCGTGCTGTCCTTCGAGGGTCTGAGCGGCCACCAGTTCCGCATCTTGCGCGCGGTCAAGAACCGCTTCGGGCCGACCGACGAGATCGGCGTGTTCGAGATGCGCGAGGCCGGGCTGAAAGAAGTGGTAAATCCGTCCGCACTGTTCCTCAGCGACCGCGAGCAGGGCGCGCCCGGCACGGCCGTGTTCGCCGGCATGGAAGGGACGCGGCCGCTCCTCGTCGAAATCCAGGCGCTGGTCGCGCCCTCGTCCCTCGGAACGCCGCGCCGCGCCGTGGTGGGATGGGATCCCAACCGCCTCGCCATGCTGCTCGCGGTGCTTGAAGCGCGTTGCGGCGTGAGGCTTGGCGCTCACGATGTTTATCTCAACGTTGCCGGCGGCTTGCGCCTCAATGAGCCGGCCGCCGACCTCGCCGCCGCGGCGGCGCTGATGTCGTCGACGAGCGCCAATCCCCCGCCGGAGGACACCGTCTATTTCGGCGAGGTCAGCCTGACCGGCGCCGTCCGCGCCGTAAGCCACATGGATCAGCGCCTCAAGGAGGCAGCCAAGCTCGGGTTCACCAGCGCAGTAGTTCCCGTTGCGGCCGGCGAAGGGGAGCGGGAGACCCGGGACATGCGCCTCCTGCCGCTGTCTCAATTGGACGACCTTGTGGCGCTTTTTTGCACGTCTCGGGTGTAGATTCGGGCGGCCCTGCGACAATCCCGCCGGCGAAAGCCTCAACGATTGCCGAGAGGGTCCATTTGTGCTTCATCGCCGGGAATCGTGATAGTGTGCGCCGCCCGCCGAAGGAGCCTCGCGCCAATGCCTATCTCCTGGCTCGATGTCATTCTGATCGCCATCATGCTCATCTCGGGCTTCCTCGCCATGGTGCGGGGGTTTACCCGCGAGGTCTTGTCGATCTTCTCCTGGGCCGTGGCCGCCGTCGCAGCGCTCTATCTCACGCCGAAATACGCGAATTTGCTGGAGCCCTATGTCGGCAATCCGAGCATCGCCCAGATCGCCTTCGCCGCCGGCGTTTTCATCATCACGCTGATCGTGGTGAGCCTGATCACATTCCGCATTTCCGACAGCGTGCTCGACAGCCGGGTCGGCGCTCTCGACCGCACGTTCGGTTTCATCTTCGGGTTGGCGCGCGGCTTTCTCCTGGTCGCCATCGTCTTCATTCTGTTCACGGCGCTCGCGCGCGACCAGCCGGACTGGGTGCGCAATGCGCGCTCCTATTCGATTCTCCAGCAAACGCAGGTCGCCATCGAATCGCTGCTGCCCATGAACCCCGAGCAGTATTTGCCCGGAACTCAGGACGAGCAGCAGGAGGGGCAGCCTGGAGGCCAGCCTGAGGGGGCGCCCGGTACATCGCCGGAGGGGCGGCCCGAGGCGCCCGCCGAGGTTCCGCCGGACCAGCCGTCATGAGTTTAACGTTCAGGAAATTGCGTCGCGTCGCGTGCCATTGAAGCGCCCTCTGGGGCGCCTATTTACTCAACAGGAGGCTCGAGGCCCGTGACAGACCACGTTGAGACCAAGGAGCCGAGCTGGCTCGAAGAGGACCGGCTGCACGAGGCGTGCGGCGTCTTCGGCATCCTGAATCATCCGGATGCCGCGGCGCTCACGGCGCTCGGCCTGCATGCGCTTCAGCACCGGGGCCAGGAGGCGGCCGGCATCGTCACTTTCGACGGGCATCATTTCCATACCGAACGCCGCCTTGGACTTGTCGGCGACCACTTCACCTCCCGCCCGGTCATCGACCGGCTGAAGGGCGACATGGCCATCGGCCATGTGCGTTACTCGACCTGCGGCGATCCGATCCTGCGCAACGTGCAGCCTCTGTTCGTCGATCTCGATTCAGGCGGCTTTGCGCTCGCTCACAACGGCAACCTGACCAATGCGTTGATCTTGCGCGAAGCCCTCATCAAACGAGGCGCCATCTGCCAGTCGACCACGGACACGGAGGTCATTCTCCATCTCGTCGCGCGGAGCGAGAAGCAGCGTTTCATAGAGAAGTTCATCGAGGCCCTGCTCCAGGTCGAAGGCGCCTACGCGCTCGTCGGGCTCACGCATAAGAAGCTGATCGGTGCGCGCGATCCTTTCGGCATCAGGCCTCTCGTGATCGGCAAGCTTGGCGAGGCGTGGGTCCTCGCCTCGGAGACCTGCGCCCTCGATATCATCGGCGCCGAGTTTGTGCGCGAGGTGGAGAACGGCGAGGTCGTGGTGATGACCCACGAGGGGGTGGAGAGTCATCGCTTCGTGCCGAAATACCCGGCCAGGCTCTGCATCTTCGAATATATCTATTTCGCCAGGCCGGACTCCATCGTCGGCGGCCGTTCCGTCTACGAGGTGCGCAAGGAGATGGGACGGCAATTGGCCCGCGAGGCCCCGGCCCACGCCGACGTGGTCATTCCCATCCCGGACTCCGGCGTGCCCGCCGCGATCGGCTATTCGCAGGTCTCGGGGCTGCCCTTCGAATTCGGCATCATCCGCAATCACTATGTCGGCCGCACCTTCATCGAGCCCGAGCAGCGCATCAGGCAGCTCGGCGTCAAGCTCAAGCACAGCGCCAATGAAGGTCAGGTCCAAGGCAAGCGCATCGTGCTGATCGACGACAGCGTGGTGCGCGGCACGACCTCGGTGAAGATCGTGCAAATGATGCGTGAAGCCGGCGCAAGCGAAGTGCATATGCGGGTTTCGAGCCCGCCCATCACCCATCCCGATTTTTACGGCATCGACACGCCCGACCAGGACAAGCTGCTCGCCGCCCACAGGACCCTCGAGGAGATGCGGACCTTCATCGGCGCCGACTCGCTGCAATTCCTGTCGGTCGAGGGGATTTACAAGTCGATGGGCTATGACGGCCGGGACAACGCCCATCCCCAGTTCACCGACCATTGCTTCACCGGCGAATATCCGACGCGGCTCAGAGACCGCGAAGGTCCCCCACAGCAGAAGCAGCTCTCCTTCCTCGCCGAGGTCGGTTGAGTTCGGAACGGCTCAAGGATCGCATCGCGCTCATCACCGGCGCTTCGCGCGGGATCGGCCGCGCTGTTGCGCTCGCCTTCGCCCGCGAGGGCGCCCATATCCTGCTTCTCGCCCGCGCGCGCAAGGCGCTCGAGGAGGTCGACGATCGCATCAGGGCCGGCGGCGGCAAGACCACGCTCGTTCCTCTCGACCTCGCCGACGGCAAGGCCATCGATGCGCTCGGTCCCTCTCTTTATGAGCGGTTCGGCAGGCTCGATGTGCTGGTGGGGAATGCCGCCATTCTCGGCCGGCTCTCGCCGCTGACCCATGTCCCTTCCGAGCTCTGGGACAAGAGCTTCGCCGTCAATGTCACCGCCAATTGGCGGCTGATCCGCACGCTCGATCCGCTCCTTCGCCGTTCGGATGCGGGGCGCGTGATCTTCGTCACCTCCGGCGTGGCGCGGTCGGCGCGCGCCTATTGGGCCCCCTACGCGGTGACCAAGGCCGCGCTTGAAGCCCTGGCCAGGATCTATGCCAGCGAGGCGAGCGACAGTGCAATCAAGGTGAACGTGATCGATCCCGGCGCCACGGCGACGCGCATGCGCGCCGAAGCCTATCCGGGCGAGGATCAGTCGAAGCTGCGAACGCCGGAACAGGTCGCCGAGGCGTTCGTCCCTCTCGCGATGCCGGATTTAGCGGACACGGGACAAATCGTAGAACTGTAGGACCCCTATCCTTCGGCCTGCAACACCATGCCGTCATAGGCCGGCTCGACGCCTTCCGGGAGCTCGGCCCGCAATCGCGCATAGTCGAGATCGACATGCATGTGCGTGAGCACCGCGCGCTTCGGTTTCATCCGTGCGATCCAGGCGAGCGCCTGCTCGACGGAGAGATGGCTCGGATGCGGCTTGTAGCGAAGCGTATCGAGGATCCACACATCAAGACCCTGCAGCGCGTCGAGCGACGCGTCCGGGAAATCGCTCACATCCGGCGAATAGGCTATCCCGCCGAAGCGAAAGCCGAGCGTTTCGCCCGAGCCGTGGATCTGCCGGAACGGCAGCGTCTCGATGATGCCTCCAGCACCGGCGATCCGGACTGCTTCGCTTGCCCGAATGTCGTGAGCTTTGAGGATCGCCGGATATTCACTTCCCGGCGGCGTCTCGAAGCAATAAGTGAATCGCGCGCGGAGCTGCTTGCCGGTCGCCTCGTCGTGATAGACATCGACGCGGCGGTTGCCGTTATAGGCCACCTGGCGCAGATCATCGATGCCATGGGTGTGATCGGCGTGGTCGTGCGTGTAAAGCACGCCATCGAGCCAGCCGGCGCCTGCATCGAGAAGCTGCTGGCGAAGGTCGGGCGGGGTGTCGACCAGCACCGTGGTCTTCCCCTCGGCGCCGTTGCGCTCGACGAGCAGCGCGCAACGCTTGCGCCGGTTCTTAGGATCGGCGGGATCGCACGCGCCCCAATGATTGCCGACACGGGGCACGCCGCCCGATGTGCCGCAGCCGAGGATGGTCACCTTCAGGGTCATGCGGCGCTTTGCGGCTTCTTTTGCAAGCTGCGCGGGACCTTCCTGAAAAGTCTGAAGAAGTTTTCGGTTGTCAGCCGCGCCAACTCGCTCTCGCCAAGCCCGCGCAAGGGCGCAAGCCGCGCCGCCACATAGGTCACGAAAGCAGGCTCGTTGGTCTTGCCGCGCATCGGCTCCGGCGCGAGATAGGGCGCATCCGTCTCGACCAGGAGGCGATCTTCGGGCACGGCGAGCGCGATGTCGCGGAGCGCGCCCGCATTCTTGAAGGTAACGACGCCGGAGAAAGAGACGTAGCCGCCGAGCGCAAGCCCTCGCCGCGCGAGATCAAGTCCGCTGGTGAAGCAATGGAGAACGAAGGGAAACGCGCCCTTCGCGCTCTCCTCTTCCAGAATGCGGGCGATGTCTCCGTCGGCCTCCCGCGCGTGGATGATGAGCGGCAGCCCCGTGTCGCGCGCGGCTTCGATGTGGGTGCGGAAGCTCTTCGCCTGCACGTCGCGCGGGCTGTGATCGTAGTGATAATCGAGCCCCGCCTCGCCGATCGCAACCACCTTGGGATGGCGCGCAATCGCGATCAGCTCCTCCGCCGTCACGTCGGGTTCCTCCGCGGCGTTATGCGGGTGTGTCCCGATCGAGCAGAACACCTGTGGATGCGCCTCGACGATGGCCTTGAGTTGATCGAAGCGGCGAACGCGCGTCGAGATGGTCACGATCAGGCCGATACCGGCTTGGCGCGCGCGGGCGAGGACCGAGTCGAGGTCGCGCACAAGGTCGGGAAAGTCGAGATGACAGTGGCTGTCGATCAGCATCACGGAAACGAGAAAAGACCCAGAGCCTTCAAGCTGCTAAGTTTGCTATGTGCCGCATCTAGCCTGGAGTGACAATAAGGGCCTCGCCCGCCCTCGCACGGGGAGAAAGAATGGGAACACGGGTTTCCGCGGTTAGCCGCCTCAACCTCATCGCCGTGGCCGCAGTGCTGTGCTGCCTGGGTACGAGCCCTGCCGCGGCCGGGTGCAGCAAGAGCGTCGTCATGTACAACGCAAGTTGGTGCCCTTATTGCCGGCAAGTCAGGGCCATCCTGGCGCGCAACCACATCAAGTATAGCATGTTGGACGCGACAACCGCGCCGGTCCAAGCCGACATGATCCGGCGCTTCGGCGACACGGCCGTTCCCCGAACCATCATTGGCGGCGCGCTCGTCGAAGGCGTGGACGAGGCGCGCATCAAGCAATTGTGCCGCTAGACGCCGAATTTTACGACGCCGCGGCTTCGCTGCCTTCTTCTACATGGCGTGGAA
>DASUQP010000243.1:0-4613 GCA_036280475.1 Methyloceanibacter sp. | reverse complement strand
GCTCGATATTTGCTGCGTGTGGCCGCGCGTCGTTGCGGCCAAAACTCCCTCCAAACCCGGTCAGCCCGTGCACGCCCCGCGCCTTGACAAGCGGATCAAGATCGCAGCGATCGGCGCCGTCCTCTTCTTCGGCGCTGCCCTCGTCGCGGCGACGCTGCAGGCGGCGCCTCCGCCGGTGTTCGAGACCAAGGCGCAGCACGCCATCCTCATGGATGCCGGCGCCGATCTTGTGCTGTTCGAAAAGGACGCCGATACGCTCGCTCCGCCGGCGAGCATGAGCAAGCTGATGACACTCGCCATCGTCTTCCGCGAGCTGAAGGCCGGGCGGCTCAAGCTTGAGGACCAATTCAAGGTCAGCGAGCATGCGTGGCGGACCGGCGGCGCGCCGTCGGGCGGGTCCGCCATGTTCGCGCCGCTGAACACGATGGTGACGGTGAGCGATCTCATTCAGGGCGTCACCGTCCAGTCGGCGAACGACGCCGCCATCATCCTCGCCGAAGGGATCGGCGGCACGGAAGACGCCTTCGCCCAGCAGATGACCGACTATTCCCGCAAGATCGGGCTCGAGAAATCGACCTTCGCCAACGCCACCGGGCTGTCGGCCGAAGGTCATCTGATGACCGCGCGCGACCTCGCGACGCTCGCCCACCATCTGATCTACACCTACCCCGAGTACTATCATTTCTTCGGACAGAGGGAGTTCAAGTATCGCGAGAAGTTCACGTTCTTGAACCGCAATCCGCTGATCTTCGCCGATATCGGCGTGGACGGCTTGAAGACCGGGTTCATCAAGGAGTCGGGATACGGAATGGTGGCGAGCGGCAAGCGCGGCGATCAGCGGCTTGTCGTCGTCGTCGGCGGGCTCGAATCGGCGAAGGAGCGCGAAACCGAGGCGCGCCGGCTTCTCGATTGGGGTTACAAGAGCTTCAGGCCGTTCCGTTTGTTCGACGCGGGCCAGAAGGTGAGCGATGCGCTGGTGTGGGGCGGCACGCAGCACTACGTGCCGCTGGTCGGCGATGGCGACATCAACATCATCTTGCCCGCGAACGCGACCGGCAAGGTTTCGGCGGAGATCGTCTATCAAGGGCCGATCAAGGCCCCCATCCGCAAGGGCGACGAGGTGGCGGTGCTGAAGATCACGTCAGCCGAGGCGCAGGCGACCAACGAGATCCCGCTCTATGCCGGCGAAGATATCGGGCAAAGCAACTTTGCCATGCGAGGGATCGACTCGTTGCTCGTGCTTGCCTTCGGCTGGCTGTTGTAGTCATGCAGCGCGGGACCGGCGAAGGCGGGAGATTCATAACGTTCGAAGGCGGCGAGGGCTCGGGCAAGTCCACGCAGGCCGGAATTCTTGCCAATCGCCTGACCCGCGCCGGACGAAAGGTCTTCGCCACGCGCGAGCCGGGCGGCTCGCCGGCCGCGGAGGAGATCCGCGAAGCGCTGCTCTCGGGCCGCGTCTCGCAATTCGGTCCCTTTGCCGAGGCGGTGATGTTCGCGGTTGCGCGGGCCGATCACATCGAGAAGGCGATCGGGCAGGCGCTGCACGCGGGTAAATGGGTCGTGTGCGATCGCTTCTACGATTCCACGCGCGCCTATCAGGGGGCGACCGCCGGCGTGCCGCGCGGGCTGATCAACGCGTTGGAACGTCTCACCGTCGGGACTCTTTCACCCGACATCACCTTCATTCTCGACATCCGCCCCGAACAGGGCCTCGCGCGTGCGGCCGAACGTCGCAACGGCACCGCACCCGATCGCTTCGAGAGCCAGCAGCTGATGCAGCATGAGCGCATCCGCAGAGCCTTCCTCGATATCGCCGAGGAAGAGCCGGACCGCTGCGTGGTGATCGATGCGAGCCAGCCCGAGGCCATGGTCGCAGAGGATGTTTGGGAAGTCGTCCTCCAGCGCCTACACCCATGAGCGTGGTGGCCGAGCGCGCGCGCGCGGCGCTCACGGAGCCCGATCGGCTCGAAGGGTTCTCATTGCCCCGCGAGATCGATCGCCTGTTCGGCCATGAGGCGGCGCTTCACGAGTTCCACGACGCGCTGGAAAGCGGACGCATGCACCATGCCTGGCTCATCGTCGGGCCGGAGGGCGTCGGCAAGGCGACGCTTGCCTATCGCTTTGCCCGCACGGTCCTTGCCGAAGGCGAGCGGGGCGACGTGCGAACCCCAATTGATCGCGACCATCCCGTGTTCCGCAAGGTCGCGGCCCTGTCGCATCCCAACCTCCTTCTCATTCGGCGCTCCTGGGTCGAGAAGTCGAAACGCTATTCGCAATGGATCGGCGTCGAGGAGGTTCGGCGCTTGCGCGCCTTCCTTGGACATTCGGCGGGAGGGGGGGGCTGGCGGGTCGTCATCGTCGATCGCGCCGACGAGCTGAACCAGAACGCGGCGAACGCGCTCCTGAAGGCGCTCGAGGAGCCGCCGCCCAAGACCCTCTTTCTCCTCATTTCAAGCGCCGAGGGGCGGCTTTCCGTCACCATCCGCTCACGCACCCGCACGCTTCGCGTGACGGCATTGGGCAAGGAGGAACTGGAGAGCGCGGTGCGGGCCGCGCTCGTCCGCGACGGCCATGAAACCGACGATGAGACGCTCGCCATCGCGCTCGCGCTGAGCGAGGGGAGCGTGCGGCGCGCGCTCGAACTCGTTTCCAATGGCGGCATCGAACTCTATCGCGAGATCCTCGTCGCCCTTGGCGGACTGCCGGAGATCGAAGGCCCGGAGCTTCACCGCCTCGTCGACCGGCTCTCCGGCGCCGCCGAAAGCGAACGTTTCGATCTCTATCTTGCGCTTCTCCTCGGTCTGATCGAGCGGCTGATCCGTTTCGCGGCGACGGGGACGCGGGCGACGGCAGAAGAGCAGAGGCTTGCCGCGCGGCTCCTTTCGCCGGCCAATCTCGCTCATTGGGCCGAAGCGTGGGAGGCAATCTCGGAAGCCAAGGCCGAGGCGCAGGCCCTCAATCTCGACCGCGGCATCCTTTTGCTCGAGAGCTGGTTCCGGCTGCAGCAATTGGCCCGGGAACACCCTGTATAGCGAGAGAAGCGAGCGCGCTTGCCCGCGGCCGGGCCTTAGGGCTATTCCTGCCGTCATGGCAGACAAGAGGCCCTATTACATCACCACTGCCATCTCCTATCCGAACGACGCGCCCCATATCGGCCACGCCTATGAGGCCGTGGCCACCGATGCGCTCGCGCGCTTCCGCCGCTTGCAGGGCCACGACGTGTTCTTCCTGACCGGGACCGACGAGCACGGCATCAAGATGCTGCAAACGGCGAAGGGCCAGGGCATCACGCCGGCCGAGCTCGCCGATCGGAACACGCCCAAGTTCCGCGACATGGTCCGCGTGCTCAATTGCTCGAACGACGATTTCATCCGCACCCGCGAGGAGCGGCACAAACTGGCCTGCCAGGAGCTGTGGCGGCGCATGCAGGCGGCTGGCGACATCTATCGCGACAAATATGCGGGGTGGTACTCGGTGCGCGACGAGGCCTATTACGACGAGAGCGAACTGAAAGAGGGAACCGGCGGAAGCAAGCTCTCGCCGCAGGGCACGCCGGTCGAGTGGGTCGAGGAGGAGAGCTATTTCTTCCGGCTCTCGGCCTACCAGGACAAACTGCTCGCCTATTACGAGGCGCATCCCGAGTTCATCGGTCCGGAGACGCGCGGGAACGAGGTGAAGAACTTCGTGCGCGGCGGACTCCAGGATCTCTCGATCTCGCGCACGACCTTCGATTGGGGCATTCCCGTGCCCGGCGATGCGAAGCACATCATGTATGTGTGGGTCGACGCGCTGACCAACTATTTGACCGGCGTCGGCTTTCCGGAGGAGGGGTCGGAGACGTTCCGGCGCTACTGGCCGGCCGATGTGCATATCATCGGCAAGGACATTGTCCGCTTTCACGCCGTCTACTGGCCCGCGTTTCTCATGTCGGCGGGCGTGGCGCTGCCGAAGCAGGTGTTCGGCCACGGCTTTCTCTATAACCGCGGGGAGAAGATGTCGAAATCGGTCGGCAATGTCGTCGATCCGTTCACGCTCGCGAAGGATTACGGCACCGACCAGCTCCGCTATTTCCTCCTGCGCGAGGTGCCGTTCGGCCAGGACGGAAATTATAGCCGCGAGGGGATCGTGCAGCGCATCAACGCCGACCTCGCCAACGATCTCGGCAATCTCGCCCAGCGCTCGCTGTCGATGATCGCCAAGAACTGCAGTGGAAAGATGCCGAAGCCCGGCGGGTTCACGGCGGCCGACGAGACCCTGTTGGCCTCGGCCGACGCGCTCCTACCGCGTGTCGAGGCCGCGATCGACGAGTTCGCCATCCATCGGGCGCTCGAGATGATCTGGGCGGTAATCGCCGACGCCAACCGCTATTTCGCGAGCGAGGAGCCTTGGGCGCACAAGAAGACCGATCCGGAGCGGATGGCGACGATCCTCTACGTCACGGCGGAGGTAACGCGGCAGATCGCGATCCTGGTCCAGCTGTCGATGCCGGAGAGCGCGGGCAGGCTGCTCGACCAACTCGGCGTGCCTCAACCGGCGCGCGACTTCGCCGCGCTAGGACCTAAAGGGAGGCTCAAGGCCGGAACGAAGCTGCCGCCGCCCATGCCTGTGTTTCC
>DASUQP010000242.1:0-4393 GCA_036280475.1 Methyloceanibacter sp. | reverse complement strand
TGCCGGCTCCTCCCACTCACCTGCTTGGCGCCAGATATTGTGGAAGCGATGCTTGACGGGCGGCAGCCGAGAGGCCTCAGGCTGGCTGAGATGCTGGGCAATGGGACGCTCGAATGGGGGGAGCAGCGGAGAGCTTGGGGCGAGGCGACCCCGCGCGCACAGCGATGACGAGCGCTCATCCGCCTGGCGGACAGCCCGTCTCGCCGATCTCGCCTCTCGGCCTACAGCTGCGCGGCGGGGTTTGTCGGGTTGACGGGGTAAGCGCGCAGCGATCGGTGCGCCAGCAATGATCACACCCAAAGTTTTGCGGTCTCGCGCCATGCGACGAGGGCCTTCGGCCGAATCTGGCGATGGGAGGGGGGCGGAGATCAGGTGACGGCAGGTGGTGAAGGTGTTGGCGACGGCGGCGTGCGCAGCGAGGAAACGTTGGGTCGATCCGGGCGATCGAAACCCCTGCATCTCGCGCTCTCGTCGTCGGATCGGGACGTGCGAGCTCTCCGCCCGGCTGTTCTTGCGCTTGCCCTGGATGTGCTCCGCGCTGAGGCCCAGCTCACGCATCGCGGCACCGTAGGCCCGCAGCCGGTCGGTCACCAACTCCTCCGGCACTATGCTCTGCTTCTTCAGCAGCATACGCATCAGTCGTAGAGCAGCACGCTTGTCGCGTCGGCTCTACACCAACATGTCGAGGACCTCGCCCCCTCCGTCGACGGCCCGCCACAGGTGCATGGTCCGACCGGCGATCTTCACGAATATCTCGTCCAGATGTTGCTCGGCCGACCGCGACGGCGCCGCAGGTGCCTTGCGAACAGCGGTCCGAGGCGCCCGATCCAGACCCGGACAGTCTCGTAGGTGACGATGATCCCTCGCTCGGCAAGTCATTCCTCGACGTCGCGAAGGCTGAGGGTGAACGCAAAAAGAGCCAGATCGCGTGCCGTATGATGGTCTTCGGGGACCGGAATAGCTTCGCCTCGCCGATGGTCAGGAGGGGCTATACGAGGGCGGCAACCGCCTGGTCGAACACTTCGGTGTCTTGATAGGCACGCGCGAGCATCATGCCGCCTTCGAGCGTTGCAATGACCTGAAAGGCCCGCGTTTCCGCATCGGGCCCGCCGATCCGCTGGGATAGGTCCTCAACGCATCGGCGGAAGAAGGACAGTATTTCATCGGCGATTTCGGGTGATAAACCACCCGCTTCAGCCCCCAGCACACCGAAGAGGCACATTAGGCCGTCTCGATCGAGGGCCGCTTTGAAGGTTGACCGGTAAGCGGCGATAGCGTCGTCGGCAGTCTCATTCGGCCGCCGCGCAACCGCGGCGAAAAAGCGGTCCGCATAACGTCGCGCGACAGCAGCAGCCATCGTGGCCTTGGTCGGAAAATGGTGATGAACGCTCGCGCTCTTGATGCCGATCTCGGCGGCAAGAGCGCGAAAGCTGAAGCCGGCATATCCGGCATTGCGGATATGGGCCTCTGCCAGGTCCATCAGTCGTTCGGCGGTTTCTTTCACGGCCGCGCTCCACTGTCTATCGATAGATAGATATTGACGGCCGAGATGTCCAGAGCTATTTGTGCCGTATCAACCTATCGATAGGTAGATAAACTGCGGAGAAAAGCCATGCGTTTCCAGGACAAGATTGCCATCGTCACCGGCGGTGGTTCGGGGATGGGCAAGGGGGTCGCGACCCGGTTCGTCGCCGAGGGCGGCTCGGTCGTTGTCAACGGTCGCGATGCGGCCAAGACCGAAGCGGCCGCCCGTCAGATCGATCCCTCAGGCAAGCGTGCTGTCGCGTACGTCGGCGATGTAGCCCTTCCGGCCACCGGTGAGGCCCTCGTGAAGACCGCAATCGATCGATTCGGCCGTCTCGACGTGCTATTCAACAACGCAGGTATCTTCGCGCCGAAGCCGTTCCTCGAGGTGACTGAGGCCGAGTACGATCGGTTCCTCGACAACATCCTCAAGGGCACGTTCTTCACCGCACAGGCCGCCGCGAAGGCCATGAAGGCAGCCGGCCGGGGCGGTGCCATTGTGCAGACCGGTTCGATGTGGGCGCTGCAGGCGATCGGCGCCACGCCATCCTCAGCCTATTCAGCGGCGAAGGCCGGCGTACACGCCCTGGTCAAGAATCTCGCCATCGAGCTGGCGCCGGACAAGATCCGCGTGAATGCGATTGCGCCGGCAGTGATCGAGACGCCCGTGTACGACACGTTCCTGACGCCCGAGCAGGTCAAGGCCGTGCTGCCGACCTTCAATGCGTTCCATCCGCTCGGCCGCAACGGCCAAGTGGCGGATGCGGCGGAAGCGCTGCTGTTCCTCGCGTCGGACCAGGCGAGCTTCATCACCGGCGTCGTGCTGCCCGTCGACGGCGGCGTCATGGCCGGCCGTCAGTGATCACCGGAACACCGATCATCTCACCCAGGACATAGCGGGCCGCGTCTGGCGACACCGAGTGCGCCAGCGCCGCCCGCTCTCCAAGGAGAATCGAAATGGTTACGCTTGCTCGCAACAAGCTCTTCACCCCCGTGCATATCGGGGCGATCACACTCAAGCATCGCGTTGTGATGCCGCCCTTGAGCCGTCTCCGTGCCGAGTGGCCGAGTGGCGTGCCGAGCAACCTGATGCTGGAGTACTATAGCCAGCGCGCCTCGGATGGTGGGCTCATCTTCACGGAGGCGATCGCCGTCTCGCCGTCGGCGCGGGGATACCGGGGCGCTCCGGGGATTTATAGCGACGAGCAGGTCACAGGCTGGCAGCGCGTAACAGGTGCGGTGCATGCGAAGGGCGGCTACATGTTCGCCCAGCTCTGGCACGCTGGCCGCACGACCCATGTCGCCGTGACCGGGGAGGAGCCTGTCACTGCGTCAGTCGATCCGACCTATTGGGCAGATCCGAGCATCCTCGTTGTCACTCCGGACGGCTTTTCGCAGCCATCGCCGCACCGGGCGCTGGAAACGACCGAGATTGCCGGGATTATCGAGCAATACCGCGCCGCTGCTCTCAACGCGAAGAAGGCCGGCTTCGACGGCGTCGAACTCATGGCCGCCAATGGCCATCTGATCGACCAGTTCCTTCAGGACAACAGCAACAAGCGGACCGACCGCTATGGCGGCTCCATCGAGAACCGGGCCCGGCTGCTCTTCGAGGTCGCCGAGGCGCTGGTCTCGGTCTGGGGCCCGAATCGGGTGGGCGTGCGCGTCGCGCCGAGCGGCACCTTCAATGGCATGGCGGACAGCGATCCGCGGGCCCTGTTCCGTTACGTCGCGGAGCGCCTCAACGGCCTTAATCTCGCCTATCTCCACGTCATCGAGCCCCGGATCAAGGGCGGCGAGCTAATCGCGGAAGGCATGGGGCCGGTCGCCGCGCAGGAGCTGGGGCAGATCTTCAACGGTCCGGTCATCGCAGCCGGCGGCTTCGAGCCCGATGCGGCTGAGGCCGCCGTCGCCAGTGGCGTCGCCAGCCTGATCGCGTTCGGCCGCCACTTCATTGCCAATCCGGACCTGCCGAAGCGCATCGAGCTTGGCCTGCCGCTCAATCACTACGACCGGAGCACCTTCTATGGATTCGATGCGCGCGGGTACACCGACTACCCCACCTATGAAGCGAGTGAATTGGCTCAAGTGGCTGTTGCCTGAGCCACGGCGAGAAGGTCCTGGCCCGCACGTCGTCTCCGGCTAGGACCTTGATCTACAGTCTTTAGAATTCCACGAGCGCACCGAACGGGAAGGAAGGATCCATGTACTACCACGCGATCTCGCAATGCACGCAGGCGCTGAGGAACCTCGAGGCCTGGCTCGACAAGGCGGAGCAGCATGCAGCCACCAAGAAGTTCGACGTCGGGGTGCTGATAACCGGCCGCCTCGCGCCCGACATGAAGCCCTTCGTCTACCAGGTTCAAAGCGCGTGCGACTATACCAAGGCGGCCGCCGCTTGGCTGTCTGGGCAGACGCCGCCTAGGCACGAGGACAATGAGCAGATGATCGACGAGTTGCGCGCCCGTATCCGGAAGACTGTCGCTTTCGCGGAGAGCGTGCAGGAGGCGCAGTATGCCGGTGCCGCCGACCGGACGGTCAGTCTGTCCTTTGCGCCGACCGGCAAGGTTCTTGGCGGCGAGGACTACCTGCTGCAGATGACGATCCCAAACGTCTATTTCCATATCGCGATGGCGTACGCGATCCTCCGTCACAACGGCGTCGAAATCGGCAAGATGGACTTCCTTGGTCCGATCAATTGGATCGACGCGTGACTCGTCTGAGATCTTTTGCTGCACTGATCTCCGGGATCTGCGGAGCAGAGCCGCCGCGCCGGGGCGAAGTCCTCATTACGAGAGCAAGCTAAGCTGGCGGCCCGCCGACATGGTCGCCAGCCCCTTTTGTTGCCGCATTGCACTGCGCTTGGAAT
>DASUQP010000241.1:0-16441 GCA_036280475.1 Methyloceanibacter sp. | reverse complement strand
GCGGAAGGCGCTCTCATCTCCGCCCCGCAAGAGACAGATCAGCAGCGCGCCAAGCAGCGGCAGAAAGGTGATGGTGGACAGGATCGGCCAGCTATAGCTCACGGGTTGAGCCCTCCGCCGGCGAACAGAAAATAGGTGATGAGCAACGCCACGCCGATCAGCATGACGAAGGCGTAGTGATAGATGTAACCGGTCTGAAGCCTGATGGCGCGGTTGGCGATGTCGATGACGCGCGCGGCGACGCCGTCGGGACCGATGCCGTCGATGATGGTGCCGTCGCCGGTCTTCCACAGGAAGCGGCCGAGCCGAAGCGCGGGCCTAACGAACAGCGCGTCGTACAGCGCATCGAAATACCAGGCGTTGAGCAGGAACTGGTAGGCGCCGCGGAATCGCTTGGCGAGGCCGAAGGGCACGAGCGGGTTGGTGATGTAGAAGTACCAGGCGACGGCGAAGCCAAGCGCCATGGCGACGGACGGCGCGAGCACGACCCAAAGCGGGACGTGATGATGCTCATGCACGACGAGAGAACCGCGCCAGAACTCGGCCTGCTCCGTCCCGATGAAGAGATGCGCGAACAGGCCGCCTGTGAGGAGCGCACCGAGAGCGAGCACGGCGAGCGGGACGGTCATGGTCAAGTTCGGCTCGTGCGCGTGCTCCAGCAGCTCCTTCGGCTCTCGCGGCTTGCCCTCGAAAGCGAGAAACATCAGCCGCCAGGAATAGAACGAGGTCAGCACGGCGGCGACGACGGTGAGCACGAAGGCGTACATGCCAACCCAGGAATGCGCCGCATAGGTCGACTCGATGATGGCGTCCTTGGAGACGAAGCCGGCGGTGAACGGGAAGCCGGTGAGCGACAGCGTGCCGATCAGCATCATCGCCCAGGTGAAGGGCAAAACGCGCCGCAGCGCGCCCATGCGGCGGAGATCCTGCTCGTGATGCAGCGCATGGATTACGGCGCCTGCGCCCAGAAACAGAAGCGCCTTGAAGGAGGCGTGGGTAAAGAGGTGGAACATGCCGACGCCATAAGCGCCGACGCCTTCGGCGGCGAACATGTAGCCGAGCTGCGAGCAGGTCGAATAGGCCACCACCCGCTTGATGTCGTTCTGCACCAATCCGACGGTCGCCGCGAAGAAGGCGGTGGTGGCGCCGACGATCGTCACGACGGCGAGCGCGATCGGCGCGAGCTCGAACAGGGGCGAAAGCCGCGCCACCATGAACACGCCGGCCGTCACCATGGTCGCGGCATGAATCAGGGCCGAGACGGGCGTCGGGCCCTCCATGGCGTCGGGCAGCCAGGTGTGGAGCAGGAATTGCGCCGACTTGCCCATGGCCCCCATGAACAGGAGGAGGCAGATCAGCGTCAGCGCATCGACCTGCATCCAAAGGAAATTCACCTTCTCGCCGACATGGGTAGGAGCCGAGGCGAACACCGCATCGTATTGGACGGAGTCGAACAGCGCGAACACGGCGAAAATGCCGAGCGCGAAGCCGAAATCGCCGACGCGGTTGACGATGAAGGCCTTGATGGCGGCCGCATTCGCCGACGGCTTGTGATACCAGAAGCCGATGAGGAGATAGGAGGCGAGGCCTACGCCCTCCCAGCCGAAGAAGAGCTGAACAAAATCGTCGGCCGTGACGAGCGCGAGCATGGCGAAGGTGAAGAGCGACAGATAGGCGAAGAAGCGCGGCCGGCCGTCATCCTCTTCCATGTAGCCGATGGAGTAGAGATGCACGAGGCCGGAGACCGTGCTCACGACGACGAGCATCACCGCGGTCAGCGTATCGATCCTGAGCGACCAGATGGACTTGAGGTCGCCCGAGACGATGAACCGCGCGAGCTCGATGCGCTGCTCCTGGCCCTGAAGGGCGACCTCGTAGAAGGCGAGCCAGGAGAGGAGGGCCGTGATCAGCACGAGCGTCGTGGTGACGACCTCTGACGCGCGCGCGCCGGCAAGCGGTCCGAGAAAGCCGGCGAAGATGGCACCGACGAGGGGAAGGAAGAGGATCGCCTGATACATCGGTCTTGCGGCTCAGCCCTTCAGCAGGTCGATTTCGGCGACGTCGATCGTGCCGCGATTGCGGAAATAGACGACCACGATGGCGAGACCGATGGCTGCCTCGGCCGCCGCCACCGTAAGCACGATCATGGCGAAGATTTGCCCCACGAGGTCTAAGTGGAAGGCGGAGAAGGCGACGAGGTTGAGGTTCACGGCGAGCAGCATCAGCTCGACGGACATCAGAATGACGATGACATTCTTGCGATTGAGGAAGATGCCGAAAATGCCGAGCGTGAACAGGATGGCGGCGACGGTGAGATAATGGGAGAGGCCGACGGTCATGACAGGCCCCTCCCCGATTCCACATCGACGAGCTCGACCGACTCATCCCGCGTGCGCCGCACCTGGAGGCCGACCTTCTGGCGCTTCACGTCCCGCTTGTGATGCAGCGTCAGCACGATGGCGCCGATCATGGCGACGAGAAGGATGAGACCGGCCGCCTCGAACAGATAGACGTATCGCGTATAGAGAATGAGACCGAGCGCCTCGGTGTTGCCGATATCGGCGGCGGGAGGCGTCGGCGCCTGCGCCGTCATCTCGGGTGCCGTGACCCAGGCGCCGAGGATCAGGATCAGCTCGACGAGAAGCAGGAGGCCGATGGTGGCGCCGACCGGCAGATATGTGATGAAGCCTGCGCGGAGCTGAGCAAAATCGACATCGAGCATCATCACCACGAATAGGAACAGCACCATGACCGCGCCGACATAGACCACGACCAGGATCATCGCCAGGAACTCGGCGCCCAGCAGCACGAAGAGACCGGCGGCGTTGAAGAAGGCCAGGATAAGGAAAAGCACCGCGTGCACGGGGTTCTTCGCGGCGATGACCATGAAGCCCGCGCCGACCAATATCGTTGCGAACAAATAGAAGAAGAGCGCGCCCAGCATCGGAGGGTTACGATCTCGGAGAGGCCTCTCCCCATCGGGAAGAGGTGGCGTCGACTGCGGCTCGCATGCGCGGAATTCCCCTCACCGGTATGGCGCGTCAAGCTCGAGGTTCTTGGCGATCTCGCGCTCCCAGCGGTCGCCATTCGCCAAGAGCCGCTCCTTGTCGTAGTAAAGCTCTTCCCGGGTCTCGGTGGCGAATTCGAAATTGGGTCCTTCCACAATCGCATCGACCGGGCACGCTTCCTGGCAGAAGCCGCAATAGATGCATTTCACCATGTCGATGTCGTAGCGGGTGGTGCGGCGGGTGCCGTCGTCGCGCCGCGGACCGGCCTCGATGGTGATGGCCTGGGCCGGACAGATGGCCTCGCAAAGCTTGCAGGCGATGCAGCGCTCCTCGCCGTTCGGATAGCGGCGAAGCGCATGCTCGCCGCGGAAGCGCGGGGAGAGCGGACCCTTTTCGAACGGGTAGTTGACCGTCGCCTTGGGCGCCACGAAGTATTTCAGGGCGAGCCAAAAGGCTGACAGAAACTCTATCAGTAACAGTGACTTAGCGGATTCCGCCCAGCGCTTCACGCGTCCGGTCCTTTCATGCGGCCTGCTCAATCAGCTTCAGGATCGCCGCGACGATCATGACCATGGCGAGAGACAGAGGCAGAAAAACCTTCCAGCCAAGCCGCATCAGCTGATCGTAGCGGTAGCGTGGCACCATGGCTTTGACCATGGCGATCAAGAAGAACAACAAGCAGGCCTTCAAAATGAACCATACCACGCCCGGAATCCAGGTGAAGGGCGCCACCGGAAAGGGCGGCAGCCAGCCGCCAAGAAAGAGCACCGTGCCGAGCGCGCACATGAGCACGATGGCGACATACTCGCCCAGCATGAACAGCATATAGGGCGTGGACGAGTATTCGACCATGAACCCCGCCACCAGCTCAGACTCCGCTTCAAGGAGATCGAAGGGCGGGCGGTTCGTCTCGGCGAGAGCGGAAATGAAGAACACCACGAACATGGGCAGAAGCGGCAGCCAGTACCATCCGAACAGGCCCAAGGCTCCGTTTTGCGCCTCGACGATCTCGCCGAGATTGAGGGAGCCCGCGCACAGGAGCACGGTGATGATGACGAAACCGATCGAAACCTCGTAGGAGACCATCTGCGCCGCCGAGCGGAGCGCGGCGAGGAAGGCGTATTTCGAGTTCGACGCCCAGCCCGCCATGATCACGCCGTAGACTTGCAGGCTCGAGATGGCGAAGACGTAGAGAATTCCGACATTGAGATTGGCGACTTCCCAACCCTTGGCGACGGGAATGACCGCCCAAGCCGAGAGCGCGAGCCCTGCCGTGATCAAAGGCGCAAGCAGGAAGATGCCCTTGTTGGCGCCGGCCGGAATGATCGGTTCCTTGAACACGAATTTGAGAAGGTCGGCGAAGGATTGAAGCAGCCCCCAGGGGCCGACGACATTCGGCCCGCGCCGCATCTGCACCGCGGCCCACACTTTGCGGTCGGCGTAGAGCAGGAAGGCCACGATCAGGAGAAGGACGACGAGAAGGGCCATGCTTTGCGCCAAGATCAGCGCAAACGGCAAACCATAGCTCGACCAGAACTCAGCCATCGGTGCCTGTCGCCTTGTCGTCATGGCCGGCGTGAAGCGCGCTCAAGCTCGCCATGATCCCTGACGCCCGGGCGATCGGATTGGTCAGGTAGAAGTCCGTGATGGCGGGCTCGAAGCGATCCTTGCCGGGCTTGGCCGGCCGTCCGGCGAGCTGCTCGATCGCGGCCGCATCAGCGGGAACGATGGAATCGAGCTCCGCCAAATGCGGATGGCGCGCGAACAATTTGGCGCGAAGTTCCTGCACGCTGTCGAAGGGCAGCGTCTTGCCGAGAACCTCCGACAAGGCTCTCACGATCTTCCAGTCCTCGCGCGCGTCCCCCGGCGGAAAGACGGCACGCGCCGTGATCTGCGGCCGGCCTTCGGTGTTGACGTAAATGCCGGCCTTCTCGGTATAGACGGCGCCGGGGAGAATGACGTCGGCGCGGTGAGCCCCGGCGTCCCCGTGGCTGCCCTGATAGATGACGAAGGCGCGTCCCAGTCGCTCCATGTCGATCTCGTCGGCGCCGAGGAGATAGACCACCTCGACTGTGCCGCCGGCGGCGGCTTCGAGCATGGAATCGACATCGAGACCCTTTTCGCCGGGGACGAAACCAAGGTCGAGGCCGCCAACGCGCGAGGCCGCCGCGTGCAGCACGTTGAACCCGTTCCAGGCGAGCGTAGGCTTGATTGCGCCGATGGCAATCGCGGCCTTGGCGGCAAGGGCGAGGACCTCGGCGCCGTCGGGTCTTGCCAGCGCGCCCTGTCCCAGAATCAGCATCGGGCGCTCGGCTGCTTCGAGCTTCTGCAAGAACGGATGCGCGCCGCTCGCAAGCTCGGCAAGCGTCTCAGGACCGGCGCCGAGATACTCATACTTGTAGGTCAGGTCCGCCTCTCGGCCGATCATCCCGATGGGCAGCTTCCCCAGCGCGCGCCGCGAGCGTTTGAGGATGCGCGCGTTGAGCACGGGGGCTTCTGCCCGCGGGTCGGTGCCGACGAGAAGGAAGGCATCGGCCTCGTCGATGCCGGCGATGGTCGTATTGAAGAGATACGTCGCGCGGCCGAGGCCAGGTTCGAGCTTGGCGCCGTCCTGGCGGCAATCGATGTTGGGAGAGCCGAGCGCATCGGCGAGGAGCTTGAGCGCGAACATCTCTTCCGCCGCGGCGAGGTCGCCCGCAATCGCGGCGAAGCGCGAGCCGTCGAGCCCACGCAGCCGCTCGGCGATGACCTTGAAGGCTTCGTCCCAACTTGCCGGCACAAGCTTGCCCTCGCGACGGACGTAAGGCCGGTCGAGCCGCTGGGTGCGCAAGCCGTCCCACACATGGCGGGTCTTGTCGGAGATCCACTCCTCGTTGATAGCATCGTTGTCGCGCGGCAGGATGCGCATGACCTCGCGGCCGCGGGAATCGACCCTGATGGCGCTGCCGAGCGCATCCATCGTATCGATCGACGGCGTCTTGGTGAGCTCCCAGGGGCGCGCCGTGAAAGCGTAAGGCTTCGAGGTGAGAGCGCCAACGGGGCAGAGATCCACCACGTTGCCCGACAAGTTCGAGAGCAGCCCGCGCTCCAGATAGGTTGTGATCTCCATATTCTCGCCGCGCCCAATGGCGCCGAGCTCGGGCACGCCCGCCACCTCGGTCATAAATCGCACACAGCGCGTGCAGTGGATGCAGCGCGTCATGTAAGTGTCGATCAGCGGTCCGAGATACTTGTCCTCGACCGCGCGCTTGTTGTCTTGGAAGCGCCCGGCGTCGAAGCCGTAGGCCATGGCCTGGTCTTGAAGATCGCATTCGCCGCCCTGGTCGCAGATCGGGCAGTCGAGCGGGTGATTGATGAGCAGGAACTCGAGCACGCCCTCGCGGGCCTTCTTCGCCGTCTCGGTATTGGTGTTGATGGTTGGCAGCGTGCCGTCGGGCGCGGGCCTGAGATCGTTGACGGCGAGTGCGCAAGAGGCCATGGGTTTCGGCATGCCGACCACTTCGACCAGGCACATGCGGCAATTGCCGGCGATGGACAGGCGCTCGTGATAGCAGAAGCGCGGAATCTCGATCCCTGCGAGCGCGCACGCTTGGATCAGGGTGATGTCTGCGGGAACATCGTGCTCCTTGCCGTCGATGATGAGCCTAGGCATGGCGTTCCGGCCTCCCGCTCAACGTGGCGTGCAGGAACGCGCGAAATTTCGGGGTGTATTGCTCGATGTATCCGGAATCCACGTAGTGCTGCGATTGCAGATAGGCGCGATGCGGACGGAGCTGGAGACGAAGCGCCGCGAGCCACTCCTTGGTCGGCGAGACACTGAAAATCTCCTCGCTTGCATTCAGGATCGTGTCCACGAACATCTCGTATTTCTGGAACAGCTCGGGGCTGCCGTCGATGGTCAAATTCTCGTAGTCGAACGCGGCGAGGTTCGCCGTCGGATCTGAGAGCTTGGGATTGTCGAAACCCAGTCGGAGCGTCTCTCTCCAAAGCTCATTGGCGTTGCCCCGGCGTTCGGCCCTGCGGTTCTCGGAGATCTGCCAATGCGCATAGATCAGGGCGACGATGGCAGCGGCGGCCATCACCAGGGTCCCGATCGTTACGGCGTTGTCCCAGAACCACACCACGCGGCCCTACTCAGCAGCCACCGGAACGGAGGGCGCAATCGGCTTCGTCGCACGCGCGTCGATACGCTCCTCGATCACATGGCGAAAATGGCGGATCAAGCCCTGGACCGGCCAGGCGGCCGCGTCGCCGAGCGCGCAAATGGTGTGGCCTTCGACCTGGTAGCTCACATCGAGCAGCATGCTGATCTCGTCCTTCTCGGCCTCGCCTCTGGCCATGCGCTCGAGCACTCGCCACATCCAGCCCGTCCCTTCGCGGCAGGGCGTGCACTGGCCGCAGGACTCGTGCTTATAGAAATAGGAGATGCGGGCGATGGCGCGGACGATGTCGGTCGATTTGTCCATGACGATGACGCCCGCGGTGCCGAGCCCCGTCTTCAGCGCCTTGAGGCTGTCGAAATCCATCGGGAGATCGTCGCACTGGTTCGCCGGAATGCAAGGAACGGATGACCCGCCGGGGATGACGGCCAAAAGATTGTCCCAGCCGCCGCGCACGCCTCCGGCATGGCGATCGATCAGTTCGCGCAACGGTATGCCCATTTCCTCCTCGACGTTGCATGGGGTGTTCACGTGTCCGGAGATGCAGAAGATCTTGGTGCCGGTGTTGTTCGGCGGGCCGAGCGAGGCGAACCACGTGGCGCCACGGCGCAGGATATCGGGGACCACGGCGATGGTCTCGACATTGTTGACGGTGGTGGGCGCGCCGTAAAGGCCGACATTTGCCGGGAACGGCGGCTTCAGGCGCGGCTGGCCCTTCTTGCCTTCGAGGCTTTCGAGCAGCGCCGTCTCTTCGCCGCAAATATACGCCCCTGCCCCGTGGCTGAGATAGAGATCGAAATCCCAGCCATGGACATTGTTCTTGCCGATCAGCTTCGCGTCGTAGGCCTCGTCGATGGCCGTTTGCAGGATCTCGCGCTCGCGGATGAACTCGCCGCGGATGTAGATATAGGAGACATGAGCGCGCATGGCGAAGGACGATAGGAACGCGCCTTCGATGAGAAGCTGCGGGTCATGCCGCATGATGTCCCGGTCCTTGCAGGTGCCGGGCTCGGACTCATCGGCATTCACCACGAGGTAGGAGGGCCGGCCGTCGAACTTGGTCGGCATGAACGACCATTTCAGGCCAGTCGGGAAACCGGCGCCGCCGCGGCCGCGCAAGCCCGAGGCCTTCACCTCGTCGATGATCGCCTCATGACCGCGCTCGATGATCGTCTTCGTGTCCGCCCACGCGCCGCGCGCGCGCGCAGCCACCAGCCGCCAGTCATGGAGGCCGTAGAGATTTTTGAAGATGCGATCCTTGTCTTCGAGCATCACTTTTGTCTCGGCTTGCGGTCCTTGGCGATCGGCGGCTTTTGAACCGGCCGCTCACGAAGATTTGCAGCGGCACCTGGCCTTTTCGCCTCCGCGTCGGTCAGTGCGGGACTGGCCGGCTCCAGAGTCTCGTGTTCCGGGTAGAGGTCGGGATCGGTGAGCGTGGTCGGGCCTCCAAGCGGCGCAGAGGTCTGTCGTCCTATTTGCGAGCCTGGGGTCACGGGGCGCCCCGCCTTCAAACTCTCGAGGATGTCTTCCAGGCTCTCCGGCGTGAGATCTTCGTAATAGTCCTTGTCGATCTGCGCCATCGGCGCGTTGACGCAGGCGCCGAGACACTCGACCTCGATCCAGGAGAAGAGCCCGTCAGGGGTCACATGTCCCGGCGCGCCGATCAATCGCCGGCAGGTATCCTTGATCTCGTCGGCCCCCCGAAGCCAGCAAGGCGTGGTGCCGCACACTTGCACGAAGTGCCGGCCGACCGGAGCGAGATTGAACATGGTGTAGAAGGTCGCGATCTCGTAGAGCCGGATGTAAGGGAGGCCGAGCAGATCGGCGACGTAGCGGAGCGCGGGCTCAGGCAGCCAGCCTCCCATCTGCTCCTGCGCGCGCCAAAGGATGGACAGGACGGCCGAGGCCTGCCGTCCCTCCGGATATTTTTTCATCTCTGCGCGCGCCCATTCGAGATTCTCCGGCGTGAAGGCGAAGCCCTCAGGCTGATCGGCGGCGAGGCGTCGAACGCTCATTGGCTTAAGGTGTTCTTCTCTCTCATTCCGGGCTGGGCGAAGCTGCTGGGCGTGCGTCCTAGCGGTGAACGATACAGGCGGGAATCGTACTCAGTTTCCCACTCACATAGGCCTTCAGCGTATAAAAGCAAACGGCGGAAGCGGCCTCCTTTTGCAGGGTCACGACGATGGCGTCGGAGGAGACCTTGCCCGATTGGCGTGTCACCGCCTCGGCCGGAACGAAGGCCGTGGTGCGGACCTCGAATCCTTCCCGCATCAGCGCGGCGAGCGTGGATTGGCTGTCGCCGTCCGACGGAGGCGCGGGGCTCTGCGCGCCTGGGCTGGGCGCGGTCTCGGCGGGCTTTGGCTTATCGTCTGCTTCGGTCTTCGTGCCCGCGCCCTCACCCGTCTTTTGAGCCGGTGCAGGTTCGGGCGGAGCCGCCGGTGGAGCTGGCGCCGGCCCGCTCTGTCCCGCGCCCCCTGCCTGTGGCGCGGCAAAGCTGAGCATTGCGACGGCGGCGAGGGTAAGCGCCGTTCTCGCCATGCGGTTTTCCCTCACCGGTCGATTTCCCCGAACACGACGTCAATGGAGCCGAGCACGGCCGACACGTCGGCGAGCATATGGCCGCGACAGAGGAAGTCCATGGCGGCAAGATGCGGATAGCTGGGTGCCCTGATCTTGCAGCGGTAGGGCCGGTTGGTGCCGTCCGAGACGAGATAGACGCCGAACTCCCCCTTGGGCGCTTCGACCGCGGCGTAAACTTGGCCCTCAGGCACGTGGTAGCCCTCGGTATAGAGCTTGAAGTGGTGAATGAGCGCTTCCATCGAACTCTTCATCACGGCGCGCGATGGCGGCACCATCTTGTGGTTTTCGACCGTGACCGGTCCGTGCTCCGTGGTGAGCCGTTCGCAGCATTGCTTCATGATGCGGACCGATTGCCGCATCTCCTCCATGCGAACGAGATAGCGGTCGTAGCAATCGCCGTTCTTGCCGATCGGGATATCGAAGGCGAGTTCCTCGTAACATTCGTAAGGCTGGTTCTTGCGCAAATCCCAGGCGGCGCCCGAGCCCCTGACCATGACGCCGGAGAAACCGCGCTCCCACGCGTCGTCGAGCTTCACCACGCCGATATCGACATTGCGCTGCTTGAAGATGCGGTTCTCGGTGAGAAGGTCTTCGATATCGTCGCAGACTTTGAGGAAAGGATCGCAGAAGGCGTAGATGTCGGCGACGAGTTCCGGCGGAAGATCCTGATGCACGCCGCCCGGGCGGAAATAGGCCGCGTGCATGCGGCTGCCCGAGGCCCGCTCGTAGAATATCATCAGCTTCTCGCGTTCCTCGAAGCCCCAGAGCGGCGGCGTCAACGCGCCGACATCGAGGGCTTGCGTGGTGATGTTGAGGAGATGGGACAGGAGCCGCCCGATCTCCGAATAAAGGACGCGGATGAGCCGTGCGCGTTTCGGCACGGTGACGTCGACAAGCTTCTCGACCGCGAGCGCGTAGGCGTGCTCCTGATTCATCGGCGCCACGTAGTCGAGCCGGTCGAAATAGGGAAGCGCCTGTAGGTAGGTCTTGTACTCGATCAGCTTCTCGGTGCCGCGGTGGAGCAGCCCGATATGCGGATCGACGCGCTCGACCACCTCGCCGTCGAGCTCGAGCACGAGCCTAAGAACTCCGTGGGCGGCCGGATGCTGCGGACCGAAATTGATGGTGAACTTGCGGTCGTCCCCTTCCCTCTTGCCGCTGTCGGCGTCGGGCGCCGGCGTTTCAGTCTCGGTCATCTCGTCATTCCTGCTCCGCCTTCGACACGGTCATGGCCTCGGCGCCGGTCATCTTCTGCGTTGCGTTGGCGAAGGCGAAATTCGTGGGCTTCTCGTCAATGAAGATTTCGAGCGTCAACTTGAACTGCTCGGGATGATCGAAGGCCTGCGCGGAAACATGAACGGAAGAGCGATCCCGCATGCGCCAAAACAAGGTGCTCCCGCAAGATTTGCAGAAGCCGCGTTCACCCCAAGGCGAAGACTGAAAAAGTCCGACGGAACTATCGTCCTCGATCTCAAAACCCGCGCTGCAATCGACTGCCATGAACACTCCGCCGGACCAGCGGCGGCACATGCCGCAATGGCAAATGGCCATCTCGGCCTTCTCCGGCCTGGCAGTGAATCGTACCGCGCCACAGAGGCAGCGTCCGGAGCATGTATTCGACGAGGTCACTCCTGGCTCCTAACTCTGTTAGGCGTCCACCTTGGTGCCGGCGGCTTTCGCGCGCTTGGCGGCAACGCTGCGATTGAATCGATCCCACGCCACGATGAACCGCTCATGTGTGCCGGCGCCGATCTCATCCACGCCGTCATGGGCGACGATCTTGAAGCGCGCCCGCGGCCCCCGCAACTCGATACATTCCGCCTCGACGGTGACGGTGAACCCGACCGGCGTCGCCGCCTTGTGCGACACGTCGATATGCGTGCCGAGGCTTCCCTCGCCTTCGTCGAGATGCGGCGCGAGCAGCTCTACGCACGTCCATTCCATCAGTCCGACCATGAAGCCCGTGGCGAACACTTCCGGCATCGCCCGAAGCTCGGCCGACTCGCGATAGAGATGCGGCACGGTCTTGGCCTCAGGCACGAGGTAGGAGAAGCTGTGCTTCAGCCCGGCTCGCAACGACGGCTTCATCGCTTGCCCTCCCGAGGGGGTGCTTCGCCGGCCTTCTCGTCGCCGGGGATGGCGTTGTCCATTCCCTCCCATGGGCTCAGGAAATCGAAGCTGCGATATTCCTGCATCAGCTTCACCGGCTCGTAGACCACGCGCTTCTGCGTATCGTCGTAGCGGAGTTCGACGAAGCCGGTAAGCGGGAAGTCCTTGCGCAAAGGGTGACCCTGGAAGCCATAGTCGGTGAGGAGCCGCCTGAGGTCAGGGTGGCCCGAGAACAAGATGCCGTAAAGGTCGTAGGCCTCGCGCTCGAACCAATCGGCCCCCGGGAACAGACTTACAATGCTCGGTACCGGCGTTGCCGCATTCGTCATGGTGCGGACGCGGATGCGGTGGTTCAGCCATGGGCTCAAGAAATGATAGACGACGTCGAAGCGCTCCTCGCGCTCCGGATAGTCGACGCCGCAAATGTCGATCAGAGAGCCGAAGCGGCAGTGGGAGTCGTCGCGCAAGAAGCGGATGACCTCGGGGATCTGGTCACGTTCGACCGTGATGGTGAGCTCGCCGAGCGCAAGTTCCGCACTCGAAAGTTTTGGTCCGAGGCGGTCGCGGAGATAGGCGGCGAGCTTGTCAAGGGCGTCGGCCATCGCGGCTCCAGGAAAAGGCAATCGTCCGATCAGCGCTCGATGGTGCCGGTCCGTCTGATCTTCTTTTGTAGAAGCAGAACGCCATAAACGAGCGCTTCGGCCGTCGGCGGGCAGCCGGGCACGTAAATGTCGACCGGAACGATACGGTCGCAGCCGCGCACCACGGAGTAGGAGTAGTGATAGTAGCCGCCGCCATTGGCGCAGGATCCCATCGAGATGACATAGCGCGGCTCGGGCATCTGGTCATAGACCTTGCGCAGCGCCGGCGCCATCTTGTTGCACAGCGTGCCGGCCACGATCATCACGTCGGATTGGCGCGGACTGGCGCGGGGCGCAAAGCCGAAACGCTCGAGATCGTAACGCGGCATGGACGCCTGCATCATCTCGATCGCGCAGCAGGCAAGCCCGAAGGTCATCCACATCAGCGAGCCGGTGCGCGACCAGTTGATGAGATCGTCTGCGGTCGTGAGCAGGAATCCCTTGTCGGCGAGCTCCTCCGAGAAGGTGCCGAGGCTCGTCGCGCCGGGCGTGACAATGCCGCCGCTCCGTCCGTCCTTGTCGAATTTCGGCTCAAGCGTCAATCCCATTCGAGCGCGCCCTTCCGCCACTCATAGATGAAGCCGATGGTGAGAACGGCGAGGAAGATCATCATTGCCCAGAAGCCGAAGGCGCCGATCGCGTCGAAGGCCACGGCCCAGGGGAACAGAAATGCCACCTCGAGATCGAATATAATGAACAGGAGCGACACAAGGTAGAAGCGGACGTCGAATTTCATGCGCGCGTCGCCGAAGGCGTCGAAGCCGCATTCATAGGCCGAGACCTTCTCCGGATCGGGCTTCCTGACGGCAACGGCGAAGGGCGCAAGCAAAAGCGCCGCGCTGAACGCAAAGGCGATGCCGATGAAGATGACGAGCGGCAGATAGTCCTGGAGCAGCTGGTCCATAGTCCTCTTTCGGCGTTGGAGGAGGCCTGTAGATGGCGGGTGTGTACGGACTCACCCAAACCAAGCAAATCAATGGGTTAAGGTCACCAACTGCCCTAACGGGGCTCTTTGGCAATATAGGGCTTTTCGGCGTGCTTACAAATAGCCCAGCCGATGAACCGCCACACGCCTTCGATCAGCTTCGGTGTTGGGCGACCTATCCCACTGTCGCGCAATTGGAGGACCGCCCACGATCCAGCCCATGCCGGGATATCAGTTCTGCCGTCGCGGCCGCTTTGGTGCGCACGTCCTCAGCTTCGAGCGCTGAGATTGCCGAATTGTTTGCGCCAATAGGTTGCGTGCGACGCCATCACGTCAGCAAAGTTCTTCGCCGCGGCAAGGTTAGCCGCAAGATCAAATGCGTTATTAACGTTGCGGTCGGCAACCTCGATGACCTTACGATTGAGCGCTATAGCGCCCTGACCGGCGGCACCGAAAGATCTTTCCCAGCTCGCGAGCACGGCTTGAAGAGTGTGTTTGGAGCGCTCATAGGCCTCGCGCGTCTGAGCCAAACTCCTTTCAGCGATGGCATTTATCGTGCCTTTAACTTGGCTGTCGCGAAATGCCTCAAAAGAGCAGCGATGCTGCGATCTGTATCGCGCCTGCTCGATGGCTTTTTCCGGAGCGGTCCTGAGCGGTACGTGCGCCGCCTCGGTGACAACTTTCGGCTTGCTCCGGTGAGAAGCGCGTGTGGTCCGCGCCTTTTCGCGAGCGACTTTGGCGACGGTCTTGCCACGGGCACCGCGCGCCTTCTTCGCGGCAACTTTAGAATTGGACGACTTTGACATGGTACTGCCTCTGCGGCCTAAGGGGGATTGTCCTCGGCGCTGGGACGGGACGAGGACCTATGATGCTAATTCGCGCAGCGACGGAACGTTCCTCTGCGTCGCAAGTTGGCACTCATATCCAACTTGGTGCCGCTTTCGGCTGGCCAAGAACAATATAAGGATCATGGGATGACCACCGGGAGCCAAGCTTACAGAGACGCCGCCAACTCACCAGCCGGTCGTCGGGCTGCAGAGTCCGTCAAGACCGCGGCTGAGGGCGCCAGGTCCATGGGCGAGGAGATCGCCGATGTCGCCGGCGATGTTGCCGCCATGGCATCCAAACAATACGGCCGCGCCCAAGACATGGCCGTCGAGGCTTTTGACGATGCGCACGCGGCGATGAAGCGCAATCCGCTCATGGCGGTGGCCTTTGCCCTTGGGCTAGGTTTCCTGGTTGGTGTGCTCTCAAGAACACGCCGCTAATCTCCGCTCTTTCCGATCCTTTGTCCGGTTCCGCTTTCGGACGCCGGTCTTCTCGTATGGGAGAGCCATGATCAAAATTTGGATGGATTTTGCCCTGGCTTCCGCGCGTCTTTGTCACGAGGCACAGGAGGTGATGAGCCTTCGCCTGAAGAAGCTTGCTCAGGGCGGAAGCCGGAGCCGAACTGAGGCGCAGCTCATGGTAACAGAGAAGGGCTTTGCCCTCGCGGAGGCGCTCGGCACGCTCGCCACTGGCGGGTCACTGCATAAGGTATTGCGACGTTATCGAGGTCATGTCCGCACCAACAAGCGTCGACTTTCGCGCCCCAAGCGGACGTCTTAAACATCGGTGCGTGAAGGGGAATGCGACCCCTTGGAGTGAACCCTGCTGGCTCACGACGCGTAGGGCATAAAGGCGAAGGGCTTCGCCGGCTCGAACTTGTCGGCCGTATTGCCCGAATAGACCTTGCCGCCGGTGAGCGTAAGCTTCTTCACCGGCGCTCCCTCGCCGAAGTCGAGATCGGCGAGCGGCACCCAGAACGTATTGGGGCTCGTGGCCGAATCGAAGAAGTAGACGAGGTTGGTCTGGTCAGCCCAGGTGCGCCACAGGGTCGAGGCGACATTGGGCTCTCCCGGCGAAGACATGCCGAATGGCACGCTGACCGCGCGCAGGACGCTCGCGACGCTCGCCACGGCCTGATTGCGATAGGTGCCGTCGGGCACGGCTGCGATGATGCCCGGGACGGTGCTCTTGGGGATCGCGGTGACCAAATAGTAGGCGCGGACGAAGCGGTCGGCGGGGCGGATGGTGCCCGGGAGGAATGTCGCTCCGCCTATCTCCTGCCAATAGGCGTTGAGCGCGAGCTGCTGATCGAAGGGCGGCTCGTTGGTCATCACCTGATATTGCCTGCCGTGATGGATGACGAGCTTGCCGCCGATATACTCGAAGATGGCGGAGTCGCCTGTCGGGTCCGAAATCGCGAGATGCACCGAGCCCGCGTCGCCAGTGGGCATGGCCGGCGCCCCGAGGCGGAACGGCTCCGTCCGCAACGTCTCGACCGCCTCGGCGACGGTGGCGAAATTGTCGAGCACGTATTGCGGCCAAGCGCTGATGGAAAGCATGGGCTTGCCGTCGGCTTTGCCGTAGTCGGCATCGGCAAGGTAGAGCAGACTGGCGACGAGACCTTTCTCGTTCATGCCGTCGGCGACGGCGGCGTCATAGACCGCCGTGCCGAGGCTGCCGTATTTTGAGGTCCATTTCGCCGAATTGGGGCCGGCGGCACCGTCGCGCTGCATGCCGCGGGGAAAGACCCAAAGATTGGTCCGCGTGTCGTCGTTCCAGTCCATCGACCGTCCGGCGATCGTCGCCAACGCAAAGGATCCGGGTGCAGGTGTGGGACCATTGGTAAGAGCTTGCGCTGAGCGCCAGGGCCAAAGCGCAAGCAAGAAGCTTCGACGACGTACCGATCAAGGCAACCTCCCAAATGTTTTGCGACGGGCGGCGACTGGCTGACCCAAGGTCGCGCACGCTATCGGAATGGGGCTAACGGTCTCTAAAGCTGAGGTGCCGGAAGGGCCGTTCAAGCGAGATGCTGGCGGGAGTGACGGGACTCGAACCCGCGGCCTCCGGCGTGACAGGCCGGCGCTCTAACCAACTGAGCTACGCCCCCTTTTCAGGAGTGGTGCGGACTTAAATGCGCCACTCCGTCAAGTCAAGGCGCGGCACATGAAACCCATGGTGGAGGCCATTTCT
>DASUQP010000240.1:0-6466 GCA_036280475.1 Methyloceanibacter sp. | reverse complement strand
TGCATGGAGCCGCCCTTGCCCTTGGCGTAGCCGTGGCGGCGCCCGGTCAGCTCGGCCATCACGCGCTTCGGCTCCATGTCGGCGGCAAGCATGTGTCCGTGATCGCGATAGGCGGTGATGACCTGGTCGCCTTCGGAAATGGTCATCTGCATGCCGGCCACGACCGCCTCCTGGCCGATATAGAGGTGGCAGAAGCCGCCGATATAGCCCATGCCGTAAAGCTGTCCCGCCTTCTCCTCGAATCTGCGGATGAGCAGCATGAGGCGATAGGAGACGCGCTCCTGCTCGGGCGTGAGGCCCGGCCGCCCGGTCAGGTTCGGCGCGCCCGCATTCCCCTCGCCGAGCCAGAGATTTGCGGCGCCGGGGTTAAGGCTTGGCGTGGTCACGTGCTTCCTTGCTCCTCGCTGCACACGCGCGCGTGTCCTCGGATTCGCGTCCCGAGGCTAGCACGAGCCGGAAATCCCCTGAACGGATTTAGCGCTTTTTCGTCGTGGCCGGAGCGGGCACCGCGTGGCGGCGCTTGAGCATGATGAGGTCGTCTTCGTGCGCGAGATTGAGGATCGCCCGCGCGCGCTCATCGAGCATATCGGGATCGAGGCTCTCGGGGCGAAGCAGGGAGACATCGCGCTCGAGCCTCAGCCTGACTTCCTTCAGGCCCGCGAGCTCGCCCTCGAGCACTTCCTTCCGCCCTTGAAGCTTGGCGCGCGCCTCGAGACCATGATCGCCGGTCTGGAGATGATAGGCGAAATAGCCGGCCGCCCCGCAGGCCAAGAGCGGAAAGATGAAAGCCGTGAACCGCATGGTCCGGGAGTCTGCGCGCGAGCCGTTAAGCGGGCGTTACCGCCCCCGCTTCAGCACGGCGCGCCCGGCATAGCGGGCCTTATTTCCAAGTTCTTCCTCGATGCGGATGAGCTGGTTGTATTTCGCCACGCGGTCCGACCGTGCGAGCGACCCGGTCTTGATCTGCCCGCAATTGGTGGCGACGGCGAGATCGGCGATGGTGGCGTCCTCCGTCTCGCCGGACCGGTGCGACATCACCGCGGCATAGCCCGCATCCTGCGCCATGCGCACGGCATCGAGCGTCTCGGTCAGCGTTCCGATCTGATTGACCTTGACCAGGATGGCATTGGCGATGCCCCGGTCGATGCCCTCCTTCAGGCGCGCAACATTGGTGACGAAGAGATCGTCGCCAACGAGCTGAACGCGATCGCCGAGCGCCCGGGTCAGGCCCGCCCAGCCGTCCCAATCGTCCTCGCTCATCCCGTCCTCGATGGAAAAGATCGGGTAGTTCGCGACAAGCTCGCCGTAATAGGCGATGAGCTGGTCCGAAGTCAGCGTCCTGTTCTCGCCCTTGAGCGCATAGCGGCCCTTGTCGAACAGCTCCGTCGCAGCGACGTCGAGCGCGAGATAGACGTCGTCGCCGGGGCTGTAGCCCGCTTCTCTGATCGCGGCCATGACGAAGTCGAGCGCGTCCCGGGTCGAGGCGAGATTGGGCGCAAAGCCCCCCTCGTCGCCGACCGCCGTGTTGTGGCCCGCGCTTTTCAGCGCCTTCCTGAGCGCATGGAAAATCTCTGCGCCCATGCGCACGGCCTCGGCGATGCTTGCCGCGCCGACCGGCACGATCATGAATTCCTGGAAGTCGATCGGGTTGTCGGCATGGGCCCCGCCATTGACGATGTTCATCATCGGCACCGGCAGCAGCGTCGCTCCTTCGCCGCCGATAGAACGATAGAGCGGCAAGCCTTGCGCGCTCGCCTCGGCCTTTGCCGCGGCAAGCGAGACGCCGAGAATGGCGTTGGCGCCGAGCCGCTTCTTGTTTTGCGTGCCGTCGAGATCGCGCAAGCGCTGGTCGAGCCCGCGCTGGTCGCCGGCGTCGAAGCCGGCGAGCGCCTTGCGGACCTCGCCATTGACCGCTTCGACCGCCTTCTTCACGCCCTTTCCGCCGTAACGGGTCCCCCCGTCGCGAAGCTCATGCGCCTCGTGCGCGCCGGTCGAGGCGCCGGAAGGGACCGCGGCGCGACCATGATGACCGTCCTTGAGCACGACATCGACCTCAACGGTCGGGTTGCCGCGGCTATCGAGAATTTCCCGGCCCATGATGGTGGCGATTGCGGTCATGATATGCCCTTCGGGTTGATTGCCGCACGCGCCCATGACACGCTCGGCCCGGGCGGGTTTCTATCGGGTTCAAGGGGGAGTGCAAAGCGTTTTGGCGTAAGGAGATCGCTTCAATGCCCGACACGCAAACCTATGGCGGCGGCTGCCATTGCGGCCGCGTTCGCTATCAGGTCACGACCAATCTCGAGCCCGTGTACTCGTGCAACTGCTCGATCTGCCAGAAGCGCGGCGCGCTTTGGACCTATGTGACGCCGGCCGAATTCAAGCTGCTTTCCGGACAAGACGAGCTTTCCGACTATCAGTTCAACAAGAAAGCCATCCATCATCTGTTCTGCCGGAACTGCGGGATCTCGTCCTTCGCCACGGGACGCTTGGAAGACGGTTCGGAGGGCATTGGCATCAATGTGCGTTGTCTCGACGGCGTTGAGGTCGAGGCGCTGGCGCTCACGCCCTTCGACGGCAAGAGCCTATGACAAAAGAGGTCTCAGGCTCGGCGTTGGTGCTGTTTTCCGGAGGGCAGGACTCGACCGTTTGCCTCGGCTGGGCGCTCGACCGCTACGCCAGAGTCGAGACGGCGGGTTTCGACTACGGCCAGCGACACGGCGTCGAGATGGAATGCCGGCAGCGCGTCCGGGACGACATCGCGCGCCGTTTCCCTGCCTGGGGCACGCGGCTCGGGCCCGATCATGTCATCGACATATCGAGCTTCGGCGCGATCGGCGAAACGGCGCTGACCTCCGACGCCGAGATCGAGATGCTCGCCTCCGGCCTGCCCTCGACCTTCGTGCCGGGTCGCAATCTCCTGTTCTTCGTCTATGCCGCCGCGCTCGGCTACCGGCGCGGACTTTTCACGCTGGTCGGCGGCATGTGCGAGACGGATTTCTCAGGCTATCCCGATTGCCGCGACGCGACGCTCCGGACGCTGCAAGAGGCGATCAGGCTCGGCACGGAAATTCCCTTCGTAATCGAGGCGCCGCTGATGCGGCTGACCAAGGCGGAGACGTGGACGCTTGCCGAGCGGCTCGGCGGCGAGGCCTTCGTCGCTCTTATCGTCGAGGACACCCACACCTGCTATCGCGGCGAACGCGGGCTTCGCCACGATTGGGGTTATGGGTGCGGAACCTGCCCGGCTTGCCAGCTGCGCGCCAAGGGCTTCGCCGAGTGGCAGGCCTCGCGCGCCGGCCTTCAAGCCGCTTCACGCTGAACTACGCCGGACGCTGCATTGCCGCTCCGGCGAGAACGACGATACTCTTGCCCTCGGCGCGCTTAAGGACCAAGTTCCGGCCATGTATGCGGTCAAGGAAATCTATTACACGCTCCAGGGCGAAGGGATGCAGACCGGGCGCGCGGCTGTGTTCTGCCGCTTCGCCGGCTGCAATCTCTGGTCGGGGCGCGAGGAGGACCGCGCCGATGCCACGTGCAATTTCTGCGATACCGACTTCGTCGGGACCGACGGCCCGGGTGGCGGGAAGTTCGCGCAAGCCCCCGACCTCGCCCGCGCCTGCCGCGGCGCTTGGCGCGGCAATTCGGGCACGCGGCCCTATGTCGTGCTCACCGGCGGCGAGCCGATGCTTCAGGTCGATGAGAAGCTGATCGCGGCGCTGCATGCTGCAAGTTTCGAGGTCGCGATCGAGACCAACGGCACTTTGCCCGTGCCGCGCGCGATCGACTGGATCTGCGTGAGCCCGAAGGGCGAGGCGCCGCTCATTCAGCGCTCGGGCGATGAGCTGAAGCTGGTCTACCCGCAAGCCGAACTCGACCCGCGCAGCTTCGAGGACCTCGACTTCGCCCATTTCCTGCTCCAGCCCAAGGACGACGGCGCGAAATCGGCGAGCCATCTTGCCGCCGCCATCTTCTATTGCCGCGCCCATCCGAAATGGCGCCTGAGCCTCCAGACCCACAAGCTGCTCGGGCTCCCCTGAACCCTGGCTTGGCCAAGCAAAATCGCCTAAACGACTACGATGCGCATCTACAAAGAATTCGGCTTTGAGGCCGCTCATTTCCTTCCTTCGGCGCCCCCGGGCCACCCCAATTCGCGGATTCACGGACATTCCTTCAGAGTGCGCGTGACCATCGACGGCGAGCCCGACGGCAAGACGGGTCTGGTGATGCCTTTGGACGATGTCGAGGCCGCGATGGGCGATGCGCGCGAAGCGCTCGATCACCGCTTCCTCAACGAGGTCGAAGGACTGTCCCAGCCGACGCTGGAACGGGTCGCGATATGGCTGTGGGACCGTCTGCACAATCGGCTGCCCGGGCTCGCCGAAATCGAAGTGGCGCGCGATAGCTGTCATGAAGGCTGCGTCTATCGCGGGCCGCGTCAGCGGCTCGCGGCGGAGTAAGGACGATGGCGCGCAAGATCAGCGGCCTGAAGCAGCTCGGCGCCGAGACGCCGATACCGAAGACGCCGGCCGAAGCCGAGCTCGAACGCGTGTCGAACCCGCATCCCGACACGGCCTATGTCGCCCGCTTCACCTGCCCGGAATTCACCTGCCTCTGTCCCATCACCGGTCAGCCCGACTTCGCGCATTTCGTCATCGACTATGCGCCGCGCGCCTGGCTGCTGGAATCGAAATCGCTCAAGCTCTATCTCGCGAGTTTCCGCAACACCGGGGCCTTCCACGAGGATGCGACCATCGCCATCGGCAAGCGTGTCGTGGATCTGATCGATCCCGCCTGGCTCAGGATCGGCGGCTATTGGTATCCGCGCGGCGGCATTCCCATCGACGTGTTCTGGCAACACGGTACGCCGCCTGACGGCGTCTGGATTCCCGACCAAGGGGTCTCGCCCTATCGCGGCCGGGGTTAGCGTCATACCGGCGGAAGCCGGTATCCAGAGTCACAAGCGCAGCGCATGCCTCTTCTGGATTCCGGCTTCGCCGGAATGACGTGGTGACACTCGCAAGAGGGATTATCGTTAGCGGCGCTTCACCAGGCGATCGATCTCGATCAGCTCCTTGAGCAAAGGTTCAAGGGCTGAGAGCGGCAGCATGTTTGGGCCGTCCGAGGGCGCGCGGTCGGGGTCCTGATGCGTCTCGATGAAAAGCCCAGCCACGCCGACGGCGACCGCCGCGCGCGCGAGCACGGGCACGAAGCGGCGCTCGCCGCCGCTCGCCGTCCCCTGCCCTCCCGGCTGCTGCACCGAATGTGTGGCGTCGAAGATCACCGGCGCGCCGGTCTCGGCGAGGATGGGCAGCGCACGCATGTCCGAGACGAGCGTGTTGTAGCCGAAGGAGACGCCGCGTTCGGTGAGAAGCACCTTGGGATTGCCCGCGCCGATGAGCTTCGCCACGACGTTCTTCATGTCCCACGGCGCGAGGAACTGCCCCTTCTTGACGTTGACCGGCTTCTGCGTCTGCGCAGCGGCGATCAGAAGATCGGTCTGGCGGCAGAGGAACGCCGGGATCTGCAGCATGTCGACCGCATCGGCCACGGCCGCGCATTGCTCGGCCTCATGCACGTCGGTCGTGACAGGGAGGCCGAGGCTGTCCCTGATCTCGGCGAAGATGGGGAGCGCTCCATCGAGCCCGAGACCGCGGGCGCTTGCGGCACTGGTGCGGTTCGCCTTGTCGAAGGAGCTCTTGTAGACGAGGCCGATCTTGAGCCTCGCCGCGATCTCCTTCAGCGCACGAGCCGTCTCGAGCGCGTGCGCGCGGCTCTCAAGCACGCAAGGGCCGGCAATCAACGCGAGCGGCAGGGCATTGCCGAACTTCGCGCTTTGAGCCGCGACGACCGCTCTCGGTGCCGCCTTGATGGCTTCGTTCATGGCCGGACCATGGGACCCCGAGGCTCAGGCGTCAACTGGGTGAGGGCGAGCGCGCCGCCGGCTGTCATCACGACCAATAATGTGACAGGTGAGAAGCAGATCGCACCAGCGTTCCGCGCAAAACGATCCGTAAAGCCGGTTGTGTCCCAAGCATGGTTTGACCATTGCTCCCTAGGCTCGCGTCGTCTCGTCTGGCATCATGGCGCGCCTACAAGGGGGATACCGTCATGAATACGAAAAAAGCAATCGCGGAATTCATCGGCACCTTTGCGCTCGTGCTTATCGGTTGCGGCGCCGTCGCCATCTCAGGATTGGGCAGCGAGCAGAGCGCCATCGCGATTTTCGGCATCGCCGCCGCCTTCGGCTTGACCATCGTGGCCATGGCCTATGGCATCGGCCAAGTTTCCGGTTGCCATATCAATCCGGCGGTGAGCCTCGGCGTGCTGGTCGCGGGTCGGATGACCACATCGGACTTCATCACTTATGTGATCGCTCAGGTTCTTGGCGCCATCGCTGGCGCGGTCGTCCTTTATCTCATTCTCTTAGGCAAGGCCTCGGGCTGGGACGGAGGGCTCGGGCAAA
>DASUQP010000239.1:0-7184 GCA_036280475.1 Methyloceanibacter sp. | reverse complement strand
GGAAGGCAACCTCCACACCTCACCGCCAACCGACTGTGGACGATACCCGCCTGCCTCTGGATTGGACAGCACAGCGCGAACTCCTCTGCCCTTGAGGAGCATCAATAGTCTGCTCACGCGCGTCTCCCCCTCTAGCGTCTCGCTCACTCACCAAGAATTTCCGGTTAGGCCGCGAGACGGTGGTACTGCAAACGCATCCTATAAGAGACGAGGCCTGCAGAGACGGTCAATTGGCGCACTAAAAGAGTCTCTGACTACCGCGCTCAACGAGGTCCGCGTGCAAGGCCCGGAAAGCGCCAGACAATTTACACCCCGCCAAGGCAGGAAACACCTGCTATATCAGTGCTTAGTTGATGGCGGAGAGGGTGGGATTCGAACCCACGGTACGGTTACCCGTACAACGGTTTTCGAGACCGTCCCGTTCGACCACTCCGGCACCTCTCCGTCCTGGCTCATGTAGCTTGCCGATCCGCTTCCGGCAACCTTTGGCGCCGCGCGGGATCCGATTTTCCTTTCACGCCGGCGGCGCCTCAGCCGGCCGCTCGTCGGGTCGGCCATGTCCGCTCAGGAACCGGTGTGCATCGGTTGCGTTATATTGCCTCAGCACTCTCGACGGGGGTCCTTTATGCGCAGAGCTGCATTGATGGCTTCCCTGCAATGCGTTCGTTGCGTCCTTGCCGTTGCCGCCTCCATCACGCTGTCAGCGACCGGGCATGCGGCGGAGGAGAGCAAGTCCGAGACTGTCGGCCCTTGGGAGATCGAGGCGATCTTCAAAGGCGACAAGTTCGACCGCTGCGCGATCAATCGCCCGCTGCAAGAGGAGATCGTCGCGCGCTTCGTGCGTACCCCTGACGGCTTGAGCCTCGAGCTCGAATCGCCGAACTGGAAGCTGGAGCGCGGCAAGGATTATCCGGTGAAGATGGCCATGGGGCCGCTCAGCTTCGACGCGGAAGTCGCGGCGGAGGCAAACTCGGTGTCGATGGACATCAAGGACAAGACGTTCGAGAGCGGACTTCGCAATGCGAGCGCATTGAATGTCATCGCCGCCGGAGCGACGATCGTCGTGCCGCTGGACAAGAGCACGGTCGCCTTCGAACGGCTCAAGCAATGTGTCGAGAAGAACGACAAATCCGTCGAAACCAACCCCTTCGTGGCGCCCGCGCGGCAGCCGTAGCGAGGGTTTTCGGCCGAAGACCGCCGATTGACTTATCGTCATTGGCTTCTATATTGCGCCGCTCAAGGGGCCAAGCGGCTCGTCCGCGCGCTGAAACGCCGGTCCTTCAAGCCAAGAACTCGGACGGGAACGGTCATGTTCGCGGTCATTCGCACAGGCGGCAAGCAATATCGCGTGGCGCCGAACGACATTATCGAAGTGGAGAAGATCGCAGGAAAGCCCGGCGACATCGTCGAGCTTGCCGAGGTGATCCTTCTCGGCGGCGACGGCGGTCCCAAGACCGGCAGCCCGACAATTGCGGGCGCCATGGTCGCAGCCGAGGTGCTTGCCCAGACACGGGGCGACAAGATCGTCGTCTTCAAGAAGAAGCGCCGCAAGAATTACCGCCGCAAGAAGGGCCACCGCCAGGCGCTCACCGCGCTGCGGATTACCGAGATTCTGACCGACGGCAAGAAGCCGTCGAAGGCCGCGCCGAAACCTGAGGCGAAAAAGGCCGAGAAGTCCCAAGCGAAGACCGAGGTGAAGGCGAAGCCGGAGAAGCCGGAGGCGAAGCAGGCTGCCCGGAAAGCGGAAGCGAAGCCCGCGGCGAAAAGGTCGGCCAAGACGGCGGCAAAGGCTTCGGCTAAGAAGCCGGCGGCAAAGCCGAAGAAGACGTAAAGGACGAGGACATGGCACACAAGAAGGCAGGCGGATCCTCGCGCAACGGCCGCGACTCGATCGGTAGGCGCCTCGGCGTGAAGAAGTCAGGCGGCCAGCGCGTGCTCGCCGGCAACATCATCGTTCGCCAGCGCGGCACCAAATGGCACCCGGGCGACGGCGTCGGCATTGGCAAAGACCATACGCTGTTCGCGCTCCGCGAGGGCGAGGTCACGTACGCGACCAAGCAGAAGGGCCGCGTCTACGTCTCGGTGAAGCAGCCGAACTAGATTTTTCGCATCTTGCGCGCGCTTGCGCGCGTCGATTTTGCTCGTGACCATCAGGACACCAAGGCTCCTCTTGCGCGCGCCGATCCTCTCCGACGCGCCCCGGCTCGCCCTGCTTGCCGGCGACTATGATGTCGCGAGCATGACCGGCACGATCCCCCATCCCTACAGCGAGGAGATGGCGGCCGAGTGGATCGCAAGCGTGCTCGCCGGCGAAGAGGGGGTGGTGTTCGCCATTATAAGGTCGGGCGCGCTCATCGGCTGCACCGGCTATCGGGCCTTCGGCAAGGATCATGCCGAGCTCGGCTACTGGATCGGCAAGCCTTATTGGGGCATGGGCTATGCCACCGAGGCCGTGCGCGCCCTCATCGTCCATGCTTTCGAGACCGACGGGTTCGACTATCTCACCGTCGGGCATTTCAGCGACAACCCTGCCTCCGAGCGGATCATCGCCAAGTTCGGCTTCACGCCACAAGGGCGCATCGAGCGCGAGAGCGCGGCGCGAGGAGCCAAGGCCCCGTGCTTCACTTACAGGCTCGACCGCGCCAAGTCGCTCGCCGGCTCCTACCGGAGGTGAGTCTAGCGGGTGCCCCCTCATGCTGAGGAGCGCCCAGAGGGCGCGTCTCGAAGCACGCACCTACGTCAGGGCGCACCCTTCGAGACGGGTGCGTTCCGCGCCCTCCTCAGGGTGAGGAACCAACGGACAACTTGTCCTCGGCCCCTCACCGGAAAATGGCGTCAGGGGTCAGCTGCGGATGAAGCCGGGCCGGGGTCGGCCAAAAGGCCTTCGCAGCTAGTGTATTGGAAAGAAGCCGGTGCTAAGCCCTTCCCATGCAGTTCCTCGACCAGGCCAAGGTGTATGTGCGCTCCGGCGACGGAGGGAACGGGTGCGTCAGCTTCCGGCGCGAGAAGTTCGTCGAGTTCGGCGGCCCTGACGGCGGCGACGGCGGCAAGGGCGGCGACGTCATCATCGCGTGCGTGGCGAATCTCAACACGCTCCTCGACTACCGCTACAAGCAGCATTTCAAGGCAAAAAAGGGCGGGCACGGCATGGGCCAGAACAAGACCGGCGCCAAAGGCGCCGATGTCGTGCTTGCCGTGCCCCCCGGCACCGAGATCCTCGATCAGGACGGCGAGGCCCTGATCGCGGACCTCGTTTCGCCCGGCGACCGCATCGTGCTGTTGCGCGGGGGAAACGGCGGGTTCGGCAACGCCCGCTTCAAGTCCTCGACCAACCAGGCGCCGCGCCACGCCAATCCCGGCCAGAAGGGCGAGGAGATGCACATCTGGCTTCGGCTCAAGCTCATCGCCGATGCCGGCATCATCGGGCTTCCGAACGCGGGAAAGTCGACCTTCCTTGCCGCTGTCAGCGCCGCCAAGCCGAAGATCGCCGAGTATCCCTTCACCACGCTCCACCCCAATCTCGGCGTGGTGCGGATCGACGGCACCGATTTCGTGCTTGCCGACATTCCCGGCCTGATCGAAGGGGCGCATGAAGGCGCCGGCATCGGCGACCGCTTCCTCGGCCATGTCGAGCGCACCGCCGTTCTCTTGCATCTCGTCGACGCCACGCTCGACGACGTGGCCGACGCCTACACAATCGTGCGCGGCGAGGTCGAAGCCTACGGCGCCGGCCTCGAAGACAAGCCCGAGATCGTGGCACTGTCGAAGGCCGACGCCGTGCCGAAGGATGAGCTGAAAAAGAAGGCGCGGGCCTTGAAGAAGGCGGCGGGCGTCCCCCCCCTCATCGCATCGGCCGCGAGCGGCGAGGGCGTACGCGAGGTTCTTCGTGCGCTCGCCGCCGAGGTCGCTTCCGTCAGGGCAAAAGGCGCCAAGGAAAAGCGGGGCCAGGCGTCGCCGTCGCGAGGATGGCGGCCATGAGAGGCGAATGGGCAAACGCGAAGCGCATCGTGGTCAAGATCGGCTCGTCGCTCTTGGTCGATGGGGCGAGCGGTGCGCTCAAAGCCGATTGGCTCGATGCGCTCGCCGATGACATCGCCGCGCTGCGCGAGGCCGGCAAGGACGTCATCGTCGTCTCTTCCGGCGCGATCGCGCTCGGCCGCAACGCGCTCGATCTGCCCAAGGGCGCGCTTAAGCTCGAGGACAGCCAGGCTGCGGCCGCCGTCGGCCAGATCGATCTCGCTCATGCCTATGAGGGCGCGTTCCGCGCGCGATCGCTCGTCGCCGCGCAGGTGCTGCTCACGCTCGGCGACACGGAAGAGCGAAGACGCTACCTCAATGCGCGCAGCACCATGACGACGTTGCTGAAGCTCGGCGCGGTGCCGGTCGTGAACGAGAACGACACGGTGGCGACGACGGAAATCCGCTATGGCGACAACGACAGGCTCGCGGCGCGGGTCGCCTCGATGATGAGCGCCGATTGCCTCGTTCTTCTGTCGGACGTGGACGGGCTCTACACCGCGCCGCCCGCTTCCCGCAAAGACGCGCGGCGGCTCGAAGAGGTGACGGACATTACGCCGGAGATCGAGGCGATGGCGGGCGATGCCGGCTCGGAGCTGTCGAAGGGCGGGATGGTGACCAAGATCGAGGCGGGCAAGATCGCGGTGTCGGGCGGCACGCATATGGTCATCGCCTCGGGCAGGGTGATGCATCCGCTAAAAGCCTTGGCGAAGGAGGGGGCCGGGACCTGGTTCCTGGCGCGCCAGGACCCGGTGGCCGCGCGCAAGCGCTGGATCGCGGGCACGCTCGAGCCGAAGGGCGCCGTCACCGTCGATCAGGGCGCGGCGAAGGCGCTCGGCTCGGGCAAGAGCCTGTTGCCGGCGGGCGTCACCAAAGTCGAGGGCAACTTCGAGCGCGGCGACGCGGTCGTCATCAGGAACGGCGAAGGCGTCGAGATCGGCCGCGGCCTGACCGCCTACGACCACGAAGAGGCCAAGGCCATCATCGGCCGCAAGAGCGGTGAAATCGGGGAGATTCTCGGCTATTTTGGCCGCGCGGAGTTGATCCATCGCGATGATATGGTGCTACAGCGAAAGACATAATGGCTCCGACCACGTTGCCGCTTCGCCCGTCCTTATCTAGCATGCGCCTATTGGCTCGCATCAGCAGCACGAAGGGAGGCTCGTAATGAAGACCCTCATGTGGCTTGTGGCCCTCGCTCTGATGACGGTCGCGCTGCCATCGATCGCTCACGCCAAGCCGGTGACCACCGAGGATCTGCTCAAGGCGCAGGAGAACGCCGGCGAGTGGCTGACCTATGGCCGCGACTATCGCCACTGGCGGTACAGTCCGCTTGCGGAAATAACGCCGGACAACGCCGCAAAGCTCAGCCCCGTATGGAGCATGTCGACCGGAGGGCAATTCGGCGGATTGGAATCGACACCGCTGTTCCGGGACGGCGTCCTCTATTTCAGCGCCGATTACGCCCGCGTGTTCGCGGTCGATGCCAAGTCGGGAAACATCGTCTGGTTCTACGAGCCGGAATACGAACAGGGCTTAACGGCAATGCTGTGCTGCGGTCCCATTCATCGCGGCTTGGCGTTGAAGGATGACATGGTCTTCGTCGCGCGGCTCGATGCCAAACTGGTGGCTTTGAACCAGGCCGACGGCAAGGTCGTTTGGGAGGCCAAGATCGACGAAGAATGGCGTCACCACGAATTCGGCGCCGCTCGTCGTCAAGGACCACGTGATCATCGGCGTGTCGGGCGGTGAGTATGGCGTCCGCGGATATATCAAATCCTTCAATGCCAAGACGGGCGCGCTCGAATGGCAGACCTTCACGGTTCCGGCTCCCGGCGAGCCCGGTAGCGAGACCTGGCCCAAGGACGACACCTGGAAGAGCGGCGGCGGGCCGACGTGGCTCACCGGCAGCTACGATGCCGAGACCAACACGCTCTATTGGGGTGTCGGCCCACGAGGGTGACAATCTCTGGACCGAGTCCATGCTTGCCTTCGATCCCGACACCGGCAAGATCAAGTGGGGCTTTCAATACACGCCGAATGACCCCTGGGATTACGACGGCATGTCGACCCCGATCCTGATCGACGCGAAGATCGACGGTCAGGACCGCAAGCTTGCGGCCGTTTCGAACCGGAACGGCTTCTTCTACGCGATCGACCGCACCAATGGGCAATTCGTGTATGCCTTTCCTCTCGTCGAAGGCATCAACTGGACGAGCGGGCTTGATCCAAAAACCGGACGGCCGACCATCAACGAAGCGCTGAAGCCGAAGATCGGCGGCCCGCAGGTCAAGACGACCGTCCCGGGGCTCGAAGGCGGGACCAATTGGTTTCCGCCCGCCTATGACCCCGAACTCGGTCTTTTCTTCGTCGCGGTCAATCAATGGGGCATGGGCCTGACGGCCTGGGAAAAGGCCAAGCTGATCTACAAACCCGGTGATTTCTATCAGGGCGCGGACTACCAGATGTATCGGATGGGTGAAACGATCGGCCGCATTAAGGCGATCGACGTCGCCGACAAGAAAGTGGTTTGGGAGGTCGAGAGTGCCTTGCCGCTGTTTTCGGGCATGCTGGTGACCAAGGGCGGCGTGTTGTTTACCGGCGACTTGCGGGGTCGCTTCCTGGCTTACGACGCCAAGAGCGGCAAGGAATTGTGGAAGTTCCAGACCGGGTCGGGCATCAACGCCTCGCCGATCACCTACGAGCTGGACGGCAAGCAATACGTTGCGATTCTTTCCGGACTCGGAGGCGACCCGACCTTCTACTATTCGGCGCCGAAGGGCGGGATGCTTTGGGTGTTCGCCATCGACGGCAAGGTCGACGAAGGTGACTTGTACAACACGCAAGTCATCGAGAAGATGCTGCCGAAGCAATAGTCATGAAGCGAGCCGCGATTGTGCCTCATGGGTCAGCGCGCGCTCGCTTCATCCTCCGCCTCGCAGCTTTGTTCATCGGCTCGTCGCCGCTTGCGCTCGCGCAGGCAGAGGAGGGGCTGACCAATCCCGTCATCGGCCAGCCTGCGGCCATCTCGGCCGGTCGCGATATCTATCGAAGCAAGTGCCTGGTCTGTCATCACAGCGCCGGCGCCCGCGGACCGAACATCTTCGCGACGAAGCTTAGCGATCACCACTTCGCCGAAACGGTGATCCACGGCTTTGGGCATCGAT
>DASUQP010000238.1:0-2692 GCA_036280475.1 Methyloceanibacter sp. | reverse complement strand
CGCCACGACGTGGCGACCACGCGCGCGAGCGCGCAGGATGATGAACACGTAGGCAAGCAGATAGATCTTGTCGAGCATCATGAGGTAGTCGACGTCGGGAAGCGATGCGCTGGAGGTGAGCTGCAGCGCGACCAGCGTGAGCAGGGCTGTGATGCCGAGACCGATCCTTCCCTCGACATAGCGCGGCCGCACGAAGAACACGAGCGTCGCGCAGACCACGATCAAGGCGGTCGGCACGAAGGTCTTGAGCGACATGGCGACAATAGGCCGCTTGAGCGGCACGGTGAGCACGATGCGCGAATATGTGTCAGCCTCGCGCGCCGAGGGATCGCCGAAATTCGTCGAATAGGTATTGGGCGCGATGGTCATCGTGGGCTGACCAACGGTGAACCCCGGCAGAGTGATGATCGGATCGAGCGTCACGGGGCGCGCGCCGTCGGGCACGAACACCTGTTCCTGGTCGCTCGAGACCCCGTCCTCCATCACCACGCTGAGGAGTTGCGTGTCGAAAGGAAATTTCTCCAGTGCGAACTTGGTCGAAAAGCGGCCCTGGTAACGGATGATGGAATAGCGGCTGCCGTCCGGCATCACCCTCGGCGTCTCGTAGAGCGCCTCGCGTACATTGTCGCCAGAGGCGACGCGGTTCATGAACTCCATTGTCTTGGCGGGATCGAGCTCCGGCGCGCGCCAGCGAAACCAGACATAGAGATCGACGACATAGTTGTTCGCCTTGAAGTCGAGCTCCTGGATGTCGTTGATATAGGCGCCTACGATCACCTTGGCGGGACCGCCCGGCGCCGGCTCCGCTGCGATGGTTTCGGAGGGCGTTGCCCCCGGCGCCTCTTCGCTTGCTGCAGGCAGTAACGCGAGCGCCGTCAGGCAAAAAGCCGCGGCGGGGCTCAAACCTGACAGCACCATGGGTCCGGCCAGGGCAGGGCGCGGAACAAGGTCAATCGAGTTTCTGATAGGTGTTCCCAAGCTCGTCCTGAACCACCGTCGCCGTTCCCTTGGCGCCAAGGACGAGATCCGTCTCCGGGGTCAGCGATGTGTAGCGCCAGCCCGTGGGCAATTTCAACCGGTCGCCGTTCGGCGTTCTCGTTTACACGCCATTGAGGCGCGCGGCGAGCCAGGAGGCGAGGCACTTGCGCGCTTTGCCATGGACGCCGCGCAGCACCCGGCCCATCGTCATAAAGCCGTGGATCGTGCCCTCGAAGCACACGTAGTCGACCGGCACGCCCGCCGCCTTGAGCGCCGCGGAGTATTCCGCGCCTTCGTCGCGCAAGGGATCGTGCCCTGCGGTCATGATCAGCGCCGGCGGGAGGCCGGTGTAGTCCGCATAGAGCGACGGGCTTGCGCGCGGATCGGTGAAGGGCCACGCGGTCCCGAAATAATGGTCGAAGAACCAGCCGATCATGTCGCTGGGGATCGGAAATTGCCTGGCGAGCTCTTTGCGCGAGGGCAAGCGCCCGCGCAAGTCGAGCGCGGGATAGATCAGGGCCTGCGCCCGGACCCGCGCCGCGAGCGCGCCCTTCGTTTCATGCAGCGCGACGGCCGCGAGCCCGCCGCCGGCGCTGTCGCCGGCAATCGCGATGCGTTCGGGATCGAGCCCCATTCCCGCCGCCTCGCGCGACAGCCAATGGAGCGCGGCGACAGTATCTTCGACCGCGGCGGGGAACGGATGTTCAGGCGCAAGCCGGTAATCGAGCGAAAACACGCTTGCGCGCGTGTCGTGGCACAGCGCGCGGCAGAAGATGTCGTGCGTGCCGATGTCGCCGAGAACGCAGCCGCCGCCATGCATGAAGAGAATGGCCGCCTCCGCCTCGCGGCCGGGGTCGAGGGGCGTGTACCGGCGCAACCGCATCGGCCCGGCCGGACCCGCGACAGTGAGATCGATCGCCTCGCCGATCGGGGGCGGGGCGATCTCGGTCTTGCCGTGCGTGCGGCGATATTCCGCGCGCGCGGCCTCGGGCGAGAGCGTCCAGAGCGGCGTGGCGGTCGCCGACGACGTCCAATAGAGCAGCGCCTCAGTTTCGCGGTCGAGCTTCAAGAAATGTATCCTGGCCCATCAAACGAGAGATCAATCGGCCGCGCCATGCAATGCGCCCCCTGGATCAGCTCGACACCGCGCCCCGGGCCATGGGCGCTCGCGGTCGCGCGCTCAATTTCACGCCAAGTGTATGGTGCCCCAGGCCGGCATCAAAATTGACAGCCAAGCGACTGGTTTTCCGGCCCAATTTTAGTCCGAGGCCCTGAGGATACCAACTCAAATGCCAACAAATGTATTTCGCGAGGTCGAAAGGCGACTTGTTGGCATTCACTCGCAAAACTTGCCCTTGCCGCCTTGTGAGTAGTGACCGCCTGAGAATTTAATCCAGTCACACGCAAACCCTCCTTCGACCATAGTCGCGGCTATATCACTTTCTTCCGCGAAGCATTGAGCAACAATCCTGTCGCGGTTCGTCGGCTTGGAACGCCCGTCGCAAGGTGTCCCACCGCCAACTTGAACACAGCGAACGGGCTTTCCACTCAACACAGTTGCCAGTGCTATGCCGCTCTCGGCATATCCAGGATCACCCCGCTCAGGTGCATTGATCCCGCAAACTCTGATCTTGTGGCAAGCGGTCGTGTCGCAGACCCAAAAGGTGTCTCCGTCTGCGATCTTATCGACGGAACCCGTAAACTCAACAGCATC
>DASUQP010000237.1:0-13067 GCA_036280475.1 Methyloceanibacter sp. | reverse complement strand
GTGGCACGTCTCACCGAGGCGGGCAAGCTCGTCAGCGTCGCCGGCGGCGGCGACACGGTGCGGGCGCTTAAGGAGGCAGGCGCCGCATCGGGCTTTACCTATGTCTCGACCGCGGGCGGCGCGTTCCTCGAATGGCTCGGGGGCCACGAACTGCCGGCGGTCCGGGCGCTTGCGAGGAGCGGGGCCCGCTCGGCGACCTAGCCCTGCGGCCAGACCTTGTCATTCCGGCGGAAGCGGGAATCCAGTACTCACCGTGCTTGGCTGTCCTCCGAGGCATGGATTACTGGATTGCCCGGTCCTGCCGGGCAATGACAAAGGAAAGCGTTTCCCGCCCATGCGGGAATCTAGTAACCATCGATCTTCGGATCGTGGCTTATGCCGGCTTGCGGCATTGCCCGGCAGCGCCCGGCAGTGACATAGAAGGGAAAGGACAAGGCTCAAGGCCATGAGCGTGACCAGGAGACAAGGGCAAGGACCCATGGCCCAAGGACCGATGGCCCCCGACATCATCATCGCGCCGTCGATCCTCTCGGCAGACTTCGCCAGGCTCGGCGAAGAGGTGCGGGCCGTAGACCGCGCCGGCTGCGACTGGATTCATGTCGATGTCATGGACGGGCACTTCGTGCCCAACATCACCATTGGGCCCGACGTGGTGAAGGCGCTCCGTCCGCATTCGCAGAAGCTCTTCGACGTGCATCTGATGATCGCGCCCTGCGACCCTTTCATCGAGGCGTTCGCGAAAGCGGGCTCCGATCTCATCACCGTTCACGCGGAAGCCGGGCCGCATCTCGACCGCTCGCTCCAGCTCATCCGGAGCCTCGGCAAGAAGTCCGGCGTCAGCATCACGCCCGCGACGCATGAGAGCGCGATCGAATACGTGCTCGACAAGATCGACCTGGTGCTGGTGATGACGGTGAATCCCGGCTTCGGCGGCCAGGCCTTCATCGCGAGCCAGCTCGACAAGATCGCGGCGATCCGCAAGATGATCGGCGCGCGGCCCATTCACCTCGAGGTCGATGGCGGCATCAACGCAGAGACAGCCGCGCGCGTGGTCGCGGCGGGAGCGAACGTGATCGTCGCGGGCTCTGGCGTCTTCAGCGGCGGCGCTTACGCCGACAATATCGCCGCCATCAGGGCAGCCGCCATGCGCGCCCGCGCCGCCGTCGCGTGAGGCCGCGAGCCGCAGGCTTGCCCCTTAACATGAACGTGACTTGTCATCGGGCCGATTGAGCGCGCAATTCTGTCTGGAGTAAGCGGGCTTGCCGTGCGCCCGGAGCCTCGGCTCAAATTGGCGGATGAGGTTCGATTTGGACGTCACCTATGCCGGCGCGCTGATTGCCGGGGTGTTGAGCTTTCTCTCGCCCTGCGTCCTGCCGCTTGTCCCGCCTTACCTCTGCTTTCTCGGCGGCACGACCTTCGACCAACTCACCGGCGAGGACGAAACGCCATCCCACGTCTACACCACGGTCGTGATGTCGTCGGTCGCCTTCGTGCTCGGCTTCACCACCGTGTTCGTGATCCTCGGCGCGACCGCGACGGCGGCGGGCCAGCTTCTCGCCGCCAATCTTCCGCTGCTGAGCAAGATCGCGGGCGTGATCATCATCATCGCCGGCCTGCATTTCCTTGGCATTATCCACATCCCCATCCTTCATCGCGAGGCGCGCTATCATGCCGACGCGCGGCCTGCCGGCCTCGTCGGCGCCTATGTCATCGGGCTTGCCTTCGCCTTCGGCTGGACGCCCTGCATTGGGCCCGTGCTCGGCGCGATCCTGGCGGTCGCTGCGGGGGAAGGCTCAATGAGCCAGGGGGTCAGCCTGCTCCTCGTCTATTCGCTCGGGCTCGGCATTCCCTTCATCCTCGCTGCCGTCGCCATCAAGCCGTTCCTCAAGGCGATGGGACGGTTCCGCCGCCATCTGGGGACGGTCGAGAAGGTGCTCGGCGGGTTTCTCGTGCTCACCGGCCTCCTCTTCCTCACCAACTCCATGACGCTGATTTCGATCTGGATCCTCGAAACGTTCCCTGGACTTGCCTCGATCGGCTGATTCGGCGCGCTCGCATTTTGCTCTGCACGCCGATATGACATGGCCATGACTGCGATCGCGCTGACCATCGCCGGCTCGGACTCCTCGGGCGGCGCCGGCATCCAGGCCGACCTCAAGACCTTCTCGGCGCTCGGCGTTTACGGGGCGAGCGCGATCACCGCGCTCACCGCGCAAAATACGCTCGGCGTCGAGGCCGTCCATGCCGTGCCGCCGGATTTCATCGGCAAGCAGATCGAGGCGGTGGCGCGCGATCTTGATGTCGGCGCCGTCAAGATCGGCATGCTGGCCACGAGCGCGATCATCGAGGCGGTGGCCGAAGGGCTAAGATCCTTTCCCGGCGTGCCGGTCGTGCTCGATCCGGTGATGGTCGCGGCTTCCGGCGATCCCCTTCTCGATGAGGACGCCGTCGAGACGCTTCGCGCCATCCTCGTGCCGCACGCGACCCTGATCACCCCGAACTTGCCCGAGGCGGCCAAGCTTCTCGGCGCCACCCAGGCCAGAAATGAGCGCGAAATGTCGGCGCAGGCCGAGGCCCTTCAGCGGCTCGGCGCCCAGGCCGTGTTGATCAAAGGAGGCCATGCCGAGGGGGACAAGGCCGTCGACATCCTTGTGGATGCAGAGGGCGTGTTGCGCCTCGAGGCGCCACGCGTCGCGACGCGCAACACGCATGGCACCGGCTGCACCTTGTCATCGGCGATTGCCGCCGAGCTTGCCAAAGGCGCATCGCTCCGCGAGGCTGTCGTCGCCGCCAAGGCCTATGTCACGGCGGCGATTGAAGTCGCCGATCAGCTTCGCATAGGCGAGGGCACGGGCCCCGTGCATCATTTCCATGCGCTCTGGCCGCGCCCGGCGAAAAGGTGAAGGCTCTAGGCCTCCGCCACGATTCTGAACCGCTGTTCGCCGAGACCTGCGATCGTCGCGCTGATCTCGTCGCCGGGCTTCAGGAACACGCGCGGGTTCCGCGCCATGCCGACACCGGGCGGCGTGCCCGTGGTGATGACGTCGCCCGGCGTGAGCGTCATGTATTTGCTGATATAGCTCACGAGCGCGGCCACGCCGAAGATCATCGTCGCGGTCGACCCGGTCTGCATCCGGGCCCCATTGAGGTCGAGCGCAAGATCGAGCGCCTGCGGGTCGGGGATCTCGTCCGTGGTCACGAGCCAAGGTCCGAGCGGTCCGAACGTATCGTAGCTCTTGGCCTTGATCCATTCGCCGGGGCCGCCCTTCTGCAGGCTGCGCTCGGAAATATCGTTGCAGATCGCGTAGCCCGCGACGTGATCGAGAGCCTCGGCCTCGGAGACGTTCTTGGCGGGTGAGCCGATGACGGCGCCGAGCTCGACCTCGTAATCCATGCGCTTGAAATCGCTTGGCGCAAGCACCGGATCGTTGGGGCCCGAGACGGACGAGCTTGCCTTGGCGAAGACGATCGGGACTTCGGGCAGCGGCAGGCCGGTCTCCGCGGCATGGTCGCTATAGTTCAGCCCGATCCCGAGAAATTTCGGCACCACGCCGACGGGAGGGCCGATGCGGGGCGCGCCCTGAACGAGAGGCAACGCCGCGAGATCGAGAGCCCTGATGCGATCGAGGCTCTTCCGTCCAAGCGCGGCCCCCGCAAGGTCGGCGACGACGCCCGACAGGTCGCGGATCGCGCCGTCAGCATCGACAACTCCCGGCTTTTCCTGTCCAACCGCGCCGTAACGAAGAAGCTTCATGCGATCGTTCCCCGGTCCATTTTTGCATGATGCACGCGCGGCTGCTGGGCGGCAACGGCCCGGCGGCTTCGCAAATCGTCGCGGACGCGCAATAATGCCAAGAATGTGAGGGCCTTGGTGTTTTCGCACATCAGGGGCCTTCCGGCGCAAATCGAATCGTACGCGCCCCTCGCGAAGGCCGAATGAAGCCCGTTGCCGAACTGCAACAAGACCCAACAAAGTTTGGTCGCAAAAACGCGACGCTGGTCGGAGGCAGCACTTCACCTCGCGCGGAATCGCGCCGTCTTCCGTCGGCCCGTTTGCCTCCTAAGTAACTGATATAAATGCACAAAGATCGTTTTTTGGCATTTGTGCCACAGTGCTCGACCGTTTTGCATTCCACCGCTTGGCGCAAGGTTGAAGGCGCCCGCGGGGCTAGTTAGCCTCTCGTCACGAATTGAGACGGGGGACGGGGCTGGGGGGCCCACTCACTACCGACCGGCGCTAAGAGGGACCTGTAACAAACCAAAGAATCTAACACTCAGGAACACGATGGGGGGGCGAGCCGAAGCCCGCTATTAAGGCCATGCCTTTTAGAGGTCGGCTCGTTTCGCAGGGAAGACCGGCCCGGCACTGTCCGGGCCGGTTCTTTTTGTCTCGAGCCGGAGCCCTGTCCCTAGAGACCGACCCGCGCAAGCGTCCGGTCGATGCCGGCGAGATAGCCCGAGCCGAACAGTCTCACATGCACCAGAAGCGGGTAGAGATTGTAGAGGTCTAGCCGGACCTCGCGAAAGCTGGGCTCGAGCGGCATCGAGCTTTCGTACGCTTCGAAGAAAGCTTCCCCAAATGTGCCGAACAGTGTCGCGAACGCGACTTCGATCTCGGGATGCCCGCAATAGATGGCCGGGTCGACGAAGCCGGCGATCCTTCCGCCGCGCACGAGAACGTTCCCCGTCCAGAGGTCGCCATGCAGCAGGCTCGGAAAGGCCGGCTCGATGATGTAATCGCCGATCCGCCCGGCGAGGCGTTCGATGCGGTGAAGCATGGATGAGGGGAGCGCCCCCTCAAGGTGCGCCTGCTTGGCCATGAAAAGAAGACGCTGGTCGCGGAAGAAGGGCACCCAGCTTCGCGAGATCGGGTTTGGCTGAGGAAGCGGTCCGATCAGCGTATCGCGCTCATAACCGAACGCGGCGCGCGGGGTCGCGTGCAGCCTTGCGATCAGCTCGCCCGCATGACGTTCGACGCTTGGCGTGATCCCGCTGCCGTCCGTCTCGATGAAATCCATCGCCAGAAGGCCGGGTTCGGCGTGATGCACGCGTGGAACCGGGAAATCGGAGTGACGGGCGAGCTCGCCCAGCATGTAGCCCTCGAGCGAGAGATCGGATGCGCGGCCTTGGCCTGACGCGCGCGCCTTGACCGCGAGGTGCCTGCCGTCGTCAAGCCTGATTTCAAGCCCGATGAGTCCGAACCCGACGGCAAGTGGCCGCGCGTCGACCACAGTAGAGCCGAGCGCGCCGGCAAGCCGCGTCACGAGGCCGTTGTGCTCCATCGGCCCGCCCTTAACCTTGTCCGCCAATGTCACAACCCTGAAACAAACGCACCGTAAGTCCCCGTGCAACGTGATGAAGGCGGGGACTGACGTCGACGTGAAGCATGAACCGCGGATGAAGCGCTACCGCGCGATTTTCATCTCGGATCTGCATCTGGGTACCAAGGCCTGCCAGGCCGAGGCCTTCATCGACTTCCTGCGCTGCCACGACGCCTCGAAAATCTACCTGATCGGCGACATCGTCGACTTCTGGCGCATCAAGCGCGGCATCTACTGGCCGCAATCTCACAACGATGTCCTGCAAAAGCTGTTGCGCCGGGCGCGCAAGGGGACGGAGATCATCTACGTTCCCGGCAATCACGACGAGGCGATGCGCGATTATTGCGGGACAAGGTTCGGGGGTGTCGCCATCGAACGCAGCGCGATCCATGTGGCGGCCGACGGGCGCCGCTATCTCATCATGCACGGCGACGAGTTCGACGTCGTCGTCCGCTATGCCAAATGGCTCGCACTGTTCGGTGATTGGAGCTACGCGTTTGCGCTTTGGGCCAACACCCATTTCAACACCATTCGTCGCCTGCTGGGGCTGCCCTACTGGTCGCTCTCCGCCTATCTCAAGCAGAAGGTCAAGCGGGCCGTGAACTATATCGGCGAGTTCGAAGCGGCGCTCGCGCACGAAGCGCGCCGTCGCGGAGCGCAAGGGGTGATCTGCGGCCATATTCACCACGCGGCCATGCGCCAGGTCGGCGACATCGCCTATGTGAATACCGGCGACTGGGTCGAGAGCCGCACAGCCGTCGCCGAGACCGACGACGGGATCTTCGAGATCATCCGTTGGGGGCATCCCGAAGGCAGGCCGAGATTCGAACTTCTGGTCGACGAGCTCGAGGCTGCCGCATGATGCGGGTTCTCATCGCAACCGACGCCTGGCACCCGCAAGTGAACGGGGTGGTCAGGACCTATGAGCGCCTCGCCTCCGAGGCGCCCGCGCTTGGCTTCCAGCTCAGCTTTCTAGCGCCCCCGCACTTCCGCACGTTCCCGTGTCCGACCTATCCCGAGATCAGGCTGGCGCTTGCCGGTCCGCGCGCGATCGCACGACACGTCGAGGCCGCGCGCCCCGACTTTATTCATATCGCCACGGAGGGACCGATCGGCTTCATGACGCGCCGCTATTGCCGGAAGACCAAGTGGCCCTTCACCACGAGTTACCACACCCGCTTTCCCGAATATCTTTCCGCGCGGCTGCCTGTGCCTGAGTCATGGGGCTACGCGCTGCAACGGCGGTTTCACAACGGCGCGGCCGGGACCTTCGTCGCCACGCCGTCGCTCGCCTCCGACCTCGAGGCGCGCGGCTTCACGCGATTGATGCCGTGGTCGCGCGGCGTGGATACCGAATTGTTCAAGCCGCGGAACGTCAGGCTGTTCGGCCCGCCGCCGGTCTTCCTCTATGTCGGGCGCATCGCCGTGGAGAAAAACGTCAAGGCGTTTCTCGATCTCGACCTGCCAGGCCGGAAAGTGGTGGTGGGAGACGGGCCGCAAGCGAGAGACCTCAAACGTCACTATCCGAATGCTCTGTTCACCGGCCCGCGAGATGGCGTGGCGCTTGCGGAGGCTTACGCCTCTGCCGACGTTTTCGTGTTTCCGAGCATGACCGACACGTTCGGCCTCGTCCTCCTCGAAGCGCTTGCGGCAGGCCTGCCCGTCGCGGCCTATCCGACCACCGGACCTCTCGACGTCATCACGGATGCGCGGGCCGGCGTCCTTGGCCCCGATTTAAGGGCGGCGGCCCTTGAGGCTCTCGCGCTCGATCGGGCGGCGGCGAGAGCGCATGCGCTTCGCTTCAGTTGGGAGCATTCCGCGCGGCAATTCTTCGAGAACGTGCTCGCTGCTCATCATTTGGGACTGCCGGCGCGGCTTTCGCGCCGCAAGCGCCGGGTGCAAAAGAAAACGGCCCGGTTGGGGGGAACCAGGCCGTCTACTCTCATGCGTCAGTTTGGGGGACGCTTTGGGGGAACTCGCGTCTCCTTGGAGATGGTTTCCGGCCCCGCCGGTTTCAAGGGGGTGGTTAAGAATTTCCGCCGGATTGTTTAAGTCACTGATATAAAATGACGAATAGTGACGACTCAAACGAGCTAAGCACCCGGGACTTTCGCCATGGGAAAATTGCCGCCGCCGGCCCGGGCCGGACATCCCTTCGCCTGGCGCCTTGGCTTCCTCTACGCAGCGCTGTTCCTCGTGGTCGGGTGCTATCTCCCTTTCATGCCGGTCTGGCTCGATTGGCGGAGCCTTGGTCCCGACGAGATCGCCGTGCTTCTTGCCGCGCCGCTTTTCACCCGCATCTTCTTTACGCCCCTCATCGGCTTCGCCGCCGATCTCGCCGGGAGCCGGCGCAACATTGTCATCGCGCTCGCTTGGGGATCTCTGCTTTCGTTTCTCCTGTTTTGGGCGGCGAACGGATTTTGGCAGATGCTTCTCGCCAGCATCCTCCTCGCCATCAACTGGACGACGATCACGCCCCTGGTCGAGACCGTTGCGACGAGCGGGATCCGAAAGGGTGCGCTCGACTACGGCAGAGTGAGGTTATGGGGCTCGCTGAGCTTCATCGTTGCGAGCCTCAGCTCCGGTGTCATCATCGGGAAGATTGGACCTCAGGTGATCCTGCCGCTTCTCGTCGCGGGGACAGCGCTCCTCGTTCTCGGCGCCCATCTTCTGCCGCGCGAGCTCGGCGATCAGGGACGCGGCCCCTCAATGCTGCGCGGCCTCAAATTCGCAGACGCCCTCCGGCTGGTCCACGCGCCGCTCTTTCTCCTGTTTCTGCTTGCCACGAGCCTGATCCAGGCGAGCCACGCCCTCTATTACAGCTTCGGCACGCTCCATTGGCGCGCGCAAGGAATTCCCGACGGCACGATCGGGGCACTGTGGTCGGTGGGCGTGATCGCAGAGGTCGCGCTCTTTGCGGTTTCGGGCCGCGTCATCGCCCATTTCGGCACGGCGCGGCTGCTCGTGCTTGCGGGACTCGCGACGACCTTGCGCTGGGGCCTGATGGCTCTTGATCCGCCGCTCTGGATCCTCGGCCCGCTTCAGACACTTCATGCCATGAGCTTCGGCGCGGCCCACCTCGCCGCCATCCATTTCCTCACGCATGCCGTGCCCGAGAATCGCGCCGCCACCGCGCAAGGCGTCTATGCCGCGGTTGTCGCGGGGATCGCGCTCGGCACCTTCACCCTTGCTTCAGGTCCGCTCTACGAGAGCTTGGCCGGTGCGGCTTATGCCGCGATGGCGGCGATTGCACTGGCAGGCGCAGGCGGCGCCTACGTGCTGGCGCAGCGCTGGCGCGGCGAGCAGGTGGTCGGCGCGATGATGCACGGCCACTGATCGTGTGACGGTCCGGTCAGCCCCATAGCTCGGGAGGCGCAGGCAGGATCTCTCCTCCAACGAAAGTGAGCCCGGGGATGCGATCGCGCAAGAGCAGGAGCGGGCCGTCGAGATCGACGAAATCCGCGTCTTGCGCCAACAGAAGGGCAGGGGCCATTGCGAGCGAAGTTGCCACCATGCTCCCGACCATGATTTTCAGCCCGAGCGCGCGCGCGTGGGCCGTGACCGCTAACGCCTCGGTCAGGCCCCCGGTCTTGTCGAGCTTGATGTTCACCGCGTCGTAACGCGCCGCGATCCCCTCGAGCGAGGCGCGATCATGGACCGACTCGTCGGCGCAGATCGGAACAGGGCGCTCGATGTGCTGCAAGATTTCGTCATCCGATGCGTGAAGCGGTTGTTCGATCAGCTCGACGCCGGCCAAAGCGGCGGCATCAAGCAAACGTTCCAGCTCTTCGGGCCGCCAAGCCTCATTGGCATCGGCGATCAGCCGCGCGCTTGGCGCGGCATCGCGCACGGCGGCGAGGCGCTCGGCGTCGCCCTCTCCGCCAAGCTTGAGCTTCAGCAGGGGATAGTCGCTTGCTGCGCGCGCCTTCTCTGCCATCGCTTCTGGCGAGGCGAGCGAAAGCGTAAAGGCCGTAAGCACGGGCTTCAGCGTTCCGAGCCCCGCAAGCTCTGACGCGCTCCGTCCGGAGCTCTTCGCCTCGAAATCCCACAAGGCGCAATCGAGCGCGTTCCGTGCGGCCCCGGGCGGCAGCGCTTCGAGGAGCTCGGTCCGGCTCACGCCGTTGGCGACCCTTGGCGCGCGAGCCCTGATCGCCGCCACCGTCGCCTCGACGCTCTCGCCGTAGCGCCCGTAGGGTACGCATTCGCCGCGGCCGGTATGGGTGCCGTCGCTGAGTGTCGCGACCACGACCACCGCTTCGCGCTTGATCCCACGAGAGATCGCAAAGCCGCCCCTGATCGGCCAGCGTTCAGTCGCGACCGAAAGGGCAAGGCCGCTTCCGCGCGATTTGCGGCCGTCTAGCCCGCGCCCGAGACCCGCCATACCGCCTTTCTTTCCTCCGGATTTTCGTTCAGAAACAGAGGACTTCCAACGGCACCGGTCAACAGCTTCAGGCTAAGCCCTTCGATGCTCAAGCGCGACCATCAGGTTGTCCTGCCGACGCAAGCCCGCGCCCCCGGCTTCCGCGTCGAGCTCAGGGGCACTACGTTTCGTCTGGTGGCGACCGGCGCCTGGACCGTCGCCGAGGCGGCCCAGCTCGACATGGCGCTCAAGCGCCTGCGGGTGCCGATCCCGCCGACAGCGGACTTCACCGGAGAGATGGACATTGCCGGCATCGCTGAAATCGATACCGCGGGCGCCATGCTGTTACAGCGCACGGCCGCCGCCTGGGAGAGGAGCGGGCTCCGCACGCGTTATGCCGGAGCGACCGAAGGCTTCCGCATCCTGATCGATGAGGTGCGGCGCCGCGGGGGCGCCGAGCGCCCGACGATCGAAAAGCGGAAGCCGCTTCAGTTCTTCACCGATGACATGACCAGGGCGCTGACGGGCGTCTGGCGGGACGCGGTCCAGCTCACGGCGTTTCTCGGCGAAATTACTTCCGCGCTCGGACGCATGATCCGCCAGCCTTGGCGCTTCCGGCCCACGTCCTTCATTCATCATCTCGACCATGTCGGCTTTCGCGCCGTGCCGATCATCGCGCTGATCTGCTTTTTGATCGGGGCCGTGGTGATGCAGCAGGGCGTGGTCCAGCTGAAACCGTTCGGCGCCGAACCCTTTGCCGTGAACATGGTCGCCATTCTCGCGCTCCGCGAGGTCGGCATTCTCTTGACCGCCATCATGGTGGCGGGCCGCTCGGGCTCGGCCTTCACCGCCGAGATCGGCTCGATGAAGATGCGCGAGGAGATCGACGCCATGCGCACGCTCGGCATCGACCCGATGGACACGCTCGTGCTGCCCCGCATCCTCGCGCTCGTGCTCGCTCTTCCGCTTCTCACTTTTATCGGCGACCTGATGGGCCTTGCCGGCGGCGGCGTGATGGCTTTCGCCGTCCTCGGCCTCGATGCGTCGAACTATATCGACAAGTTGCGAGACGTGGTTGACTTCAAGCACTTCATGGCCGGCATGATCAAGGCGCCCTTCGCCGCCGTGATCATCGGCCTCGTCGGTTGCCTCGAAGGCCTCAAAGTGGAAGGAAGCGCCGAATCTCTCGGCACGCACGTGACCAGCGCCGTGGTCAAAGCGATCTTCCTGGTGATAATTTTGGACGCCGTGTTCGCCATGTTTCTGTCGGGGATCGGCGTGTGATCGTCGAGAACGGACGCGAGGTTGTCATCCGCGTGCGCGGGCTCGCCAAGAGCTTCGGCAGCCATCGCATTTGGGACGGGCTCAATCTCGACGTCTATCGCGGCGAGATTCTCGCGATCGTCGGCGGATCGGGTCAGGGCAAGTCGGTGCTCATGCGCGTGATTACCGGCTTGGTCAAACCCGATGTCGGCGATGTCGGGCTGTTCGGTCAGAACACCAAGACCTTGTCGCCGCAGGATCGCCTCGACATCGAGCGCCGCTGGGGGATCCTGTTCCAGGACGGCGCGCTCTTCTCCTCGCTCACCGTGCTGCAAAACATCCAGGTGCCGATGCGCGAGCATCTCGAACTGCCGCAGGCGATGATGGACGATCTCGCGTTCCTGAAGCTCTCCATGGTCGGGCTTCCCCCCAACGCCGCCTACAAATTTCCCTCCGAACTATCCGGCGGCATGCGCAAGCGGGCGGGGCTCGCCCGGGCGCTCGCGCTCGATCCGGAGATCGTGTTCCTCGACGAGCCCACGGCGGGACTCGATCCGATCGGCGCCACCGATTTCGACCACCTGATTCGCAAGTTGCAGCAGACACTTGGCCTCACGGTCTACATGGTGACCCACGACCTTGATACGATCTTCACCGTATGCGACAGGGTGGCCGTGCTTGCCGACAAGAAGATCGTGCGGACCGGGTCGCCGGCCGAGTTGCAGCGCCAACCGAACCACCCCTGGATCCAGGAATATTTCTGCGGCGAACGGGCCCGCGCGGCATCGCCGGGCGAGCGCCCGAGGATCCCGGCTTGAGACCTGTCGCATGTTCTGAGGAACCGGTTTGATGGAAACCAAAGCCAATTACCTGATGATCGGGGGGTTCGTGCTCGGCGTGCTCGCGCTCGCGTTCATCTTCGTTTTTTGGATGAGCAATTTCGCGGGCGGGGGCAAACGCTACTCCATCGTGTTCGAAAGCTCGGTGGCGGGACTGACGACCGGCTCGAGCGTGGGGTTCAACGGCATCAGGGTCGGCGAAGTGCAGTCCTTCGCGCTGGACCCCGAGGACGCCCGCAAGGTGCAGGTGCTCGTCAGCGTTCGCGACGACACGCCGGTGCGCGAGAATTCGCACGCGAGCATCCAATCCATGGGGCTGACGGGAGGGAGCGGAATCCAGATCACGCCGGGCACGCCCGATTCGCCGATTCTGGTGGCGACGGCCGAGAATCCCATTCCGGTGATAAGAGCCGATCCCGGATCGGGCCAGGGCGTGTTCGAGGCGGGCTCGGCGGCGCTGAACAACGCCAATGTCTTCATTTCGAAGCTGAACGCTCTCCTCGACCAGAACGAGAAGTCGATCAACACCACGATGACCAATGTCGAACAGTTCACCACGATGCTGAACGCAAAAAGCGACGATATTGGCCTGACCATCAGTAACGTGAAGGAAGGTGCAGAGTCTTTCAAGTCGTTGTCCACCAAGCTCGAAGTCTCGCTCGGGGACAATATGGAGGGGTTGAGCCGCCAGGCGCGAGAAAGTCTTCAGGAATTCGGGAATTTCATGCGTGAAGGACGCCGCGCGGCAGGAACCCTCAACCGAATTCTGGAGAAGCTCGAGGCTGATCCCAGGGGTTTTTTGCTTGGTGGAAGCCAGGTCCCGGAATACACTCCGCGTGGAAGATAAGGAGCCCGTCTAGGGCCATCGGGGGTGTCTCCTACCCGGGGGGCGATCGGTCATGTCACGATCAGCGCCAACGCTGGCTGCAGGCTTGCTTTGCCTGGGCCTCGTCGGTTGCGCGTTGGCGGGAGGCGGAAGGCCGCCGGCCACTTATGACCTCGTCGCACCGCGCTCCTTCGCCGCCGCTCCGCGTGCCGCGCCCTGGCAGCTCGTCGTCTACGAGCCGACCGCCGTGCACGCGCTCGAGACCAACCGCCTGATGGTGCGGCCGAAGGCCGATCAGGTGTCCTACTACAAGGGCGTCGCCTGGAGCGACCGCCTGCCGCGCCTGGTGCAGGCGCGCATCATCGAGACCTTCCAGAATTCGGGGGCGGTGAAAGCGGTGAGCTCTTCGACCGGCCAGTACGCGCTGGCCACCGAGTTGCGGGCGTTCCAGATCGACG
>DASUQP010000236.1:0-12608 GCA_036280475.1 Methyloceanibacter sp. | reverse complement strand
TAGAGTTCATGCAGCTCCGAGACTCTGAGCCGCCCGGTGCGGTGGGGACCGAGCTCGGGATAGAGCGTGAGCCGCTTCTCTTTGGGGGACGGTGCGTCGTTCATCTGGAGCTTTCCGTTGCCGCGACCTGCTCGGCCCTCGCCGCCGCCGAGGCCGCCGCCGCTGCCGCGCGGGCCTGAGCGCGATCGTAAACGGCATCGCCGTCGGGATTGCGCATCGCCTCGCGATAGTCGGCTTCGGCCTTCGACGGGGCGGCTTGGGCGTAACTTGCGGCAATGCCGGTGATGAGCGCAAGAACGACGCCGGCGAGGCTCGCAAGCGGGGCGCTAAAGCCTGCGCCGAAAAGGCCGAGCGCTTTGCCGAACAGCGCATCGGTCACCATCACCGCAAAGCCAGCCGCCAGCGCCGTCGTCGCACCCCATCTCGTGCAGCGCGGCCACCAGATGGCAAGAAGCAGCGCCGGGAAAAATGTCGCCGCCGCAAATGCGAAGGCCATCAGCGCCGACTTCAGGGGATCGACATCGGCAATAACGAGAAAGACGGCGGCGGCGAGCGCAGTGGCGGCAATGGCGGCCCAGGCGGCGACGAGCCGCGGCAGCGCCTGGCGGCGATCGAAGGTACGGTAAAGATCCTCGGAGAGGCTCGCGGCGAGGGTAAAGAGATGCGACGCCGAGGCGGCCAGCGCGACCGCCAACGCCGCCGTCGCCATCAAAGCCGTCAGCACGTAAGGGAGGCCCGCCGCCGCGGGCAGCGCGAGCGCAATCCCGTCGCGCCCGATCAGAAGCTCGGCCGCAGCGATCGTCCCGTCGCCGTTGGCATCTCCCGTCAGAAGGAGCCGCATGTCGCCAAGCGCGGTGAGCCAACCGGGAAGGGACGCGGCCTTGGCGGCCGCGATCTCGCGGAAAATCGTGAGCTTGGCGAAGACCGCCATGGCGGGAACGGTCATGGCGAAAGCGGCAACCAACAGCAGTCCCCAGGCCGTCGAGCGGCGCTGATCGGCGACGGTTGCCGTGACGCCGCTTCGCGCAAGAAGGGTCGGAAGGGCGGCCGTTCCGAGAGCAAGCGACAGGAACAGCGTGAGGAACGGGACCGGCCCAAGCGCGCCGGACGGCTGCAGAAACGGTTTGACCGCGGGCCTTAGCGCCGCTCCGGGCAACGCAGCCGAAGGGACGCCGGGCGAAAGCGGCGCGACGCCTGTCGTCGCCTCGGCTTGCTGCAAGTCCGCGAGAAGCTCGCCATAGGTCAGCTGCGGCGCGGGCAGGTTGGTAAGAAGGATCGAAACGATGGTCACAACCGCAGCAAGCCCCACCGCGCCGACGAGGAACTCAGCGCTTCCCACCCAGGTGATGGAGCGCATGCCGCCGAGGATGCCGATCGCCGCGACCAGCGCCGCCACCATGATTACGGCGACCGAGAAGGAAAGCGGCAGGAAGAGCGAAGCGATCAGGGCCGCGATCTTGATCTCGGCGGCGAGGAGCAGCGCCAATGGTGGGAGCTGCAAAGCGCTCGCCGTGGCGCGCAAGCTCCGCGAGCGGAAGCGATGGCCGAAGAAGCTCGGCAGGGTATAGGAGCCCGCTTTTCGCAAATACGGCACGAACAAGATCGCGGCCGCGAGCATGCCGAAGGTCCAGCCGAGGCCGATCGCCATGGCATCGAAACCGAGGAAGAAGGCAGTGCCGGTATAACCGAGGAAGCCCGCGCCGCCGACGGCGATCGCGGCCAGCACGAAGCCGTTATAAACGGGAGGCACCCGCCGTCCCGAAACGAAGAAGTCCTGGGCCTCACGCGTGCGGGCGCCCACGGCGATGAGGAGATAGAGCGCCAGCGGCACAATCATCATGGTCTGGGCGAGGCCCGTGCGCGCCCAGCCGAGTTGCTCGAACATGGCGAGCATGATGACGAGCGATACGAGTGTCGCGGTGACGATGCCGTAATAGGCGCCGAGATGCGGGTTGGGGCTGCGGAGCCGCGAGGGGACCGTCATCGTCCCACCCATTCCTCGCTTTCGGCGCGCGAAAGGTCGATGCGTTCTTGGATGCGGATGAACCAGAACGCCATCACCACGATAAGGATGAGAAGCCCTTGCGCCAGCAGATAGAAGCCGAGAGGGAAATGCAGGAAGCCGAAACGATTGAACCAAGAGAGAGAGGTGACGGCGAAAATGACGGCAAGCAGCACGATGGACAGAATCCCGACGGCGAGGATCAGGGTCTGAATGTTATGACGGGCCCGCGCCGGATCGCCGCTCTCGGGACGTTCTGCCGCCATTTCACTCCCCCTGGTTCAAGGCCGGCCAACGCGTTACCAAGCGCGTGCCCGGCTGGCAAACCAGCGCGGTACCAATGCCGTTTAATCGTGGCAGGGTGGTGACTAAGGCTGTTGAGCCCAGAGAGGGAGATCAGCGAATGCTGAAGGAGTTCAAGGAATTCGCCCTTAGGGGGAATGTGGTCGATATGGCGGTCGGCATTGTTATCGGCGCCGCGTTCTCAACCATCGTGAAGTCCCTGGTCGATGACATCCTCATGCCGCCCATTGGCGTGGTGACCGGGGGGGTCGATTTCTCCAATATGTTCGTCGCGCTGAACGGCGAGCATTACGACTCGCTGGCGCAAGCCAGACAGGCCGGGGCGCCGACCGTCAATTTTGGCGTGTTTGTCAATAACGTCATCGCCTTCTTGATCGTGGCGATGGCGCTGTTCCTGGTGATCAAGGCCATGAACCATTTGCGCCGAAGGCAGGAGGAAGCGCCGGCGACCGAACCGCCGCCCTCGCAGGAAGTGCAGCTCCTGCGAGAGATTCGCGATGCATTGGTTACAGGCGGCGTAACTCCCGCGCGCCCGCCGAGACCGCGGCGCGGCACCTGACGCGCAACAAAGATTTTGCGCGGCAAGGCTTGCGACTGGCAGAACGCTGTGCAGTCGACCGGCCACTGCAATCGATCTGAGAGCAGTGTCGATCGCACCCAAGCGAAGTCAGCGCTGAGGCGCAGCAGAACGTGCGCAGTCGCGCTTTCGCGCCTGCCTAAAGCGGCTGCGTCGGTGCCGGAAAACTTTAGCGGCGTGGGCTCGGGGCTGCTGCTAGACGCAACAATAGCTCCCGCTGCTTCGGCGAAAGCCGTCTGCCCCCGAGATGCAGGGCAGCTTGCGCTAAAACTCCGATAAATTGCAGATGGGGAGCCGGTACTGGGTCCATTGGGTGCCTCTCCTTCGAACGCCCCTTCATCTAGTCGACCCTCCCAAAGGTACGGGAACTCTTCTGCTCAACCAAAGAAATGAGGAACTTCGGGTTAAGAATGCCGCTACGAGATGTCTCGCATTTAGCGACATTGTCAGGTTCGTTGCGCTCAAATGGCGAGCATTACGATTCGCTGGCGCCCTCGCAAGAATTGCAGCCCTGCAAGAGATCCCGTGATACCCTGGTAGCGGGCGGCCAGCGCGGAGCCCGAAGCGCAGCAAGGATTTTGCGCGGCAAGGGTTGAGTAGGGGCGGGACGTTGCGCCAATCGCCTCTTGCAGAAAAAATTACTACTTTCGACACGTCGAAGAAACCATTTTGCGTCTTTTTGCCGCTGAAGCCTTTTTAGGAGAATGGTTTTTCGCTACATTCCTAGAAACTGCGGGTTCTCAACGTCTGCTCGAGGCCGCCTGACATGTTCCTTAACTTACGCATGCCCGACGGGACGACCCACCGTCTCGAGGCGCTCGAGGGGTGGCGCATCATGGAAGTGATCCGCGACTGGGGCCTGCCCATCAAGGCCGAGTGCGGCGGCGCTTGCGCCTGCGCCACATGCCATGTCTGGGTCGGCGCGGACTGGGTGGCGAAGCTCACCCCGCCGAGCAGCGAAGAACTCGAGATGCTCGACGGCGCCTTCAGCGTCGATGAGCGCTCGCGCCTGTGCTGCCAAATCATCATGTCGAAGGACCTCGACGGGCTCGTAGTCGAGCTTGCACCGGAGAGCCTTGGCGATGCGCCGGCCGAGCGCGTGGCGGTGGGAGGATAAGCGGCGATGCGGACCTTCCCTATTCTCGTGAGCTTCGACGGCAAGCCTCCGCTCGTGACCGGAGGGGGCGAGCTTGCGGCGGTCAAGACGCGGCTCCTGCTCAAGCGCGCGCCTTCCGTCGATGTCGCCGCCACCGAGGTCATACCCGAACTTGCCGCGCTGATCGAGGAAGGGACGGTGTCGCTGATCGCGGCGAAGCCCGGCATCGATCAGTTGCGCGGACGCCCGCTCGTCATCGCCGCGACCGAGGACGACGAAGAGGACGCCCGGGTGTCTGCCATTGCGCGCGCGCTCGGCGTGCCGGTGAACGTTCCCGACCGGCCCGAGCTTTGCACCTTCGCGCTTCCCGCGATCGTCGATCGTGGCGAGGTGACGGTCGCGATCGGCACATCGGGCGCGTCCCCGGTCCTGGCGCAGCGTCTGCGCGCCTGGCTCGAACAGGAACTCCATCCCCGGCTCGATGCGCTCGCCAAACTCGCGGCAGAGTTTCGCGGTGCCGTAGCCGAAGCTCTGCCCTCGGGCCAGCCGCGGCGGAAATTCTGGGAGGCGGTGTTCGAGGGCGCGGCCGCCGAAGCCATGCTCGAAGGCGACGAGAACAAGGCCCGCAATTTGATCGAGGCCGCGATCGCCAAGGCTGCTGTGGCGCCTCGGGCCGGGGGCCGCGTGCTTCTGGTCGGCGCGGGTCCCGGCGATCCCGAGCTTCTCACCATGAAGGCGGTGCGCGCGCTTAAAGCCGCAGACGTGATCTTCTACGACCGCCTGGTCGGCGAAGACGTGCTCGATCATGCGCGCCGCGAAGCCGAGCTGATCCCTGTCGGCAAGGCCAAGGGCGCGCACTCCGTTCCGCAAGAGGAGATCAACGCGCTTCTCATCGAGCGGGCGCTTGGCGGTCAGACCGTGGTCCGGCTGAAGGGCGGGGACCCGTTCATCTTCGGCAGAGGCGGCGAGGAGCTTGATGCGCTGCGCGAAGCGGGCGTCGAAATCGAGATCGTGCCGGGCATCACCGCCGGCATCGCGGCCGCGGCAAGCTTGCAGATCCCGCTCACCCATCGCGACGTGTCGCATACCGTGACCTTCGTGTCGGGTCACGAGGCGGGCGGCGCCGAGCCGTCGTTCGAGCATCTCGATCTTGCAGCGCTCGCGTCCGGCAACAACACGCTGCTCGTCTATATGGGCGTGACCACGGCGGGGATTATCGCCAAAAGCCTGATCGAGGCGGGCTTCAGGCCGGGCTTGCCCGTGATCGCCGTCGAGAATGCGAGCCGCGACAACGAGCGCCGCGTGCGCGCGACCATTGCCGAGCTTGCCGCAGGCCCGGAGCGCCTCGGCCTCAACAGCCCGGCTGTTCTGATCTTCGGCGAGGTGGCGGGACTTCCCGCCTCCGGCATGGTCGACACCATCTTGAGCCTGGAGGAGGTCAAGCGCCTCTATGCCTAACGTCGTCACAGCAAACCGTCTCGTCGACGGCATCGTCGTCTACCTCTCAGCCGACGGCGGCTGGACCGAGGAGATCGGCCGCGCGCGTCTGGCCGAGACGGAAGAAGACACCAAGGCGCTCGAAGCCGAGGCCGCTCGCGATGTGGCCGCGCGCAAAGTCGTTGCGGTCTATCCCATGGAGGTCGTGCTCCATGACGGGATCGTCGATCCGCTTTCCGTGCGCGAACGCATCCGCGCCGCCCACCGCACGACGCTCACCAAGGATTGGTACGATGTACCGCTATGACGAGTTCGACCACGCCTTCGTGCGCGAACGCGTGGCGGAGTTCAAGGACCAGGTCGAGCGCCGGCTGGCCGGCCAGCTGACCGAGGACGAGTTCAGGCCGCTGCGCCTGCGCAACGGGCTCTATCTCCAACTCCACGCCTATATGCTCCGCATCGCCATCCCCTATGGCGTGCTGTCGCCGCGGCAACTGCGCCAGCTCGCCATGATCGGGCGGCGCTGGGACCGCGGCTACGGCCATTTCACCACGCGCCAGAACCTTCAGTTCAACTGGGTGAAGCTGGTCGATATTCCCGATGTGCTGGCGGCGCTCGCCGATGTCGAGATGCACTGCATCCAGACCAGCGGCAATTGCGTGCGCAACGTCACCGCCGATCCGTTCGCCGGCGCCGCCAATGACGAGCTCGAGGACCCGCGCCCGTGGTGCGAGATCTTGCGCCAATGGTCGACGCTGCATCCGGAGTTCTCGTGGCTGCCGCGCAAGTTCAAGATCGCCATCTCAGGGGCCGCAGAAGACCGCGCGGCAATCGGCTTCCACGATATCGGCTTGAAGATCGTGCGCGGGTCGAACGGCGAGAACGGCTTCCGCGTTCTTGTCGGCGGCGGCATGGGGCGGACGCCCTATGTCGGGCAGGAGATCAGGGCGTATCTGCCGAAACAGCACCTGCTCTCCTACATCGAGTCGATCCTGCGCGTGTACAATCTCTATGGGCGGCGCGACAACATCCACAAGGCGCGCATCAAGATCCTGGTCAATCAGCTCGGCATCGACAAATTCCGCGAGGAAGTCGAGACCGATTGGGAGGCGACGCACAGAGATGCGATCGATCTCCCCGAGGACGAGCGCAAGCGCATCATGTCCTATTTCGCGCCGCTGGATCTCGCCGCGCGGGCCGTTCGCAACGAGGGCTTCGACAAGCGCCGCGCCGCCGATCCCGCCTTCGCCAATTGGGTCAAGCACAATGTGCGGCCCCACCGCGTGCCGGGCTATTCCACCGTGGTCGTCTCGCTGAAGGAGCCGGGGCGCACGCCGGGCGACGCGAGCTCCGACGCCATGGAGCTCGTCGCCGATCTCGCCGAGCGCTTCAGCCAATCGGAAGCGCGCGTCAACTACACGCAGAATCTGATGCTGCCCCATGTCGCGACCGCCCATATCGTCGCGCTCTACGACATCCTCGCCGCGCACGGGCTCGCCACCGGCAATTACGACCTCTTGGGCGACATGATCTGCTGCCCGGGCCTCGATTACTGCAATCTGGCCAATGCCCGCTCGATCCCGATCGCCAAGGAGATCGCCAAGCGCTTCGAGGATCCGAAGCGCCAGGAGCTGATCGGCCCGCTCCGGCTCAACATGTCGGGCTGCATCAATGCCTGCGGCCATCACCATTCCGGCAATATCGGCATCCTCGGCGTCGACAAGAAAGGCACCGAGCTCTACCAAATCTCGCTCGGCGGCAATCCGAAGGACGACGCCGCGATCGGCACCATCATCGGCCCGGGCTTCCGCGCCGAAGCGGTGCCGCAAGCCATCGACACCATCATCGAGACGTATCTCGCCAGGCGGAGCGAGGGGGAGACCTTCCTCGACACGTGGCGGCGCGTGGGCGCCCAGCCCTTCAAGGAGGCTCTCTATGGCGCTGGTTGATCTCGCCACCGGTTCGCTCTTGCCCGATCCGGCGGGGCCTGCGACGCTGCTCGAGCCGAACGCCGAGGCAGCCGCGCTCGCTGCCGCTGCCGGCGGCAATGCCGGGCCGATCGCCATCCGGTTTCCCGTGTTCAACGACGGTCGCGGCATCAGCCTCGCCGTTTTGCTCCGCGAGCGCCACGGCTTCAAGGGCGAGATCAGAGCCGTCGGGCACCTCATTCCCGACCTCGCGCAATTCCTGCTGCGCTCGGGCTTCGACACCGCCGAGATCGCCGATCCCGAGCAGGCGCCGGTGTGGAAGGTGTCCGTGTCGCGGATCAAGCACAACTATCAGCGGGGCTTCCGCAACCCCTTGCCGCTCCGCCGCGACGCCGCGCGCCAAGAGGCCGACGCGCTCGATCAGCGCCTCATCCGGGTTAAGAGCCTGACCGATCGCATCAGGGAGATGCGGCGGCGGGTCGAGGGCCGGATTACCTTCTCGACCAGCCTCGGGCTCGAGGATCAGGCGATCCTGCACGCCATCGCCGAGTCCGGCGCAGAGATCGATGTGTTCACCCTCGATACCGGCCGCCTGTTTCCCGAAGTGCTCGAGACCGTGGAACTCTCGGAGCTGCGCTATGGCGTTCGCATTCGCCTGGTGACGCCAGACGCTCACGAAGTCGAGACGCTCGTCGCTCGCGACGGGGTGCTCGGCTTCCGCCATTCGGTCGAGAACCGCAAAGCCTGCTGCGAGATTCGCAAAGTGAGGCCGCTCAATCGCGAGCTTTCCGGCGCGCAAGGCTGGATCAGCGGGCTCCGGCGCGAGCATTCCGACGAGCGCGCTAACGTGCCTTTGGCCCAATGGGACGAGGACCGCGCGCTGATCAAGGTCAACCCTGTCGCCGATTGGACGACGGCCGACCTCACCGCCTACATCGCCGCCAACAACATTCCGGTCAATCCGCTGCACGCGCGCGGCTTCGTCTCGATCGGCTGCGCGCCCTGCACGCGCGCGGTCCAGCCCGGCGAGCATCCGCGGGCCGGCCGCTGGTGGTGGGAGCAAGAGGAGAAGAAGGAATGCGGGCTCCATCTCAATCCGAACCGGAAAGGGAGGGCCGCATGACCGCGCTCACCTCGCATCTCAAGCTGCTCGAGGCGGAGAGCATCCATATCTTCCGCGAGGCGGCGGCCCAGTTCCGCGCGCCCGTGCTGCTCTATTCGATCGGCAAGGACTCGACCGTCCTCCTGCACCTCGCGCGGAAAGCCTTCTGGCCGGCAAAGCCGCCGTTCCCGCTCCTCCATATCGACACGACCTGGAAGTTCCACGACATGATCGCCTTCCGGGACCGTACGGCGCGCGCGTTCGGGCTCGACCTCATCGTCCACACCAACCACGACGGGCTCGCCCGCAACATGAATCCCTTCGACTATCCGCCGTCCGTCTACACCGACGTGATGAAGACGGTGGCGCTGCGCCAGGCGCTCGATACCGGCGGCTTCGATGCCGCTTTCGGCGGCGCGCGCCGCGACGAGGAGGGATCGCGCGCCAAGGAGCGCGTGTTCTCCTTCCGCGCCGCGGGCCATCGCTGGGAGCCGCGCCGCCAGCGTCCCGAGATGTGGCAACTCCTCAACGGGCGTCTCGGCAAGGGCGAGACGGTGCGCGTCTTTCCGCTGTCGAATTGGACCGAGGGCGACGTGTGGCGCTACATCGCGCTGGAAAAGCTCGACGTGGTGCCGCTCTATTTCGCGGCGCCCCGTCCGGTGGTTAAGCGAAACGATCAGCTGATCGTGGTTGACGACGCGCGCATGCGCTTCGAGCCGGGCGAGAAGCCGGAGATGCGCAAAGTACGCTTCCGGACGCTCGGATGCTGGCCGCTCACCGCAGCGATCGAATCGGACGCCGCCGATCTCGACGGGATCGTGGCGGAAACGCTCGCGGCCAAATATTCCGAGCGCGCCGGGCGGCTGATCGACCACGATCAGGCCGGCGCCATGGAGATGAAGAAGCGCGAAGGGTATTTCTAAAGGGGCTTGGTCGATGCAAGTGGCGCAACTGAAAGAGCCGGTCGAGACGAGCGACGTTACCGCGAGCGGCATTGCCGCGAGCAGCATCGCCGCGGATAGCGTGGCGGCTGAAGCCTCGCAGGGCGGCGCTCTGCTCAAGCTGCTCACCTGCGGCTCGGTCGACGACGGCAAATCGACCCTGATCGGCCGGCTGTTGTGGGACGCGGCCGGCGTCACCGAGGATCAGCGCGCGGCGGTGACCCTTGCCTCGCATAACCGCGGGGTCAACGGCGAGCGCATCGATTTCAGCCTCCTGCTCGACGGGCTCCAGGCCGAGCGCGAGCAGGGAATCACCATCGACATCGCCTGGCGCTATTTCGAGACGCCCGAGCGCCGCTTCATCATCATCGACTCGCCCGGGCACGAGCAGTACACGCGCAACATGGCGACCGGCGCCTCCCACGCCGACATCGCCATCCTGCTCGTCGATGCCCGTCACGGCGCCAAGCGCCAGACCCGCCGTCACGCGGCGATCTGCGATCTCGTCGGCATCAAGCGCGTGGTGCTCGCGGTCAACAAGATGGACGAAGTCGGCTGGTCGGAGGCGCGCTTCCGGGAGATCGAGGCCGAGTTCAACGCCATGGCCGGGAGCTTCAACTTCGCCGAGACGACCACCATTCCCGTTGCTGCCTTGACCGGCGACAACGTCGCCTACCGCTCGACGACGATGCCCTGGTATTTGGGGCCGACGCTGCTCGACTATCTGGAGTCCGTCGATCCCGAGACCGCGCGTCTCGATGTGCCGTTCCGCATGCCGGTGCAACTCGTGCTCCGCGCCGCCGGCGACTTCCGCGGCTATTCCGGCACGGTCACCTCGGGCCGGATCGGCGTCGGCGAGCGCATCGTCGATGCGCGATCAGGCCTCGGCGCCACGCTCCGTCGCATCGCAACGATGGATGGCGACCGGTCCTTTGCCGCCAAGGGCGATGCCGTGACGCTCGTGCTCGATACCGACCTCGACATTTCCCGCGGCGCGGTTCTGTCCGAAGTTCCGCGCCGCCCGATCAATGCCGATGTGATCGAAGCGCGGCTCGTGTGGCTGTCGGAGGCGCCGTTCGATCCGGAATCGGGATATCTCTTGCGGACCGCGACCGACTTGACCCCGGTCTCCAGCGTGAGCGTCTCCGCTCTGATCGATTTCGAAACGCTTGCCTCACAACCCGCCCATGGGTGCGGGGTCAACGACATCGCCGATTGCCGCATCCTGCTCGGCCGGTCGGCATCGATCGATCTCTTCCGCGACCTGCCACTCACCGGGAGCTTCGTGCTGGTCAGCGCCATCGATGGCGCGACCGTGGCGGGCGGCGTCATCACCTGGGCTCAGGCTGGAGCGCCCGCGCTCGGCGACAATGTGTTCGTCATCGACCGGGCGCTTCTTTCCCGCGGGCTCTGTGCCGATCTTGGCGATTCGCCGCACGACCAAGCCGAGTTCAGCCGCCGGGCGCAAGAACTCGCGGCCCTCATGCGTTCAGCCGGAGTTCCGGTCCTGATCGAGATCTAGCCCGTCACTCTCGGCGCCGGGGCAAGGGGGCGAGGCTCAATCCCAGGCATCTTGCTCGGCGCGCGGCTCGCAGGCCTTGCGCCGGAATGGCTGCTCAGGCCGATCCTCGCGGCGATGCTGTGTTACGCGGCCTGGGTGATGTTCAACAAAGGATAAGAGGAAGGGCACGGCCCGGGTTCGCGCCAGGCCCCCAACTCACCAATCACAAAGCGTGATGCCCTGGACGATCAGGCGATCGATGTCGACCTCGGGATGAGAGTTCTCGGTCCAGACATTTTGGATCGGCGGATAGCGCGAGCCTGCCAACCCGTTCACGGCATAATCCCTGCCGTCGACATTGATGACGATGGCACCGCGCCCCTCGCAGCGAAGTTCGCCCAGCGTCCGATGCGGCGATTTCGGCGCCAACGCCTGATAGGCCGAATTCAGACCGAGGACCTGATCGGGCGAGCTCGGCCCGAAGCCGACGAGAGCAAGCACCATCGCGCCGATAGTAAGTGCCGCGATGACTTCGCCGATGAGCCTCATGCCGTCCCGGCCCTCCGCGCGACGCGTCAGCGCACTCTTATCCATGACCATTCCTGCCACCAGGGAAGAGGCTCCGGTTCTCGCACGGCCAACTTCCGTTTGGGTTTCGCCTTCGCCGCGGGTTTGCTCGGGATCGGCGCCGCGGCAACGGGCGCAGGCACAGTCTCTGCTTCCACGGGCGGCAAAGAAACGGGCTGCGCCATCCCGATCATGTCGGCGATGGTCTGGGGCGGTGCTCGCAGCGCCTGGGGTGACGGCGCCGTTTCGAGGACGGCGAAGCCTGAAGCTTGAGCCGGCCTCTTGGCCTTTGCGGATGTCTTCGGCACCGTCACCGACGCTCGGGCGGCATCGATGGGCGCATTTTGTTTCGTAGCTACGGTTAATTCGGCACGCGCTGTGGAGGGCGTGCCGTGAAGAGCGCCGTGAACGACGAGAAGAAGCGCCACGGAACCGAGCGCAAAAACAGTCGCCGTTCGCTTTTCCATATTGCCGAACGCGGCGAGGACGCGTGACGGCCAGCCGTCGCGAGGCGACGAGGGTCGCTGAACGCTTTCGATCCGTGGCTCGGCGAGGCGCGAGGCCGCGTCGGTCTTCGTGCCAGGCAACCCCTCAAGTCCGCGAATGCGATGCTGGAGCGTCTGTTGCGGCGAAAAGGCGGGCGCGTCTTCGGCAAGACACGGCTGCGGCGATGCGGGTGCCGGCTTGTCTTTCAGCCTCGCCTCAAGGGATCGCGCCAGAGCGAAAGGCGCCGCGAAGACGAGGCCGACAACAAACCGCACAAGCGCCCTCATCGCCAATTTGCGGTTGAGAAGGCGGCGGTGCCGTTTCACCTCCTCGGCCCAGGTCGCGCTGTGGCGGTCCAACCACTCGCCGTGGCTCTCCAATTCCCGGTGAGCGGCGACGATGACGCGGCTCGACAGCCTGAACGCCCTGTTGGCGCGGGCGATCTTCGCCTCGACCTGGTCCGACAAACGCGACACAACCTTGGCTCCCACTCTTCAAGCGGGCGCGCGCAAAGTTTCAGGGACCAAGGCGAACGGCCTCAAAGCCGGACGCCGGTGCCTGACGCGCAACCTGTGCGCACCCGTGCCGAGAATCAGACCGCCAAGCGCTTAAGAAAGACTGAAGTGTTTTTTAAGAAAGACTGAAGCTAAAGGGCCGCGTTCCGCTTT
>DASUQP010000235.1:0-4581 GCA_036280475.1 Methyloceanibacter sp. | reverse complement strand
GTGCCCGAGGAGCAGATCCTCGCCAATGCCGATCCCGATGACGCGGACATGGACGGCATTTCCGGCAAGCCCAACCGCGTCTGGTCGCGCGAGGATGAGAAGGCGATGCTCGGCCGCTTCGGCTGGAAGGCCGGGGTGCCCAGCATCGCGCAACAAACGGCCGAGGCTGCAGGGGGCGATATCGGGCTCTCCACCGTCATGAGCCCGCAAGGCGCGGGCGACTGCACCGAGAAGCAGAAGGCGTGCTTCGAGGCGCCGAACGGGAACTCGCCCAAATATCAGGACGTCGAGCTGGGCGACGAACTGTTCAAGCTCGTCACCTTCTACGCGCAGAACCTCGCCGTGCCCGCGCGGCGCAATCCGGACGACCCGGAGGTGCTGAAGGGCAAGGCGATCTTCCACGCCATCGGCTGCGCGAGCTGTCACCGGCCGAGATTCGTGACCGGAAAGGTGCCCGGCCAGCCCCATCTCTCGCATCAGCTGATCTGGCCTTACACCGATCTCCTGCTGCACGATATGGGCGAGGGCCTTTCCGATGGCAGGCCCGAAGGCGAGGCGGCTGCAAGCGAATGGCGGACGCCGCCGCTCTGGGGCATTGGTCTCACGAAGACCGTGAGCGGGCATACGCTCTTTCTGCATGACGGGCGGGCGCGAAATCTCACCGAGGCCGTTCTCTGGCACGGCGGCGAGGGGCAGCCAGCGCGCGACAAGTTCGCCGGGCTGTCCAAGGCCGACCGCGATGCGCTGCTCGCCTTCGTGAATTCGCTATGAGGCGCGGGTTCGCGGCCGTCCTGCTTTGTGTGAGAGCGTATGTGCGAGCGCGGTGAGCGCTCAGGCCGAAGCCGATCACGGGACAATCGCCCGCGCCGCGTTGCGCGAAGTCATTCGCCCAGGCTACGCCGCCTTTGCAGAAGAGGCCGCCTACCTCAACGAGACGGTCGGCGCGCTTTGCCGCACGCTGTCGGCAGCTTCCCTTGACGCAAGCAAGCGCGCCTTCGCCGCGGCGGTCGCGGCATGGAGCAAGGTCGAGATCCTGCGCTTCGGCCCGATCACGGACGATCGCCGCTATGAACGATTGTTCTACTGGCCCGATCCAAAGGGACTCGGACCAAAGCAGGTTCAGGACGCGCTCGCCAAACACGATGAGAGCGTGACAGGGCCCGAGGCGCTCGCCGGCAAGAGCGTGGCCTTGCAGGGTCTTCCCGCCCTCGAATATCTGCTCTTCGGTGACGGCGCGGAAGCGCTCGCTGCTAAAGCAGGTGAGAGCGCTTTTCGCTGCGGCTTCGCTCACGCCGTCGCCGCCAATATCGCGAACATCGCCAAATCGGTGGTGGAAGACTGGCGCGAAGGCTCGCCTTATGAAAAGGCCTTTCTCGCACCCGATCCCCAAGGTTCGGTCTACCGTGCGCCGAAAGAGGTCACGCTCGACCTGTTCAAGTCCTTCACGGCGGGCATCGAACTCGTCCGCGACCAGAAGCTCGCGAGGCCGCTCGGCGCCTCGCTGGAGGAGGCGAGACCCAGGCTGGCGGCGTTCTGGAGGAGCGGCCTCAGTTTCGCCAACGCCGCCGGCAATCTCGAGGGCGTTCGCACGCTCTTCGCCAAAGGCGGCTTTGCGGAAGTCGTGGCGGAAGATTCGCCCGGCGTGGAGAAATCTGTAATGTTCGACCTCGGGCGCGCCATCGAGATCTTGGGCGCGATCCGCGAGCCGATGGCTGACGTGGTCAAGGACCAGGCATTGCGCGGCAAGATCGAGGCGCTGCGCGTCTCTCTGAAGAGCGCGCGTCAGACCGCCGCCGATGCGGTCGCGCGCGGCGCAGGCCTCGCCTTCGGCTTCAATGCCATGGATGGAGACTAGGCCATGAAGCTCGGCCGCCGCGCGCTTCTCGCCGGTCTCGCCGGTGGCGCAGCTATGGTCTCGCTTCCCGGTCGCGCAAGCCGGGCGCTTGAGCCTGAGCTCTTCGCGGCCTCCCGCACGGACGACAGGGGAAACGCCCAGGCAGCCGTTTTCACCCTCGCGGGCGACGAGCAGACGGTCGAGTTGCCCGGACGCGGCCACGATATCGCGCTCGCACCCGGCGGCGGCACGTGGGTCATGTTTGCGCGGCGACCCGGCCGGTTCGGTGTTGCTGTGTCGCTCGGCGCGGAGCCGATCTGGTTCGCGGCGAAGCCGGGACGTCATTTCTTCGGCCACGGCGCCTTCTCTTCAGACGGCAGGCTGCTCTATTCCACGGAGAACGATTACGAACGCGCCGCCGGCATGATCGGGGTGCGGGACGCGACCGGCGGCTACAAGCAGATCGGCGAGTTTTCGGCGCACGGGATGGAGCCCCACGACATCGCGCTTCTTGCCGACGATCGCACCATGGTGATCGCCAATGGCGGCATCCGCACCCATCCCGACCACGGCGCGGATGAACTCAATCTCGCCGAGATGCAGCCCTCGCTCATGTATGTCGATGCGGCGACCGGCGATCTCCTCGAGGAGCATCGCCTGGCGCCCGCGCTGCATCAACTCTCGATCCGCCATCTCGCGGCCGGCGCGAACGACACCGTCATCTTCGGGTGCCAATATCGAGGCCCCGAGGAGGATACGCCTGCGCTGATCGGCTTTCATCGCAGAGGCGAGACTCCGGTCATCGTCGAAGCGCCGGCGGGGATGCAGAAGGCTTTGCGCAACTATATCGGCTCGGTTACCGCCGACCGGAGCGGCAGTATCGTTGCGGCCTCTGCGCCAAGGGGCAACCAAGTCACCTATTGGGACGTCGCAGGCCGGCGCTATCTCGGCGCAAACCATCTGATGGACGGCTGCGGGCTTGCGCCCACACATCGGAGCGCAAGCTTTCTTTTGACGAGCGGCGAGGGCTGGCTTGTCACCGCCGGTCCGGGGATCGCCATATCGCGCCAGGCTTCGCGATTTCAGTGGGATAATCACGCGATCCTGGTGCGTTGACGTGCGACCACCCGCTCCTTCAAGGCAAATCCCAATTCCTAATCTCACCTTATTTGTCGGGCTAGAATCGGGGATTCGATCGCGAGCTCATGCAAAGCAACCAGGCTCCCAACGCACCGCCGTCGCCGGAGAACAGCAAGGCGCCCTTGCCGCCGCGTCCGGCCTTTCCGGCCATGAGCCGCCGCACGCGGCTCGTGCTGATCGCGGCCGGCACCGTCGTCGGCGCGGCCTTGCTCACGCTTTTCGCCGTCAATCTTCTCATCTCGGCGGATTGGGTGCGCGACCGCGTGGCCAATCGCATCAAGGAGCAGACGGGGCGGGAGCTTACCGTCAACGGCACGACCTCGCTCCTCTTCACGCCTGGGCCTCATGTCGTCATCACCGACGCGACCTTCACCGATCCCGAGGAACGCGCCGGCACGACCGATGTCTCGGTCGGGCGTCTCCTGATCGATCTCAGCCTGATAGAGCTGATGAGCCGCAACGTCGATTCCGAGCGCGTCGTCCTGGAGCGGCCGGTGGTAACGGTCCGCCTCGGCGATGACGGCAGGAAGGCCGAGCCGAAGAAACCGAAAACGGCCAAGGCGCCAAATCCCAATCCCAAGCCGCGCCGCGACGTCAAGCTCAAGGACGTGCGCATCGAGGACGGAACCGTCAACATCGTCTACGGGGGCACAGGCAAAGAGAGGCGCATCGAGCACATCACGGGGAATCTCAGCCTGCCGACGCTCACGGCCCCCTTCACAGGATCCGGCAAGTTCGATTGGAAAGACCAGACGGTCAACTTCAGTTTCGAGCTGACCTCCGTCGCCGATCTCCGCGAGAAGCGCCCGGCGCGCCTCTTGGTTGCGCTCGAAACCCCGGCTCTTGCCGCGCGGTTCGATGGCAGCCTCATCACCCGGCCGGACCTCTCGGGCCAGGGCGAGTTGTCGGCCAAGGCGCACTCGATTCCCTCGCTGCTGGCCTGGATGCGTGAGAAACCGGCTTCCGTGACCGGCATCGGCGACGGCGAGCTTGCAAGCCATGTCGCCTGGAAGGATGGCGAGATCACTTTCAGCAACTCGCGCTTTGCACTCGAACATGCGAAGGGACAGGGACAGGCCGTCGTCACCTTGCGCGCGCCGCGACCGCACATCCGAGCCGCGCTTGCGCTCGAACATCTCGATCTCAATCCGTTCCTGGCGTCAGGTCCGAAGGCTGCGGGCGCGGACCGCAATCGCTCTCAGTCCGAGCCGCGTGCAGCCCCTCAAACCGAGAAGACGCCGGCAGACGCCGAAGGCGCGAAGGACTGGTTCACCAAGCCGGACGCCGGCCAAAGCGCAGGCGCGAGCGAAGGCGCGCAAGAGCCCGCGCCCAGTGCTTCTGCCGGGCAGCCCGCCGAAACCGCGAGCACAGCTCCGCTTGCCGCTCCCGTCGCGCGAGCGCCGGCGGCGGATGCCGCTCCGGCCTCCTTCGACGCCGACGTCAATCTCAACGTGCGGAAAACGCGCGTCTTCCATCTCGAGCTCGGCCCAAGCTCGCTCGGCCTTGCCTTTCGCGACGGGGTGCTCAACGCGACGCTCGGCGGCATGGAGCTTTATGACGGACACGCAAGCGGCAAGCTCGTGCTCGACGCGTCCAAGCCGGTTCCC
>DASUQP010000234.1:0-4070 GCA_036280475.1 Methyloceanibacter sp. | reverse complement strand
GATGGGCGAGTCGAAGGCGGTGTTGACCATCGTCTCGCCGATCTGAATGAGCTGGCGGCGGATGGCGAGATCGTAGACGGTGCGGCCGTAATCCTCGGCGTTGATGATGGTGGTCGCGTTGGCCGCCAGACGCCCGAGATATTGCGGGATCGACAGCTCGCCGGAAGCGGGCTCGGCCTGGAAAAAGGTCTTGAGCGTGATCGGGGTCGCGCGCTTGCCGCTCAGGATCAGCTTGGCCGCGGTCTCATAGATGCGGGCGTGCAGCTGGTCATGGAAATGCTCGGGCTTGAGGAAATTGGAGACGCGGTCGATCGCCTCGTTGTTCACGAGGATTGCGCCGAGAAGGGCCTGCTCCGCCTCGAGATTGTGAGGCGCCTCGCGGAAGATCGGCGTCTCCGGGGCAACCGGGCGAATCAGTGCGCTCATGGATCAAACTAGCCCAAAGGAACAGGGCTGGAAGATGCCGGGTCTGTGAACAGCGGGGGTATCGTGGGATGCCCACAAGGAGCGGTTAGGCGCCTCCCTGTTCGCCTTCTGTCGCCTCGCCCACGATCTCGGCCGGGGCACCCTCTTCGAACAGCGCGGCCGCGGCACGCCGTGCGGCTTCCGCATCCTCCTCGGCCTGGGTCACCGCGCGGGTCACGTCTTCGCCGCGGGCCTGCCGCGCCGCTTCGTCGGGCGAACGGGCCACATTGACGGTGATGTGAGGTTCGACCTCGGCGTGGAGCTGAAGGCGGATCTGGTGGAGGCCGAGCGTCTTGATCGGCCGGTCGAGCGCGACCTGCCGCCGCTCGATGGTGAAGCCGCCCTCGGTCACGGCTTCGGCGATGTCACGGGTCGAAACCGAGCCATAGAGCTGACCGGTGTCGCCGGCCTGGCGGATCACGATGAAGCTCTGGCGATCGAGCTTGGCCGCCACGGCCTGAGCCTCGGATTTCAGCTCGAGGTCGCGGGCTTCGAGTTGGGCGCGATCGCGCTCGAAGCGCTTGCGATTGGCTTCGGTGGCACGAAGCGCCTTGCCTTGGGGCAGCAAATAGTTGCGCGCAAAACCGTCCTTGACGGTGACGACGTCGCCCATCTGTCCGAGGCGTCCAATGCGCTCAAGAAGAATCACTTGCATGTTCGACACTCCTATCCTTGTCAGATCGTTCCGTCGCTCTTGGGCGGCTGCCCGCCGCGCGCGGCCCGCTGGCGCAAGCCCAACGTCGGCTCGGCCAAACCGATAATGGCAACGACGATGGCAACCCATCCCAGCAGCAAAATCGCGAGGTAGACGGTCGCGAGCAGAAGGCCGCGAAGCGGCATGCCGCGGCTATAGACGTGGATGACCGCCAATCCCTGGAGCGTGTAGGCGAAGAGGAGCGCGCCGGCGAGACCGGTCGCGAGCAATCCGGGCAGGCCCGGCAGAAAGGACGCCGCGAGTGCGGCGGCGAAGATCAAGAGAAACGCATTCGGAATTTCCAGGGCATTAAGGTCGGGCCAGGGCCTAAGCGCGTGTCCCGACGCCTCGACAATGATCCCGGCAATCCAGAGATTGAACAGGGTGATGGTGAGCCAGACCACGGCGAAAGCGGCGGGAAGCGCCCGGGCGATCAGTCCCGAAAGTTTGGCGATGTTCTCCTCGGTGAAGAGCGTGCCGTCGCGGTCGAGATCCTTGAGAGCGCTGTGGCTCAGGATCTCGCGGATCGACTCCCGATAGCTGTCCTGGTCGGAACCGAGGAAGAGCACGAGGAGAGCGGCGAGCAGGCCGGCGATGAGCGCCGCCCAGCCGACGAGACGCCCGGGCGGATACCAGTCGAGCGCGCCGCTGCTTTGACCCTCCGGGGCCGGTGCGGGGCGCGAGAGCAGCGCAAGATAGGTGAGAAGCGCGATCGGCGCGGCAATCGAAGCTGCGAACACCGCCGCCATGGCCGGCCCGAAGCTCAGCGCCACGACAATCGTGCCGGTCAGCGCCGCAAGCAGTGCGGCCGTGCTGCCCCAGCCGAGCCCGGCAAGACAGAGCGGAAGCGGCGCAAGATAAAAGAGCACGCCGGCAAGAGCCGTGGCGGTCGCGGCCGAGGCGAACAACGCCGCCGCTACGAGACCTGAACCGGCGCCGATGACGAGAGGTGTTGGCATCGATACGCTGTCCCGCCTCCTTCGAAAGCGGTTAGGGGAGGGCGTGTCCCACCCCAACTTTCTGTTAAGCCCAGAGCGCGGCTATGCGCCCGAACCGCCTATTGAATCAGGTAGGGCAGGAGGCCAAGGAACCGCGCGCGCTTGATCGCCCGGGCGAGCTCGCGCTGCTTCTTCGCCGATACCGCCGTGATGCGGCTCGGCACCATCTTGCCCCGCTCCGAAACATAGCGCTGCAGCAGTTTCACGTCCTTGTAATCGATCTTCGGCGCCTTGTCCCCGGAGAACGGGCAGGTCTTGCGCCGGCGGTAGAAGGGGCGGCGCGCCTGGACTTGGGTCATGCTCATGTTGCGTCCTCCTCACCTTCTTTCGTCTCCTCGACGTCCGCATCACCCCCGCCGCGCGCCTCCCGCGGGGCGAAGTCACGGTCGCGTCGGCCTCCGCGGCGATCGCCGCGATCCCGATCACCGCGATCCCGATCACGGCCCTCGCGCTCGTCGCGGTCGGCCCGTCGCATCATCGGCGACGGCGCCGGGTCATGCTCGTCAACGCGCACGGTGAGGAAGCGTATGATGTCGGTCGAAAGGCGCATCTGACGCTCGATCTCGACCACCGCCTCGTGCGGGGCGTCGATGTTCATCAGCACATAGTGAGCCTTGCGGTACTTCTTGATGCGATAGGTGAGGGACTTCAGGCCCCAATATTCGGTCTTGCCGACCGACCCTCCGCGCTCCTCCAGAATGGAGCGAAAACCCTGAAGGAGGGAGTCGACCTGCTGGGCGGAAATATCCTGCCGCGCCAGAAATACATGCTCGTAAAGAGGCATGGATAGCCTTTCCTTCGTCGTTGCTCCGGTGCGAAGCCTCCCATGGGCGCTTTAGAAGGAAAGGCCCAAGAGACGACCCAGAGAGCGGAGACACGGGAGGGCGGCTTGAAGCCTACCGCTCTCGCGAGCGGTCCTCCGTCCAGCCTCCGACCGGAGCGGTTGCTGGTGCCGGTCTTATAGGACTTCGCTCTCCGTTTGCAAGAGCCGGGCCGACCCGGCGAAGGCTGCTCTCTATTGAGAGGCCGACACCGAGGTACAGGCAACGGCCTTGTTCTCGGTCAGCGAAAACGCCTTGCAGCCGCTTTGCGCATGGACCTCGACCACCCCGACCTTATCGATCGGCGCATCGACGTATTCGACGGTGAAACTCACCGGGGTGACCACTTGCGTGCTGAGATCCTGGGGCGGCCGTCCCTTGGCGTCGAAGGCAAAGATAAGGTCCTTGGGATCGCCCATGCGCGGCGTGAGTTGAAGCTCGCTGTAGTTCGGGGTGGGCGCCGAAGCGTTAACCGTCACGGTCACCGTGGGCGGATCGGATTTGTTGATGGCGGCGGTCACGTCCTCGACCGAGGTCAGGACGACGAGCGCGGGATCGGGTGGGAGTTTGGACTTCCACGGCCATGGCTGGGGGTCGGCGGCGAGAAGGGAGCCGCCGGCGCTCGCGATTCCGATCGCTGCGACCAGGGTGCCGAGGAGAGCGGGGCGTTTCATCGATTTTCTCCGTGTACGAATCTTGAGCTGTGATTTGCGTCCAAACGCTGTTCTAGCACGGGGCGTTGCAGGCCCGCGCTCCCTTTTCGGTTCGTGGGCTGACTTTCGGCCGAGCGAAAGGCGCGAAGCGACCGACCGGCCGCCGCAAGCCTCGCTTGACAGAAAGAAATGAAACGGTGTCTTTGGCCCGACCGCGGGCCCCTCCATCCAGCCATCATGAGCATTGCTTTCATCTTTCCCGGGCAGGGAAGCCAGGCTGTCGGCATGGGAGCCGAGCTTGCCAAGGCTTACCCTTCAGCACGGGCCGTGTTCGAGGAAGTCGACGCGGCGCTGGCGCAAAAACTGTCGCGCGTGATGTGGGAGGGTCCCGAAAGCGAACTGACGCTCACCGAGAACGCGCAGCCGGCGCTGATGGCGG
>DASUQP010000233.1:0-3392 GCA_036280475.1 Methyloceanibacter sp. | reverse complement strand
GCGATGATGCGATCGACATTGGCGAAGGCCGTGGCGCGATCGATCCGAAGCTCATCGAGGGCGCCGGCTGCCGCCAGCGTCTCAAGGGCCCGCTTGTTCATGAGACGCGGGTTGATGCGGCGGGCGAAATCCGAGACGTCGCGGAACGGTCCCCGCTCCTTCCGCTCCTCGGTGAGATGCTCCACCGCCTGGCGGCCGACATTCTTCAGCGCCGCGAGCGAATATCGGATCGCGCCGTCGCTCGGGACGAATTCCACTTCCGAGCGGTTGATCGAGGGTGGCTCGAGCCTCATGCCAAGCCGCCGCGCCTCTTGGGCGAAGCCGCTCAGCTTGTCGGCGTTGCTCATGTCGAGCGTCATCGACGCCGCCAGGAACTCGCTCGGGTAGTTGGCCTTGAGATACGCCGTCTGATAGGCGATCAAGGCGTAGGCCGCGGCGTGCGATTTATTGAAACCGTAGCCGGCAAACTTTGCCACAAGCTCGAAGATGTATTCGGCGCGGCCGCGGTCCACGCCATTTGCGACCGCGCCCTCGATAAAGCGGGACTTTTGCGCCGCCATCTCCTTCTTGATCTTCTTACCCATGGCGCGGCGGAGCAGATCGGCTTCGCCGAGCGAGAAGCCGGAGAGCACTTGCGCGATCTGCATCACCTGCTCCTGGTAGATGATGACGCCGTAGGTCTCTTTCAGAATCGGCTCGATCATGGGATGAAGCGTCTCGATACCTTCACGCCCGTGCTTCCGGTTCACGTAGGAATCAATGTTGTCCATCGGTCCTGGCCGGTAGAGCGCCACGATCGCGATGATGTCCTCGAAGCGGTCGGGCTTGAGCTTCCTGAGCGCATCGCGCATGCCCTGACCTTCGAGCTGGAACACGCCGACCGTGTCGCCCTTTTGCAGAAGGCCGTAAGTCGCGGCGTCGTCGAGAGGCAGCGTGCCCGGATCGATGTCGATCCCCCGCCGCGCGATCAGCTTCCGCGCCGTATCGATCACGGTGAGGGTCTTGAGGCCGAGAAAGTCGAACTTCACCAGTCCTGCGGCTTCCGCCCACTTCATGCTGAACTGGGTCGCGGGCAATTGCGCGCGGGCATCGCGGTAGAGCGGCACGAGGTCGATCAGGGGACGGTCGGCGATGACGACGCCCGCGGCATGAGTCGAGGCATGGCGATAGAGGCCTTCGAGGCGCTGGCCGACATCGAGCAGCTTCGCCACGATCGGTTCGGCGTCGCGCGCCTCCTGGAGCCGCGGCTCTGCGGCGATCGCCTGCGGTAACGTGACGGGATTGGCGGGGTTCATCGGCACGAGCTTGCACAGCCGGTCGACCTGGCCGTAGGGCATCTGCAACACGCGGCCCACGTCGCGCAGCACCGCGCGCGCCTGGAGCTTGCCGAAGGTGATGATATGGGCGACGCGATGCGCGCCGTAGCGCTCGCGCACATAGGCAATCACCTCATCGCGCCGGTCCTGACAGAAGTCGATGTCGAAATCGGGCATCGACACGCGCTCCGGATTCAAGAAGCGCTCGAACAGCAGCCCGAAGCGGATCGGGTCGAGATCGGTGATGGTCAGCGCATAGGCGACAAGCGAGCCCGCGCCCGAGCCGCGGCCGGGTCCGACCGGAATGCCTTCGGCCTTCGCCCATTTGATGAAGTCGGCGACAATCAAAAAGTAGCCCTGATAGTTCATGCTGGTGATGACATCGAGCTCGAAGGCGAGCCGCTCGGCATAAGCGGCCTCGTCATAGCCCGGCGCCACGCCAGCTTGAGCGATCCGGCCTCTTAGACCCTGTTCGGACTGGCGCCTGAGCTCCGCCGCTTCGGTCTCGGCGCGCGCCTTGGCATCCGCGGCGGCCGTCACGAATGGCGGGAGGATCGGCTGGCGCTGGAGAGGCCGGTAGGCGCAGCGGTGGGCGATCTCGATGGTGTTGTCGAGAGTTTCGGGCAGATCGGCGAAGAGCCGCCGCATCTCCTCGCCGGTCTTGAAGTAATGCTCGGGGCTCAGGCGGCGACGGTCATCGACGCCGACATAGCTTCCTTCGGCGATACAGAGCAGCGCGTCATGCGCTTCGAAATCGTCCGCGCTGGCAAAATAGGCTTCGTTGGTCGCAACGATCGGCAGGTCGAGGTCATAGGCGAGCTTGAGCAGAAGAGGTTCGACCGCCCGCTCCTGCGGCAGCCCGTGACGCTGCAGCTCGATATAGAGCCGGTCGCCGAAAATGCGCTTGAGCTCCTCCGCCCGTGCGCGCGCAAGCTCGGTACTGCCTTCGGCGAGGCTCCTATCGATCGGTCCTTCAAATCCGCCGCTCAGCGCGATGAGACCTTCCGCTCTTGCCGCAAGATCGCCGATGGCCGTGACGACCTCCCCCGTCTCGCTCGCGGCGAAATAGGCCTCGGTCGAGAGGTGCATGAGGTTGGCATAGCCTTGAGCGTCCTTGGCGAGGAGCGCGATCCGTCCCTCGGCCCGCGGCCGGTGATCCTCGCCTGCCGGGAGCGCGCTTGCGGACCTTCCACCGAAGGTCAGCGACAGCGTCATGCCGATGATGGGCTGGACTCCCGCCTCGGCAAGCGCCTCGGAGAATTCGAGCGCGCCGAAGAGATTGTCGGTGTCGGTCAGGGCGAGCGCGGGCGCACCATCGGCGCGCGCCAACGCCGCCAATTTCGGAATGGTGAGCGCGCCCTCGAGCAGCGAATAGGCCGAGTGCACGCGAAGATGCACGAAAGGCTTATCCTGGCTCGCCATGCCTCACCGTCCCGCTTCTAGCCGCCTGCCGCGCCCAGCCTGGAGGATTCGAGGGCCGCATCGAAGGCTGTGCCGGCCCGGTCGCCGCCTTATCCCCGCTTTCCGAGGACTCGCTGCGCGCCCTGAAACCAATTTATGTTCTTCTTTTGTTCTAATCAAGACGGCTGGGGCTAGCAGCGCGCGACCTCCGCCCGCGCCACCACCACTTCTTCCTCGACGAGGCGGCCTTCCATGAGGCGAAGCGTGCGATCCATGCGTGCGGCAAGATCGAGATTATGCGTGGCAACGACCGCCGCCACGCCCGACTGCCGCACGAGCTTCAACAGCTGCTCGAACACGCGTTCCGCGGTATGCGGATCGAGATTGCCGGTCGGTTCGTCGGCGAGCAGCACTTTGGGAGCGTTGGCGACGGCGCGGGCAATGGCCACGCGCTGCTGCTCGCCGCCGGAGAGCTGCGCCGGGCGATGATCCCAGCGCTCTTCGAGACCGAGCGACTTCAGCAGGTCCTTGGCCCTGGTCTCGGCTTGGTCGCGGCTCGATCCAAGGATGAGCTGCGGCAGCACCACATTCTCGAGCGCCGAAAACTCGGGCAGCAAGTGATGAAACTGATAGACGAAGCCCACCTCCATGCGGCGCACGCGGGTTTGCTCGTTG
>DASUQP010000232.1:0-12747 GCA_036280475.1 Methyloceanibacter sp. | reverse complement strand
GACTCAACAAAAACTGACGAAGAGGCGATTCTGCTCGTCAGTGACGACATCGCCGAAGTCAAGGCATTGCTGCGACAAGCATCCCAGCAACTGCTGCGGATTGAGCGACAACTCAAAGCTGCTCTGCCACAACGGATTCCTGTACCTAAGAAGCCACGTCAGCGGATTGATGAGCAAGGCGCAGGGGAAGTGATCAATCGGCTCAAAGAGAGACTCTTAAGAGGTGAACAAATAGAAGGCCAACTGCGAGTTTTCACGGTGAAACCAGAATTGCAGAGGATAGCCAGATTGCTGGGCATGACTAATACGAAACTTCCGCCCAAGGACGAGTTGATCCGGAGGATCTCAACCAGGTTGCGACAGGGGGTTTCTGTCACAAGCGGCATCAGCGAAACCGTGACTCAGAATCACGATTCGGGAAACCGATCTGCAAATAGGGACAAAGGAGCCGAGCAGATCATGAAGTCTGTTTGCGAACGTTTGGACAAACTAGGAATCGCCTATTCGATCCTCCGCAGTGGAGAGCTGTTTTTTAGGCGTGACGACGGTGTCCCTATGTACGTCCGGGCATACCCGAACAATCAGTACGATTGGACCTTCAAGGGCTCGCACAATGATACCAATCATTTGGATTATCGTGCCCCACACAAGCGGTCCATGGGAGAACTGATCGCGGCCATAGAGCAGTTTAGGAAAGCTAGTGAGTAATGCTTGAAATTAAGAACCTGCACGTCAATGTCGATGGCCGCGAGATCCTGAACGGCCTCGACCTCACGCTGCCTCAAGGCGAAGTGCACGCGATCATGGGACCTAACGGCTCGGGCAAGTCGACGCTCGCCTATGTGCTCGCCGGCAAGGCAGAGTATGAGGTGACCGCAGGCTCGGTGACCTGGAAGGGACAGGATCTGCTTGCGATGGAGCCGAGCGAACGCGCCGCCGCGGGCGTGTTCCTCGCGTTTCAGTACCCCATGGAGATTCCGGGCGTCGCCACCATGACCTTCCTGCGCACGGCGGTGAACGCCGTGCGGAAAGCGCGCGGCGAGGCCGAGCTTTCGACGCCCGATTTCTTGCGCTTCGTGCGCGAGAAGGCGAAGGCGCTGAAGATCGAGCCCGAGATGCTGAAGCGCCCGCTCAATGTCGGGTTCTCCGGCGGCGAGAAGAAGCGCAACGAGATCCTGCAAATGGCCCTGTTGGAGCCTGCGCTGTGCGTGCTCGACGAGACCGATTCCGGTCTCGACATCGATGCCGTGCGCATCGTGGCGGAGGGCGTGAACGCGCTCCGCTCGCCCGAGCGGGCGATGCTCGTCATCACCCACTATCAGCGGCTCCTGAACTACATCGTGCCGGACCGCGTGCACGTGCTGTCGGAGGGCAGGGTGGCGCGCTCGGGCGGGCCTGAGCTTGCGCTTGAGCTCGAGGAATCCGGCTACGCCGAGTTCGGCGAGGCAGCCGCGTAAGAAAGGCCGTCATGGACCTCCCCGTCCAGCAATTCAGGACCAAGGCCGAACAGGCCTATCTCGACCTGTTCGAGGCGGCCGAGAATGCGCTTCCCGGCGCCCGCGATCCCTTTGTGTCCGACCTGAGGACGACGGCCATCGCGGCCTACGGCGGGCAGGGCCTGCCCCATCGCCGCATCGAGGCCTGGAAATATACCGACCTCCGCGCCCGGCTGACCGATGTCAATCCGCTTGGCAAGTCCGACGGCGCGGCCGTGAACGAGGGTGCTCTGAGCCAGGCGCTGGGCGCGGAGATTGCGCGCCTTCCCGCCTATCGTGTCGTCCTCGTCGAGGGCGATCTGAGCGCCGATCTCTCGGACCTCGCCGGCCTGAAATCGGCCGGTGTCGAGGCGATCTCGCTGGCGGTTGCTCTCGAGAAGCCGCCGGCCTGGCTCAAAAAGGCCCTTGGTCACGTCAATCCGCATGACGACGACGCCGTGCTTGCCCTCAACACGGCGCTGATGACGGGCGGCCTCGCCTTGCGCATCGGCGAGGGCGTGATCCTGGACAAGCCGATACACGTCATCGCGCTTGACGGCGCAGGCGATCCTGCCTCGACCTTCACCCGCAACGTCGTGATTGCCGAGCCCGGCAGCTCCGCCACGATCCTCGAAAGCTTCGGCAGCCTCGGGCTCCGCGGATCACAGCGCAACGCGGCGACGGAGCTCAGGATCGGCGCCAAGGCCGCGGTGAAGCACATCAAGCTGCAGCGCGACGGCGACGACGCAGTCCACCTTTGCACGTGGCTTGTCGAGCTCGGTCGTGATGCCCGCTACGATGCCTTCCAATTCTCGACCGGGGCCGCGCTCGCCCGCAATCAAATCTATTTGCGCTTTTTGGGCGAAGGGGCGGCTGCCGACATTTCCGGCGCCTTTCTCCTCCGCGACCGGCAGCATTGCGACACGACGCTTCTCGTCGAGCACCGCGTGCCGCATTGCACGAGCCGCGAGATGTTCAAGGGTGTGCTGGACGGCGAGGCGCGCGGCGTCTTCCAGGGCAAGATCATTGTCTCGCCCGGAGCGCAGAAGACCGACGGCAAGCAGATGGCGGGCGCGCTTCTCCTGTCGGAAACCGCCGAGTTCGATTCCAAGCCCGAGCTTGAGATTTTCGCCGACGACGTGGTCTGCGGCCACGGTTCGACCTCGGGCCAGATCGACGACGAACTTCTGTTCTATCTCGAGGCGCGCGGCATTCCCGAAGCGGAAGCCCGCGCCCTCCTCGTCCAGGCCTTCGTCGGCGAAGCGATCGAGCGGGTCGAGGACGAGGCCTTGCGCGACGCGCTTATCAATGCCTCCGCCGCGTGGCTCGGCATTTCTGCCGACTGAGGATGCGGCCGATGACCGTGCTCACTCCCACGAAGCAAGATCGCAGACCGGCGGCGGCCCCGTTCGACGTGGAGGCGATCCGCGCCGATTTCCCGATTCTCTCTCGTGAAGTGAACGGCAAAAAGCTCGTCTATCTCGACAATGGCGCGTCGGCGCAGAAACCGCGCGTGGTGCTCGACACGACCTTGCGCGCTTACGCCGACGAATACGCCAACGTGCATCGCGGGTTGCACTATCTCAGCAATCTTTCCACCGCCCATTTCGAGCAGGCACGCGAAAGCGTGCGCCGCTTCCTCAATGCGCGCTCCGATGAGGAGATCGTCTTTACCCGCAACGCGACCGAGGCGATCAACCTGATTGCGTCTTCCTACGGCGCGCCGGATATCGGCGAAGGCGACGAGATCCTTCTCACCATCATGGAGCACCACTCCAATGTCGTGCCCTGGCATTTCTTGCGCGAGCGCCAGGGCGCTGTTCTGAAATGGGCGCCGGTCTCCGACGACGGCGAGTTTCTCCTCGATGCGTTCGAGCGGCTGATCACTCCGCGCACCAAGATGATCGCCATCACCCATATGTCCAACGTGCTCGGCACCATCGTGCCTCTGAAGGAGGTGGTCCGGATCGCGCACAAGCGCGGCATTCGTGTCCTTGCCGACGGCGCGCAAGGAGCGGTGCATCTTCCCGTCGACGTGCAGGACCTCGACATCGATTTCTATGCGTTCACCGGGCACAAGCTCTACGGCCCGACGGGGATCGGCGTGCTCTACGGCAAGAAAGAGCACCTGGAGCACATGCGTCCCTATCAGGGCGGCGGCGAGATGATCGGCACCGTGACCACTGATATGATCACCTATGCCAAGCCGCCGCACCGGTTCGAGGCCGGCACGCCGGCCATCGTGCAGGCCATCGGGCTCGGCGCCGCCATCGATTACGTGGAGAGCGTGGGGCGCGAGCGGATCGCGGCCCACGAGGCGGCCCTCCTCGACTATGCCATGGAGCGCCTCGGCGAGCTCAACTGGCTGCGCATCTTCGGGCGCGCCAAAGACAAAGGGAGCATCATCGCCTTCAATATGGAGGGCGCCCATCCCCACGACGTGAGCACCATCCTCGACCGTTATGGAGTGGCGGTCAGGGCCGGAACCCATTGCGCCGAGCCGCTCCTTGCCCGCTATGGCGTGACCTCGACATGCCGCGCGTCCTTCGCCATGTACAATACGATGGAAGAGGTCGATACTCTGGTCGAGGGACTGCACAAGGCGCGCGAGATGTTCGCTTAAGGTTGCCTTCGCGATGATTGAAAGAACTCAAAAGGACGATGCCCCGGCCCGCGAGGCCGAGCCGCAGTCCGAGCCTGAGGCCGCCGGCGGCGAGTCCGGCGAGATCAAGGCTGGCGTCGGCGCGACCGGCGGCGGGGAGGGGGCTGGTTCGGCGCTTCCTCCCGACGAGGTCGAGCGGCTGAAAGGCGACCTGATCGCCGCGCTCAAGACCGTCTACGATCCCGAGATCCCCGTCGACATTTACGAGCTCGGCCTCATCTATCGGCTGGACGTGGACGACGACCGCAATATCGAGATCGACATGACGCTGACGGCGCCGGGCTGCCCGGTTGCGGGCGAAATGCCGGGCTGGGTCGAAAACGCCGTCTCCGCCGTCCCGGGCGTTGGCCAGGTCAAGGTCAATCTCGTGTTCGACCCGCCTTGGAACACGAGCCGCATGAGCGACGAGGCGCGGCTCGACCTCAATATGTTCTGACGGCAAGCCTTGAACGCGCGCCCGATTTGCCCCAACTTCAAGCCATGGCCGTCCGTCCCCGTCCCCAAGTGATGCGCCTCACCGAGGCCGCCGCCGCGCGGATCCGCGCCCTTCAAGCCGCTTCAAGCAAGACGGTCGAAGGCGTGCGTATCGGCGTGAAGAACGGCGGCTGCGCCGGCATGGAATACACGATGGAGTACGCGCAAGCGCACGGGCCGCATGACGAGATTGTCGAGGACAAGGGGGTCAAGCTCCTGATCGATCCGAGCGCGGTGATGTTCCTGCTCGGCACCGAGATGGACTATCGCACCGATCGCATGCGCTCCGGCTTCGTGTTCAACAACCCGAACCAGACATCCGCCTGCGGGTGCGGCGAGTCGGTCGCACTCAAGCCCGCCGAGGACTCGGCGCAAGACAGCTCCTAGGATTTCGTCATCCTGAGGTGCATTCCGCTCTCCCCCCTGCCTTCGCCCGCCTGCGGCCCGAAGCCTTCGGCGGACGGGCCGAGGCGAAGCCGCTTCGGCTTCGCGCAGGCAGGTTGGGGAGAGCACGCGCGCCGCTCGGCGCGCGGTGAGGGGTTAGGCGCGAAGCGCCGTCTGACGCCCTGAAAGCAGCGTCGCTCTCCGCGGGAGACGCGCCCCCCACCCCGGCGTCGCGAAACGCGACGCCGGACCTCCACGAGGGGGAGGTTAGAATAAGCGTACGCTCTCCTGGATTCGTCATGCTGAGGTGGCCGCGAAGCGGCCCTCGAAGGATGCAGCGCGCAATCGTCACGCAGTTCTGGATTCCGGCTCACGACTTTCGCTCCGCCCTTTTTAAACCTCCCCCTCGTGGGGAGGTCCGACGACGCCAAGGGCGGCGTCGGGGTAGGGGGCCGTTGCACAATGCGCCGAAGAGATAACGTGCCGGACGATCACCCCGCCCCGGCTCAGCCTCGCCTGCACTCGGCTTCGCCCCTTCCCGCGCGGGGAGGGATAGGGTGCTACACGGGCTGGATTGCGGCCTGGGCTACCCTTCTCCGTCATACCGGCGAAAGCCGGTATCCAGTGTCCGCGCCCGTGCCTGTCCCCGTATTCCGGCTTGCGCCGGAATGACACTCGTTTCGTCCTCTCCCTCAAGGGAGAGGGGAAGCGGGCTGGAACTCTAGGCTGATACTCTCTGCCGCGCTTAAGTGACCCGGACCGGGCGCATCATGAAGGCCGGAACATGGTCGCCCATGCCCTGCTGCCGCGAACTGGACGGCTCGGGCTGGGACTTCTTCTGTTGAGGAGCGGGGGTGGCGTGACCATGGGCTGATTTCCGCTCGCCGGGATGGGGATGCTTCGGCCTGTCGTGGCGGCGCTCGTCTTGCTTTTTGCCGTAATGGGAGCCCTGCGGAGCGCTCCGCTGCACGTTCGGCCCGTGAGGTCTGGAGGGATGGCCCGTCTTCGCGTGCGGACCCGAGGGGTGTTTGTCGCGTCTTGAGCGGCCGCCGCGGCGATGGCGCCCATTCCCGTACGGCCGCGAGTCCAGAGCCTCTTTCTGCTCTTCCTCGCTCGGCGCGCCGTCGATCCACGCGATCTCGTAGCCCAGCATCTTCTCGATCGCCTTGAGCGCCTTGTAGTCTCGCGGCGTCACCAGCGTGGCGGCGAAGCCTTCGCGTCCCGCCCGGCCGGTCCGCCCGATGCGATGGACATAGTCCTCAGGCTGGATCGGCACGTCGTAATTGAAGATGTGGCTCACCTCGGGGATATCGAGCCCGCGCGCCGCCACGTCGCTCGCGGCAAGGAAGGCGATTTGGCCGCTGCGGAAGGCATCGAGCGTCGCCGTGCGCTGGTGCTGATCCAAGTCCCCGTGCAAGGCGCCGACATTGAAGCCATGGCGCTGGAGCGAGCGATGGAGGATGCCGACATCCTTCTTGCGGTTGCAGAAGATGATGGCGTTCTTGACGTCGATCTCCCGCATCAAGGCTCGGAGCGCTTCGCGCTTTCCCGCCGCCTCGTCGGGCGCCTTCTTCAGCCTTTGCACGATGGTCGCCGCCGCGGTGGCCTGCGGTGCGACTTCAATGCGCTCGGGATTGTGCAGGAACTTGTCGGCGAGGCGCTGGATTTCCGTCGGCATGGTGGCCGAGAAGAACAAGGTTTGCCGGGTGAAGGGGAGAAGCTTGCAGATGCGCTCGACGTCGGGAATGAAGCCCATGTCGAGCATGCGATCAGCCTCGTCGACCACCAGGATCTCGATGCCGTTCAAGAGCAGTTTGCCGCGAACGAAATGATCGAGCAGGCGGCCGGGCGTGGCGATCACGACGTCGGCGCCGCGATCGAGTTTGCGGTCCTGGTCCTCATAGGACACGCCGCCGATCAGAAGCGCCACGGTCAGTTTGTGGCTCTTCCCGAGAATGTCGAAATGCTCGGCCACCTGCGCGGCGAGCTCGCGGGTGGGCTCCAGGATCAGCGAGCGCGGCATGCGCGCCCGCGCCCGGCCGCGCTCCAGCCGGGTCAGCATCGGCAGCACGAAGGACGCGGTCTTGCCGGTCCCGGTCTGCGCAATGCCGAGCACGTCGCGGCCCGCGATGGCGGCAGGGACGGCCTTCTCTTGAATGGGGGTCGGAGTCACGAAGCCCGCCGCTTCCACGGCGGACAAAACTTTGGGGCTCAGGCCAAGATTAGAAAAGCTCATGCGTTAGTCAAATTGCCGCGCGACTTTTGCGCCGCGCGTATTTCTTTCTTTTAGGCACAAATATTTGCTGCAACGATTCGCAGCCCTTGTGCAAGATACGACGGGAGCGATGCGAGGATTATGCCCTGCTATTGCTTGATCCTCAAATAAGCGGCCAACGCGCGCGGCGCAAGAGGCAATTTGGCACGGGTGCCCGGTACGGCGCCGCATTAAGCTTGCGCGCCGACTGGAGGATGCGCGGCTTTTTCGCCAGAACGCGCGAGCGATAGGGCGGGACGGACCATGAATGCCAACGATCATGCCGAAGTCGCGATCATGCCGCCGATCCTGTTTCTTGGCGCGCTCGCGGCCGGCGCGCTGCTGAGCTTCCTCATACCGATCGGGCCCGGGCTCGGATCGGCGAATGCGCTCGCGCTTACCGTGGGCCTGACTTTTGTCCTCATCGGCTTTGCGCTTGTGGCTCGTTCGGTCCACAATTTCCGCCTTGCCAGAACGAGCGTCGTGCCGAGCGAGCCCGCGACGGCTCTGGTCGCCACCGGACCCTATCGCTTCACGCGGAACCCGATCTATATCGGTTTCGTGCTCGCCTATTTCGGTTTCGCCATCGTCCTGACCAGCATGTGGGTGCTGCTCCTGCTGATCCCGGTGCTCGTGATCTTGCAGCGCGGCGTTGTCCTGCGGGAAGAGGCGTATCTCGAGCGGAAGTTCGGCGACGTCTACTGCAAATACAAGGCGCGCGTGCCGCGATGGCTCTAGCTTAAATATCAAGCGCGTCGGGCTTGGCGAATTCCGCGCGCTCCTGAATGAAGCGGAAGCGCGCCTCGGGCTTGTTGCCCATCAACTGATCGACCAGCTTGAAGGTCGCCTTGTCGTCGTCGGCGATCTCGACCCGAAGCAGAATGCGCGCCTTCGGGTCCATGGTGGTCTCTTTGAGCTGCTTCGGCATCATCTCGCCCAAACCTTTGAAGCGTGAGACGTCGACCTTGCCCTTGCCGTTGAATTCCTTGCGCATCAATTCGTCCTTATGCGCGTCGTTGCGCGCATAGAAGGTCTTGGCGCCCTGGCTCAGGCGATAGAGCGGCGGCACGGCGAGATAGAGATGGCCGCCTTCGATCAGCCCGCGCATCTCGCGGTAGAAGAAGGTGATGAGAAGCGAGGCGATATGGGCGCCGTCGACATCGGCGTCCGTCATCACCACGACCTTCTCGTAGCGCAGATCCTCCTCGCGATAGCGGGCGCCGGTGCCGCAGCCGAGCGCCTGGATCAGGTCGCTCAGGAGCTGATTATCGGCGAGCTTGGTCGAGCTTGCGCTCGCCACGTTGAGGATCTTGCCTCTGAGCGGCAGTACGGCCTGGGTCGCGCGGTCGCGCGCCTGCTTGGCCGAGCCGCCGGCCGAGTCGCCCTCGACGATGAAGATCTCGGTGCCTTGCGCGCCGCTCACCGCGCAATCGGCGAGCTTGCCGGGGAGCCGCAGGCGCCGCGTCGCCGTCTGCCGGCCGATCTCCTTTTCCTTCTTGCGGCGGAGGCGCTCCTCGGAGCGGTCGACCACCCAATCGAGCAGAAGGTTCGCCTGCGACGGGTTTCCGGTCAGCCAGTGGTCGAAGGCGTCGCGCACGGCGCCCTCGACGATGCGGGCGGCCTCGGGGCTCGACAGCCTGTCCTTGGTCTGCCCCTGGAACTCGGGCTCGCGGATGAACACAGACAGCATGGCGGCGGCGGTTCCGAGCACGTCGTCGGCCGTCACCTGCCCGACGCGCTTGTGCCCAGTCAGTTCGCCATAGCCGCGCAGGCTCTTTGTGAGGGCGGCGCGCAGTCCCGCTTCATGCGTGCCCCCGTCGGGCGTCGGCACGGTGTTGCAATAGGAGCTGAGGAAGCCGTCGTCGCTCGCGATCCAGGCGATCGCCCATTCGACCGAGCCCGAACCTTCGGTCTTCTCGATCCGGTCCGCGAAGAAGTCTTTGGTCACGGCCTCCTGTCCTTCGATGCGGCTGCCCAGGAAATCCTTCAGCCCGCCGGGGAAGTGAAAAACGGCGCTCTCCGGCGTCTCGCTGTCGCCCGCGAGCATCGCCTTGGCGCACGACCACCTGATCTCGACGCCGCGGAAGAGATAGGCCTTTGAGCGCGCCATGCGGAACAGCCGCGCCGGACGGAAGGCGGCTCCCTTGCCGAAGATCTTGGGGTCCGGCCTGAAGCGGACGCGCGTGCCGCGGCGGTTCTTGATCGCACCGAGGTTCTTCAACGGGCCGTCGGGCGCCCCCCGCGTGTAGCTCTGGCGATAGAGCTTCTGGCCCCGCGCGACCTCGACGTCCATCGTTTCCGACAGCGCGTTCGCGACCGAGACGCCGACACCGTGAAGGCCGCCGCTCGTCTCGTAGACCTTGGAGTTGAACTTCCCGCCCGCGTGCAGCGTCGTCATGATGATTTCGAGCGCGGACTTCTTTCTGAATTTCGGGTGAGGATCGACGGGGATGCCGCGGCCGTTGTCGGTGACGGTCAGGAAGCCGTCCTCCTCGAACGCGACCCCGATATGGTCGGCATGACCGGCGACCGCCTCGTCCATGGCGTTGTCGAGCACCTCGGCGAAGAGATGGTGCATCGCCTTCTCATCGGTGCCGCCGATATACATGCCGGGCCGCCGGCGCACCGGCTCGAGCCCTTCCAGCACCTCGATATCGGCGGCCGTGTAGCCCGCCTCGGCGCGCGAGGAGGACGCGCCGCGCGCCTGCGGCTTGGCCGGCTTGCTTGGCGCTTTCCTCGGTGCGTCTTCGAGCTTGGCGAACAGGTCGCGCGATGCGGCGGCTTTGCGCACGGGTCTTTTGGACACCAGGGGCTCCACGAATCTCACGGGTACAGGGAACAAGAGTAGCTCGCACGCGCCCGCTTCTTTTTCAAGAGCGAGAAAAACAGCGAAAACCTCACGCGATCTTGCCGCCGCCGATCTTGGTGATGGCGAGAAGCGACGGCCTCGGCGGCATGTCCGGATGGAAATCGGGCCAGCGCGTCGCAGGGTCGGCGAAAGTCGATGCGCGCTCGAAACCCTTGTAGCGATCGGTGCCGTCGGTCCCCGGGTGCTGCACGGCGACGAACACGGTTTCCTGGTCCGGCGTGAAGCAGGGTCCGCAGAGCTCGGCGCCGACCGGGCAACGGAAGAAGAGCTTTGCCATGCGACGCCGCGCGCCTTCGGTTTCCAACGCATAGAGGCCGTCGGCGCGCCCCGTAGGCCAGGCCTCGCCCTGGTCGGTTGAAATCCATAGCCGCCCGTCGGCATCCACCGCGGCGTTGTCGGGGCAGGCGAACCAGCCATTGTCCGACGTCGCCGGGTTCCATAGCGCCCCGACCGCCGCGACCGAAGGGTTGCCGCAGCGAACCAACAGATCCCAGGCGAACCGATCGGCCGCATGATCGCCGTCGGGTGGGGTCATCTCGATGATATGACCGAACACGTTCTCGGCCCGCGGATTGGCGGCGTCCTCCTGCCCGGCCTCGCGGTCCTTGTTGTTGGTCAGGAGCACATAGACGCGGCCGGTGGCCGGATTGGGCTGCACGTCCTCGGGCCGGTCCATGCGCGTGGCGCCAAGCAGGTCGGCGGCGAGGCGCGCATCGATGACCACGTCACCCTGATCGGCGAATCCGTTCTCAGGCGTGAGGGGCCCGTGTCCGAACACGAGCGGAAGCCAGTTGAGGCTGCCATCGGCGTCAAATCGCGCGACAGACAGCGTTCCTTGCGAAAGGAGCCGCCTGTTCGCGGCGCGGTCATCGGGGTCGTAGGTCCCGTCGGAGACGAAGCGATACACATAGTCGAAACGGGCGTCGTCGCCGCAATAAATGACGACGCGGCCATCTTTGTTGACGAGGCACTCGGCGCCTTCGTGGCGAAAGCGGCCGAGCGCGGTGTGCTTCACCGGCACTGAAGCCGGATCGAACGGATCGATCTCGACGATCCAGCCGAAGCGGTTCGGCTCGTTCGGCTCCTTGTCGACATTGAATCTGTCGACGAACTTGCCCCAGGCTTGCCACAGGCCGGGCACGCCATAGCGCTCATAGCTCTTCGCTTGCGCGCCGCCGAGGCCCGCCGGCGCCTTGCCGCCCTCGGCGCAGAGCGCGCTCCAGAAATAGCCGTGGAAATTTTCCTCCGCCGTGAGGTACGTGCCCCACGGTGTGACGCCGCCGGCGCAGTTGTTGAGCGTGCCGAGAATGTTGCGGCCAGAGGCGTCGGCGCTCGTCTTCATCCGCGCGTGCCCTGAAGCCGGTCCATCGACCGTCATCGGCGTGTTTGTGGGGCTGATGCGGCGATTGTAGTCGCTGTCGAGAACGGGGCGCCAACCGTCCTCGCCGCGCGCGATCTCGACGATGGTGACGCCATGGGCCGCCATCTCGATCGCGACGAGCTCCGCGGTCATGTCGGGGAAACAGATCACGTCCTGGCGGACGAGGCCCGGGAACATGACCTCCTCGTTGGTATATTCGTGATTGACGCAGAGGAGGCCGCGCTTGCCCGAATCGTCGAGCGGGAAGAAGGCGATGTAGTCGTTGTTGTAACCGAACTGTCTCAGTTGCGCCTCGGCACTCTGCCGCAACGGATCGAAGGCGGGCGAGTCGGGAAAGAGCGGATCGCCCCAGCGGAGCAGCACGTTCGCCCGGTACCCGTGGGCGACATGGTGAGTTTCGTCGACCCCGGCGGCAACTTCCGCGAAGGCGAAGCGGTCAGCCTCGTCCACGGCGCGTGCCGCGCGCCCCGCGAGCAGCGCAGGACCGAACAGCGCCGCGGCGGCTGTCGCCCCGAGCGTGCCGCGCAGCACCGCGCGGCGGCTGTAGCGGCGCAGGATGAGGTCGCCGATCGTGTCGCCCTGCGTTGGGCTGAGCGGCACATTGTCATGCGCCTCACAGGCCTCGGCCCTGTTGCAGAAGCCGTCGGGTTTCGCCATATGCCAAGTCCTGGATTACGTTTGCGGCGCGGGAGAGTAGGCCCGCACCGTAACAGATTTGCGAAACGGAACGGCACGATGGCGGCAGAGACCCCGGTTTGCGATTTCGGCTGGGAGGCGCCCTCGTTCCGCCTTCCCGGCGTCGACGGCAAGACCTACAGCCTGGAAGAGCTGAAGGGGCCGAATGGCACGCTGGTCATGTTCATCTGCAATCACTGTCCTTACGTGAAGGCGGTGATCGACCGCATCGCGCGCGACGTGAACGAGCTGCGCGGGCTCGGCGTCAGTGCCGTCGCCATCTCTTCCAACGACGCGGTGCATTACCCCGAGGATTCCTTCGCCAACATGAAGCGCTTCGCCGCGGCGCATGGCTTCACCTTTCCCTATCTCTACGACGAGAGCCAGGACGTGGCGCGAGCCTACGACGCCGCCTGCACGCCCGATTTCTTCGGCTTCAATTCAAAGCTCGAGCTGCAATATCGGGGCCGGCTCGACGAAAGCCGGAAAGAAGCGGCGCCCGCAGGCGTCCGCCGCGATCTCTTCGAAGCCATGAAGCAGGTTGCGCTGACCGGGCAGGGGCCGCGCGAGCAG